>NZ_JAIUHP010000029.1:0-42267 GCF_020165175.1 Mesorhizobium sp. CA16
GCCCCTCATCCGCCCTTCGGGCACCTTCTCCCCGTAGAACGGGGAGAAGGACCAAACTGGCAACAAAAAACCCGCCTCGAAGGCGGGTTTCTCGAAATCTGCCGATGTATCCGGCTTAGAGGCCGAAACCCTCGAAACGCTTCTTGAACTTCGACAGGCGGCCGCCGCGGTCGAGCAGGGTCTGCTGGCCGCCGGTCCAGGCCGGGTGCGTGGTCGGGTCGATGTCGAGGTTCATCGTATCGCCTTCCTTGCCCCAGGTCGAACGGGTCTGGTATTCGGTGCCATCGGTCATGACGACCTTGATGGTGTGGTAGTCGGGATGGATATCGGCCTTCATTGTCGTGTTTTCCTGGCTGCCGGCGCTGGCAACGGGCCTGAAGGCCTGCGTCGATGCGCCCCTTTTTAAAACTCGAAGCCGCAGCTAATGAAAAGCCACGGCTTCTAAAACGGTCGGCGAGCCTATACATCAGCCGGAATTGAATCACAAGGCCGCGGCGGGCGCATATTGAAGCGCGGTCCCGCCAAGCGGCCAGAGGAAACGCTCATGGCGGAAATCGGTGGCAGCGCAAGCGAGCGCAGACGCTCGGTCCGGCCGCTCCGCAGCCTCTTTCCGTACGTTACCCGCTACCGGAAGCTGGTAATAGGCGCCGTCATCTCGCTGATCGTGGCGGCGGTGACGACGCTTGCCTTGCCGATAGCCGTGCGGCGCATGATCGACCATGGTTTCCAGGCCGCTAGCTCCACCTTCATCGCGGAATATTTCGCGGCGCTGGTTCTGATGGCGGCCTTGCTGGCAGCCGCTTCGGCCAGCCGCTACTATTTCGTCATCACGCTCGGCGAGCGGGTCGTGGCCGACATTCGCCGCGACGTCTTTTCGCATGTCACCACGCTGTCGCCGGCGTTTTTCGATCGCGCGCATTCGGGCGAGATCGTGTCGCGGCTGGCCGCCGACACCACGCAGGTGAAGTCGGCGGTCGGCGCAACCGCCTCGGTCGCGTTGCGCAATCTCATTCTCGGCCTCGGCGCGGTGGCGATGATGGTGGTCACGAGCCCGAAACTTTCCGGCCTGGTGATTGCAGCCATTCCGGTGATCGTGCTGCCGCTGGTCGCCTTCGGCCGCTCGGTGCGGCGCAAGTCCCGGCAAGCGCAGGACACGCTCGCCGAGGCCACCGCCTATGCCAGCGAGCAGATCGGCGCGGTGCGCACGCTGCAGGCCTTCACCAACGAGAAGCTGGTCACCGGCCGTTTTGCGGACGCTGTCGACGCCGCCTTCGAGGCGGCGCGCGCATCGGTGTTCGCGCGCTCGTTCCTCACCTTCTTCGCCATCTTCATGATTTTCTCCTCGGTGGTCGCGGTGTTGTGGTTCGGCTCGCGCGACGTGCTTGCCGGCACGCTGTCGCCGGGCACGCTCGGCCAGTTCCTGCTCTATTCGGTGTTTGCCGCCGGCGCGCTCGGCGCGCTGTCGGAGGTCTGGAGCGAGCTGTCGCAGGCGGCGGGCGCCGCCGAGCGGCTGACGGAGATCCTGGCAGAGACGCCGGCGATCCGGCCGCCGGTCGATCCGCTTCCCTTGCCGGCAACGGCCAAGGGCGCGATCAGCTTCGACAACGTGTCCTTCTCCTATCCGGCGCGGCCGGACCGCGCCGCGGTGCATGGCCTGAGCTTCCAGGTGAAGCCAGGCGAGACGGTGGCGATCGTCGGGCCCTCGGGCGCGGGAAAAAGCACCGTCTTCTCGCTGATCCTGCGCTTCTACGATCCAGAGAGCGGCCGCGTCGTCATCGACGGCGTCAATGTGCGCGAGGCTGATCCGGCCGCGGTCCGTCAACGGATCGCGATCGTGCCGCAGGACGTGACCATCTTCGCGGCGAGCGTCCGCGACAATATCGGCTTCGGCAGGCAGGGCGCCAGCGGTGCCGAGATCGAGACCGCGGCCAAGGCGGCCCTTGCCGATGAATTCATCGCCAGGCTCGACAAGGGCTATGACAGCCAGGTCGGCGAGCGCGGCGTGACGCTGTCCGGCGGCCAGCGCCAGCGCATCGCGATCGCCCGGGCCATTCTGCGCGACGCGCCGATCCTTCTGCTCGACGAAGCGACCTCGGCGCTCGACGCCGAGAGCGAGACGCTGGTGCAAAGAGCGCTGGAGCGGCTGATGCGCGGCCGCACTACCATCGTCATCGCGCACCGGCTGGCGACGGTGCTCAAGGCCGACCGCATCCTGGTCATGGACGGCGGGCGCATCGTCGAGGAAGGCACGCATCAGAGCCTGGTCGCCAAGGGCGGCATCTACACGCGGCTCGCCAAGCTGCAGTTCGAGACCGGAGCCAGCGCCTTCAAGGGCGCGGCGGAGTAGGCACGCCGCACCCAGCTGGTTTCGACCCGCGGGTCAGTTGCCGTAGCGCCTGCTCAAGTGCTCGGTGAAGTAGGCAGCGTTGAGCTTCTCGCCGGTGGCGCGTTCGAGCAGGTCCGGCGTCGACCAGCGCGAGCCCTGCGACCAGATCTTTGCGCGACGCCACTCGTTGATGGCGGTGAAATCGCCCTTGGCGAGATCCTGGTCGGCGGACGGATGCTCCCTTGTCAGAGCCGCCCATTGCTGCGCGGCCATCATGGCGCCCAGCGTATAGGAGGGGAAATAGCCGAAGGCGGCACCCGGCCAATGCACGTCCTGCATCGGGCCGTCAGCCGGATTATCGATGGTCGAGAGCCCGAGATAATCGCGCATCTTGGCATCCCAGGCCTGGGGCAGGTCGGCGACCTCCAGGTGGCCGGACACGAGCTCCTGTTCGAGTTCGTAGCGCAGGATGACATGCAGCGGATAGGTGACTTCGTCGGCGTCCACGCGGATCAGGCCGCGCTCGACATGGTGGACATGCGGCAGGATGTCGTCGATCGACCAGGCTTCGCCGAGATGTTTCTCGACCACCGGCAGCGCCCAGCGCCAGAAGGCCGGGTTGCGGCCGATCTGCTTTTCGACAAACAGACTTTGGCTCTCATGCACGGCCATGCCGCGTGCTTTGCCGAGCGGCCAATGTGACCAGGTTTTCGGCAGGTTCTGCTCGTAGAGGGCGTGGCCGGTCTCGTGCAGCACGCCCATCAGCGCCGACAGGAAGTCGGAGGTCTTGTATCGGGTGGTGATGCGCACGTCGGTCGGCACGCCGCCGCAGAAGGGATGATGCGATACCGACAGCGAGCCGTGGGTCAGGTCGAAGCCGACGGCAGCCATCATGGCAAGGCCGAGCTCGCGCTGGCGCTCGACGGCATAGCTACCGGAGAGCGGCTTTCGCGGATGCTTCGCCAGCCGGGCATCCTGCACGGCCAGCGCATGCGGCAGGAAGTCGCGCAGGAAGGCCTTCAGCTCGGCAAACACCGGCGTGATGTCGGCGGCGCGGTTGCCGGGATCGTACTGTTCCATCAGCGCGTCATAAGGGGCGAGGCCGAGCGCGTCGGCGCGCAGCGCCGCTTCCTCGCGCACCAGGGTCACGACGCCTTCCAGCGCCGGCAGGAAGCCCGCCCAGTCGTTCTTGGCGCGCAGGTCGCGCCAAAGCTGCTCGGAGCGCATGCGCGCCACCGTCTGGCGCTCGACGAATTCGGCCGGCAGACAGGTGAGATTGGTGTATTGGCGGCGCAGTTCTCGCACCGCCGCCTGCTGCTCTTCGCCGAGCGGCTCGGCTTCGGCCGCTGAAATCCAGTCGCCGATTTCGGGCGCTGTGGCCTGGCGGTGCAGCATGCCGGCAAGCGAGGACATCGCCTCGGCGCGCTTCTCGCCGCCGCCGACCGCCATATGCGTTGCTTCGTCGGCGCCGAGGATCGCCAAGGCATGCTCCAGCGCTTCGAGCTTGTGGCCGAGTTGGTCGAGTTTCTGGAAGGACATGGCGGGTTCCGGCTGCAAAGGGGCTGGCGCGAAAAGATACCAAGGCGCGAAGCTTGGCAACCCTGGTTGGCGATCCAGGGTCAGCCTATCTTGCGCGGCGGCGTCGACGTGTAGTCAATGCTTGTCCGAAGGACGGAGGGGACAATGGTCGGCGATATCCTGGTCGGGCTGGTGGCGCTGATCCACTGCTATATCGTCTATCTGGAGATGGTGCTGTGGGATACGCCGCGCGGCCGCAAGGCGTTCAGGCTGACGCCGGAATTCGCCAGCGCCTCGAAGGTGCTTGCCGCCAACCAAGGCCTCTATAACGGCTTTCTCGCCGCGGGCCTGATCTGGGGCCTCTATCTCGGCGCCGGCGGGTTCCAGATCAAGATGTTCTTCCTGCTCTGCGTCGCCATTGCCGGCCTCTACGGCGCCGCGACCGTCAGCCGCAAGATCCTGTTCATCCAGACGGCGCCGGCGGTGCTCGCCATCATCGCGCTTTGGCTCGGCCTGTAATCGAAGCAGGGCGCGATCGAAAAAGGGCGCCCTCGGGGCCAGGTCCCGCGGGCGCCAGGTCGTCCCTTCCTCTGCGATCGGAGCAAATGCTCTAGCCGTTCGGGTAATTCCCGCCGTCGGAACCGTCGCCCATCATGATGCCGCTGCCGGTGTCGTTCATCAGTCTCTGGTCGACATTGTCGAGCCTGCGCAGCAGCTCATGATATTGCGCGGACGGTATTCTGCCGTGATCCGAAGCCGCGACATGTTCCGCGGCCTGGCTGATATGCGCGGCGCGCATATGCAGGTGCCGCGCTTCCGAGGCCGAGATGCTGTTCATTTCGCGGGCGTCGGTGATGCCCTGGTTCACGCCCTGGATCTGCTCGATCAGGCTCGTCACGCGTGGTCCGGTCATAACGGTCGGATCGGGTGTGTCCAGGGCGCCGCCCCTATGATGTCCGGCCGCATAGGCGCCGGCGAGCGGAGCCGCGATCAGAACCGCAGCGAGGGTTGCAGTCTTGAGAGATGTTGAAACGCGCATGGCGGCGCATCCTCCTACCAGGAAGAGAGCGGCCGCGCCGCTTCGTCTTCCGACCTTCCGGGCCGTCCGGTTCCGTCGGGTCGCGATGCGAGGCATCGCCGGCGGACCCCGGCCCTGCGCGGCAAGTTAGGTGCGTCGATTTGCGATGTGTAATTAAAAAAAGATAATGTTTTCGGCGCTTGTCACGGCGACTTGGCGCTCTAAGTATTCAGCCGACGAACAACTTCCCGTGACTTGGCATGATAATAGCTCACCGTTCGGTGAGCTTCAGTTCAATGCGGCGGTTCTTGCTGCGCGCCTCATCAGTGTCGGCGGGATCAAGCGGCTGGAACTCGCCGAAGCCGGCGGCCACCAGCCGGTTGGCCGGCACGCCGTTCTCGATCAGGAACTTCACCACCGAGGTGGCGCGGGCGGTCGACAATTCCCAATTGTCGCGATAACGGCCGGTGCCGGACAGCGGCTTGTTGTCCGTATGGCCGTCGACGCGCAGCACCCAGCTGATCTCGGGCGGGATTTCCTTCTGCAATTCGATGATGGCGTCGGCGAGCTTCTTCATCTCGACCTTGCCGGCGTCGTTGATCACGTCGGAGCCGGTCGGGAACAGCACCTCCGACTGGAAGACGAAGCGGTCGCCGACGATACGGATGTTCTCGCGGTCGGCGAGGATCTCGCGCAGCCGGCCGAAGAAGTCGGAACGGTAGCGGTTGAGCTCCTGCACGCGCTGCGCCAGCGCGACGTTCAGGCGGCGGCCGAGATCGGCGATCTTGGTGTTGGAGTCGCGGTCGCGCTGCTCGGAGACGTTGAGCGCGTCTTCCAGCGCGCCGATCTGCTTGCGCAGCGCCGCGATCTGCTGGTTGAGGATCTCGACCTGACTCAACGCCTGCTGGCTGATCTGGCGCTGGTTGCTGAGCTCGCCCGAAAGCTGGTCCGCTCGTTTGTTGGCCGCGTCGCCGGCGCCGGCGCCCTGCGCCAGCAGTTGTTCGAGGCGGCTTTTTTCGGCTTGCGCCGCCGACAGCGACGCCTGCAGGTTGGCGAGCGAATCCTCCTTGTCCTGGCTGTTCGTGCGTTCCAGGGCGAGCAGCTGGGTCAACTCGTTGATCTGCGAGTTGAGGCGGTTCAGCACCGCGTCCTTGCCGGAGATCTCGCGGCTGAGCAGGAACTGCGCCAGCACGAAGACGGTAAGCAGGAACATGATCGCCAGCAGCAGCGTCGACAAAGCGTCGACGAAGCCCGGCCAATAGTCGATGCGGCGGTCGGCGCGCCGTCTTGCCAGCGCCACGTCAGTGGACCCCTTGCTTCTTCAGCGCGTCGGCGATCTTTTCCAGCGTGTTGCGCATGGCCTTCTGCTCGTCGGACTGGGCTTCGACCCAGTCGCGCATGATCTGCTGCTCGGAGCGCATGTTCTTCACCAGCCCCGAGATGCCGTCGGCAAGATTGGCCATGGCGGTGGCGACGCGCGGATTGGAGCCGCCGCCATTCTCCTGCAGGCTGCGCAGCCGCTCCGACAAGAGCCGGATGTCCTCGGAGGATTCGGCTGCTTTCGACGTCTCGGACACAACTATGTCCGACGACAGATCGGTGACCGAAGACAGCCAGTTCTCAAGCTCGGTGTAGAAGCGGGTCTGGGCGCGGCCGGCCTGCAGGTCGAGGAAGCCGAGCACCAGCGAGCCGGAAAGGCCGAACAGCGAGGACGAGAACGCGGTGCCCATGCCGGCGAGCGGCGCCGACAGGCCTTGCTTGAGCGCGTCGAGCACGGCGGCAGCATCGCCGGTGCCCGGGTCCAGCGCCTCGATCGTCTCGCGGATCGAGGCTATGGTGTTGAGCAGGCCCCAGAAGGTACCGAGCAGGCCGAGGAACACAAGCAGGCCAACCAGATAGCGCGAGGTGTCGCGGCTCTCGTCGAGCCGGGTGGCGATGGAGTCCAGCATGGTGCGCATCGACGAGGTCGAAAACGCGATCGTCGACGAGCGGCCGATCATCGCCTTCATCGGCGCCAAAAGCACCGGCTCGGTGGTTTCGGAGCCGGCGCGGAAGGAATTGACCCAGCGCACCTCGCGAAACAGCCGCCCGACCTGGGCGAAGGCAAGCAGGATGCCGACCGCGAGCACGCCGACGATCAATCCGTTGAGGCCCGGATTGCTGGAGAAGGCGGTCGAGATCTGGCGGGTGAGGATGGCGGCGATGAATGCGACGATGATCAGGAAGATCACCATGGTGAGCAGGAAGACCTGCGGGCTCGACAGCTTATGCGGATCATAGACCAGGACGTCCGATCGCCTGCCGAAGGATCTGAGAAAAGCCATCCGTGCCCCGTTTCCGATGCCACCGCCGCAGAATTGCCGCGACTCTAAACGGAATTGTGACCAAATTGAATGGTGCTTGGCAATATGGCCCGATAGGCCCGGGCCACAGGCCTAGAACCGGTTGACGACCAGGCAGTCTACCATGGCGGCCAGATGGAGGCCGGCGCCGGTGACGACGAAGCCGTGCCAGACGGCATTGTGAAAGCGCAGGCCCTTCCAGGCGAAGAAGACGACGCCGCAGGAATAGACGATGCCGCCGGCGACAAGCAGCGCGACCGAGGTCGTCGGCAGCGTCTCGACCAGCGGTCCGGCCAGCACGACGCCGCTCCAGCCGATGGCGAGATAGAAGACGATCGCCAGCCGGTCGTAGCGGCCGGGCAGGAACATCTTGATGGCGATGCCGGCCGCTGCGGCGCTCCACACGATGACGATCATGGGCAGCGCCAGCGGCGAGTTGTCGAGCTGGGCGAGGAAGGGCGTGTAGGTCGCGGCGATCAGGAGATAGATCGCGGCATGGTCGAAGCGGCGCAGGATCCATTTCGCCGGCCACGAGACCGGCCACAGATTATAGGCCAGCGAAACCGAGAGCACGGTGAGCAGCGACACCACGTAGAACACCGCGGCGACATATTCGCCGGGGCCGGAGTGAAAGGCGGCCAGGGCCAGGAGAGTCGAGCCGGCGGCGATCGCCAGCACGATGCCCACCGCGTGAACGATGCCGTCGGCGATCATTTCGGCGCGCGAGTAGTGCCAGCGCCCGACAAAGGGGATCTCAAGCTGTGTATCTGGATGCGCGTCGTTCATGAATGATCCTGCAACGCCTAATCTGGGCAGTCGCGGACCAGTATTTCAAGCTTCGGTTGCGGTTTTGCGACCCAAGCCGCGCGTCCTTTCGACGCAAAGAACGCCTTAAAGCGCGTCGCGTTGGACCGGATTGAGGCGACGCGCTTTAAGTCTTCGTTTTGATGTCGTTGTCCCAGAACCGCTGCACAGTTCTGGGCGACATGCATTGGTCAGCGAGCAGCCAATGGCTTCTTCACGGTTTTCAGCAACGCGCGCTGGATGAGCTCGTTGCCGGCGACGACCTCGCCGCTGTCCAGCATGTCCTGTCCGCCATCCATGTCGGAGACGAAGCCGCCGGCTTCGCGCACCAGAAGGATGCCGGCGGCGACGTCCCAGGACGACAGGCCGGTTTCCCAGAAACCATCCATGCGTCCAGCTGCGACATAGGCAAGGTCGAGCGCGGCGGAGCCAAGGCGGCGGACGCCGGAGACTTCGGCCATGACGTTGCGCAGCTCGATCAGGAAATTGCCGTGCTGGCCGCGGCCGAGATGCGGCACGCCGCAGCCGATCACCGCGTCGGTCAGCTTGGAGCGGCCGGCAACACGCAACCGCCGGTCGTTCATGAAGGCGCCGCCGCCGCGCTCGGCCGTGTAGAGTTCGTCCATCGCCGGATTGTAGACGACACCGGCGACGATCTGGCCCTGGCGCTCGAGCGCGATCGACACCGAGAAGAGCGGAATGCCGTGCAGGAAGTTGGTGGTGCCGTCGAGCGGATCGACGAGCCAGCGGTGCTGAGCGTCCTCGCCTTCGACGGCGCCGCGCTCCTCCATCAGGAAGGCATAGCCCGGCCGCGCCTTGGAAAGCTCGGCGAAGACGATCTCTTCGGCCTTGCGGTCGGCCTGGCTGACATAGTCGCCCGGGCCCTTCATCGAGACCTGCAGGTTCTGCACCTCGCCGAAGTCGCGCGACAACGAGCGGCCGGCCTTCATCGCGGCCTGGACCATGACGTTGAGGAGAGCGGAACGCGCCATTTTTTCTTCCTGCTTTCTTGCCGTTAATCCGCGCGGCGCACGTAGGTGATTTCGTTGGTGTCGACGATGATGCGCTCGCCGGCCGAGATGAAGGGCGGCACCAGCACGCGGATGCCGTTCTCCAGCACCGCCGGCTTGTAGGAGGAGGCGGCCGTCTGGCCCCGCACCACCGGGTCGGCCTCGGTGATGGCCAGCGTCACCTGGTCGGGCAGCGAAATGCCGATCGGCCGCTCCTCGTAAAGCTGCACCGTCACCATCATGCCGTCCTGCAGGAAGGCGGCGCGCTCGCCGACGAAGTCTTTCCCCAGTTCGAGCTGCTCGTAGCTTTCGGTATCCATGAAGACCAGCGCGTCGCCCTGCTCGTAGAGGAACGAAAAATCCTTCAGGTCGAGCCGGATCTGCTCGACGGTCTCGGCCGAGCGGAAGCGCTCGTTGAGCTTGGTGCCGTTGATCAGGTTCTTCAGCTCGACCTGATTGTATGCGCCGCCCTTGCCCGGCTTGACGGTGTTGGTCTTGACCGCCACCCAAAGCCCGCCATCATGCTCGATGACATAGCCGGGACGGATTTCGTTGCCACTGATCTTGGCCATGATGAACTGATCCGGAATGAGATTTTTCTGGCGCGGCTCGCGCTTTGGCGCCTCCAAGACCACAAATTGCCCGGGGAGGCAAGGGAGGGAGCCCAAGGCGGCTCGGACATGCTGTCCGTGACGCCATGCGTCAAGGCAGGCGATTTGCCTTCTGCAGCGCCTGCTTGGTCTGATCGTCGTCGAGGCCCTGCAGGAAATCGTCCATCTGCGGGTCGATCAGCCCGGCGCGGCGGGCGACGATGTACCAGGCGCCGGCAAGGATCAGGTCCGGATCGGTGCCGATGCCGCTCATATAGAGCTTGGCGAGACGGTTCTGGGCGGCGACGTTGCCGCCTTCCGCCGCCCGTTTCATCCAGGCAAAGCCCGATTTCAGGTCGCGCCCGCCGCCGCGTCCCTCGATCATCCAGGCGGCGAGGTCGATCTGCGCGGTGTCGTAGTTCTGTCTTGCGGCCTGCGCCAGGAGAAGACGCGCCTGCGAGTCGTCATGCGGCTTGCCGCCGACGCCATTGGCGTAGAGCTGCGCCAGCGCATATTGCGCATCGGCAAGGCCGGTGGCGGCGGCGCGCTCGTAATAGGCGGCGGCCTTCACAAGGCCGTCGTCGCCGGGATCCTGCTGGACGAGCAACTGGGCGAAGTTGAACTGGGCAAGCCGGTTGCCGGCCTCGGCCGCGGCCTGCATCAGCGCGAAAGCGGCCTTTTCGTCCTTTTTCACATAGCGGCCGTCCAGCAGCGCCAGCGCATATTGGAACTGAGCCTCCGGCACGCCCTGTTCGGCGGCCAGCGCATACCATTTCGCGGCCTCGGCTGGATTGAGCGGCACACCCAGCCCGCGCGACAGGATTTCGGCCACGAGCGTCTCGGCCGCCGGATCGCCGTTCTTGGCGCGCTCTATGGCGAGGTTGTAGGCGGTCTTGTAAAGCCCGCGCTGGAAGGCGCCGTAGGCGGCATCCGGCTGCTTGGCACCGAAGCGGTCGGGATTGACGGCATCGGCCGATGGCGGCGTCATGGTCGCCGGTTGCGGCAAGGCGTTTTGGATCGGCTTATCGATATGCGCGCCGGTGCCGAACCTGTTCGGATCCGGCGCGCCGGCGTCCGGCGCGGCTGTGTCCGGTTTGCCCTTATCCGGCGTGCCAGTATCTGGCGTGCTTATATCCGGCTTGGTTGCGTCGGGTGCGCTCTTGTCAGGTGCGCTCGTCTCCGGCCGCGGCTGCGGCAGGGGGACGGTCTCAGCCGCCATCGCGGCCTGCGCAAACAAGCCGGCCAGAACCGTCAGGCAAAGGCCACGCAGGCGCATGTCAGTCCTCGAAACGCGGCGCGGTTTCATCGAGCAACGCGTTGGCGGCGGCGATCGCGGCGCGCGGGTCGCGTCCGTCGGCAAAGACGGCGCTGGACAGCGCCACGAACTCGGCGCCGGTCGCGGCCACCGTCTCGACGGAGGCAAGCTCGGAGCCGGCCATGACGATGCAGGGGATCGAAATCATCTCCGCCCACCATTCGCCCAGCGCGAGGTTGCGGTGGTGCGGCTCCGGCTTGTTGTCATAGCCGAAACGGCCGAAGAACATATAGTCGGGCCGCTCCTCGCCGAGGCCCAGCGCCTCGTCGCGCGTCTTGGCGCCGCCGGCGCCGACCATCATCTTGCCGGCCACGCGCTCGATCGTCTCGGCGAGTTCCGCGGGCTTCACTTCGACATGGATGCCATCGGCCTGGACGCGCCCGGCGATGCGGCTGTCGCCGGCGATGATGACGGCGACGCCGGCACTTTGAGCGATCGGCACGATCCTTTCGGCGAAGGCCTGGAAGGAGGCATCGTCCATGCCGTTGTCGGGCAGAATCAACGAGGCGACGTCGCCACCGTCGAACGCCGCGCAGATTTGCTCCGCCGGCACCAGTGGCGGCGCGATCAGCACGATGCGGCAGCGGTTGGGAGGAGTTGCTTCGTTCATTGGCCTTCGATCCCGGTTTCGCCTATGCCGGGCGAAGATGGTTGCATTGCGGCATAGAGCAAAGGGAGCGGCTTGAACAGTCGGCTATGCGGCGCATGAGGACCGGTCGAGCATCGTCGCGCACGTCGATATCGGGCCGGCAATAGCGGCGCCGGCATTAAATGACTATCCCGGCGGCGCCGTTCTGCGCTATGGCTGAATTCCCGCCCCCTCCAACCTTCCTTTGCCGATGTCAGGCCTGCTCAGCGACCCGTGGTTCTATGCTGCTGCCATTCCGGCGGTGATCCTTGTCGGCCTGTCGAAAGGCGGCTTCGGCGGCGCTGTCGGTTTCGTCGGCGTGCCGTTGATGGCTCTGACCATCCCGCCGGTTCAGGCGGCCGCCATCCTGCTGCCGATCCTGTGCCTGATGGACGTGGTTTCAGTGTGGACCTGGTGGGGCGTCTACGACCGCAGGATGCTGGTTGACATGATGCCCGGCGCCGTCATCGGCATCGGGCTCGGCTGGTTGACCGCGGCGTTGGTCACAGAGGAGATGGTGCGGCTGATCGTCGGCGCCGTCGCGCTGGTGTTCGTGCTGCGCTGGATCTACCTGCAGTTCCGTCACGGCGCCGATCATGTGGCGGAACCGAACCGCATTGCCGCCGCCTTCTGGGGCGCTGTCGCCGGCTTCACCAGCTTCGTCGCCCATGTCGGCGGCCCGCCCTTCCAGGTCTATGCGCTGCCGATACGGCTCGATCCGAAAGTGCTGTCGGGAACGGCGGCGATCTTCTTTGCCGCCACCAATGCGCTGAAGCTCATCCCCTATTTCGCGCTCGGCCAGTTCGACACCGCCAATCTCACCGCTTCGGCGGTGCTGATGCCGCTGGCGCCGCTGTCGACCATCGCCGGTGCGTGGCTGGTGCGCCGCATGCGGCCGGAGATCTTCTATCCGTTCACCTACGCCACCGTCGCGGTGGTCGCCGTCAAGCTGCTTTGGGACGGCATTGCCGGCCTGATGTGAGGCGCGTCGATATTCAGGTGAGGCCGGCCTGCAAATGGCGATTTCCTGCGCTTCCGGTGCTCACGTACTTAAAGTACGCTCCGCTCCCGTTCTCGGAAATCACCACTTTCGACTCGGCCTGACCTGAATCTCAACGCGCCTTCGGGCGAGCGCCTTAATGTCACGCGGCGCTCGGCACCATCTGGGCGGCTGCCACCGAAGGCGAGCGCGGCGCCCAGCGCGACCACCATCGCCATGCCGGCAAGAATGCCGACGTCGTGCAGAGTGGGCTTCAGCACCATGTCGGCGATGATCACCAGCATCACCGCATAATCGAGGCGCGCCCAGTTCATCATGCGCTGGCCGATGGAGAGGGCGGCCGGCGTCACGCCCTGCTCGGCGATCATGGCGCCCATGCGCTCGCCGGTCGGCTTGAAGATCAGCATGCCGATCGAGAAGGTCGTGGCATAGCCGACGAGGCCGATGACGATCCACAGGTCGGCAAAGCCGACCCAGAAGCCGCACATGATGAGGCCAAAGACCAGCGTCAGCATCGACATCGGCGCGAAGAACCGGCCGCCGAGCTGTCCGCTGGCGCGTATAGCCAGCAGCTTGTCCTCGATGTTGCCGGCGCGCTCGGCCAGCACGCCGAGCAGGAACAGCACGAAGCCGCCGCCGACCCACAAAATAGCCGAGACGACGTGAAGAAATTTGACGATCGAATACCAATCCATGGTTTGCTCCGGATATCCTGCCTGATTTCAAGCGGCGCAGATTTGCGCGCCGCCTTTGTGGAGCGGCCTTTTGCGTGGCGCGTGTTTCGGAACGATGCCGCGGCAGCAGCAAACATGTTACCGCCGCCACGATCGGCGCCCGAAATCCGGTGCTCGGACGATCCCGGGCAGCGAATCCGCTGTCCTGTTCCGGCACAGGAGCGCGCGTTCGCTTAAAAAATCGCCGCCGCGTTAAGGGTTCATTAAGCTTTACAGGCGTTTACTACACCCATCCAGTTTTGCTGGATTCTTACCGAGTGGTTGGAGCCACTTTGTTTGACGCCTCCCTGTTAAACTCCTGAGAGCCGCCTTATCCGCGGCTCTTTTTTTATCCGCTGCCGGCTGGCTGATGCCATCCGCTTGCGGATGGCCGGAACCGGCCCGGCGTTAACCGTTTGTTAAACATGCGCTTGCCTTCATTGGCATCGAAGCGCATTTTCAAGCCTCAGTCATTTAGGGTGCGGGCCGCGTCGGCAAGGATGCCGAATCGGCTTGCGGCAGTGCAGGGGCGTATCGATGAACGAGCCTTCGAAGGGCAGCGCGAAAACCATCAAATTGGCGGAGCGCCGGGTTTTCTCCCAATCCTTCAAGCCGCTTTACCAGGAAGGCATGGGGCTGGTCGAACAGGCCGCCGAATATCTCGATGGCAAGGGCAGGCTCGAAGCCAAGAAATTGTCGCGCACGGCGGCGACGCTCTATGCGGCCGAATCGATGCGGCTGACCACAAGGCTTATGCAGGTCGCCTCCTGGCTGCTTTTGCAGCGGGCAGCGAATTCCGGCGAGATGACGCGCGACCAGGTGGCTTCGGAGAAATCCAAGGTGCGTCTCGACACCGCGTCCGCGCATGACGAGGCGCTTGGCTGGAACGAGCTGCCCAAGGATTTTCTGGACCTCGTGACGCGCTCGCTGCGCCTGCAGTCGCTGGTGCGGCGCATGGACGAGGAAATCTATGGCGGCGTCATCAGCGAGACGCACGCGCCCAGCCGGCGGGCCAACCCGGTGTCCGACCAGATCAGCCTTTTGAATACCGCGTTCGCGCGCGGCTGAAACCGCGTTTGCAAAAAACGATAGCGGTAGCGGCATATCCTTGATCAGGCGGTAATTTGGCCGTGGCTTTGGCTGCAAGTTCAACGCTTGCGACTCCGGCCGCTCGTCGAAACTGCGGCAGCCATCGCCGTATTGAAGGCTGTGCCGGCCTTCGCGGGAAAGATCACACTTGCCTTGAAGCGATAGGCCCCTAGTTGGAGCCGTTCGCCGCAGCCGGGTCGACCCGAGCCGGTTCTGCAAGAAAACCACCGTCACTGTGACCAAAGCAGATTGCGAGGCTTGATCCCGTGCATTCGCCATTGGACCGCATCCCGGTATCGATCATCATCCCCAACTACAATTACGAACAGTTTCTAGGACGCGCCATCGACAGCGCGTTGGAGCAGGACCACCGAAATGTCGAGGTCGTGGTCGTCGACGACGCATCGACGGATGCATCGGTGGCCGTAATCGAATCCTACGGCGACAAAATCCGTCCGTGCCTGAGGCGCAGGAATGGCGGACATGCGGCTGCGTTCAATACCGGGTTCGAGGCGAGCACCGGAGAGATCGTCCTTTTCCTCGACGCCGACGACTATCTCTATCCGAACGCCGTCTCCGAGGTTCTGGACGAGTGGGATGCGGATGTCGCCCAAGCGCAATTCAGATTGCATCTCGTTGATGAGGACCAGTATATCAAGGATGTCTTTCCACCGCCGGAACAGCCGTTCGATTCAGGCGACGTCGTGCCGGAATTGCTGCGCAAAGGGCGGTACCGTACGACGGTAACAAGCGGGCTGGCGTTCGACCGCGAGGCGCTGGAAACGATAATGCCGATGCCTGAAAGCGATTTCCGGCAAGGCGCCGACGGTTATCTCGCGACGCTGGCGCCGCTGCACGGAGAGGTGAAATCCATCGATACCTGCCTTGGCGCCTACCGCATCCACGGTGCCAATCATTCGGTCTTTGCCGAAAAGCTTGCCGAGCGGGCGCGTTGGCGGGTGCAGCATGATTTCCGGCGTCTCGAAGCCTTGTCCGGCCGGGCGGCCGAGATCGGCTTGACCGTGCCGCCCGATGCCGGCCTTCGCGATCCGGTGCATCTGGAAGAACGGCTGGCTTCGCTCTGCGTCGACGAGCCCCAGCATCCGGTCGCCACCGACTCCCGGCTGGGACTGGCAAGAGCGGGCGCCGCCGCCAGCCTGGAAATGAACGCATCCTGGCGGCGGCGGGCAGCTCTGGCGGCCTGGTTCCTTTGCATCGGAATCCTGCCGCGGCGCATGGGCAATGCAGTCCTGGCATGGAAGCTGGTCGCGTCGTCCAGGCCGGCATTTCTCACGCGGCTGTCGAAAACCATCCGCCGCGTGACGAATTAGGCATCTCGCTGTTTTACGGAAACGGCGCATAGCCGAGATTGCAATTGTTTCCGGTTTGTTCACATTTTGCTGGCATCGCTTGTCGCCACGGCTAGACTTGGCGCATGGGGGAAGCGATTCGCATCATCGGCATCGATCCGGGCCTGAGGCGCACCGGTTGGGGTATTATCGACAGCGTGGGCAATTCGCTGCGCTTCATCGCATCCGGCACGGTGCGGTCCGACGAGAAGGAGTCGCTGGCGACAAGACTCTGCCAGCTGCATGACGGCTTGACCGAGGTGCTGCACCAGGCCATGCCGCACGAGGCTGCGGTCGAGCAGACTTTCGTCAACAAGGATGCCACGGCGACGCTGAAGCTCGGCCAGGCGCGCGGCATCGCCATGCTGGTGCCGGCGCGCGCCGGGCTGGTGGTGGCCGAATATGCCCCCAATGCGGTCAAGAAGGCGGTTATTGGCGTCGGCCACGGCGAGAAGAAGCAGATCCACATGATGGTGAAGGTGCTGATGCCGAAGGCTGTCTTCGACACCGACGACGCCGCCGACGCTCTGGCCATCGCCATCTGCCATGCGCATCACCGCCCGAGCACAGCCTACCGCATGGCCGCGCTGGCGTGAGGGGACAATCATGATCGGCAAGCTGAAAGGCACGTTGGACGAGATCGACGAAGATAGCTGCGTCATCGACGTGCATGGCGTCGGCTACGTCGTCCATTGCTCGGTGCGGACGCTGGCCGCGCTGCCCTCGCCCGGCGAGGCGGTGGTGCTGTTCATCGAGACCTATGTGCGCGAGGACATGATCCGGCTCTATGGCTTCCAGACCGGGCTGGAGCGCGAGTGGTTCCGCCTTCTGATGAACAATGTGCAGGGCGTCGGCGCCAAGGTGGCGCTGGCCATCCTATCGACGCTGGCGCCGGCCGACCTCGCGAACGCGATCGCGCTGCGCGACATTGCCATGGTTTCCAGAGCGCCAGGCGTCGGCAAGAAGGTGGCGGAACGCATCGTCACCGAACTGCGCACTAAAGCGCCAGCCTATGCGGGCGCGGCCAGTGGTACGATCGGGCTCAAGCAGGAGCTTGGCGAAGGTGTCGCGGCCGCACCGATCACCGATGCGGTCTCGGCGCTCGTTAATCTCGGCTATTCGCGCGACATTGCCGCGAACGCGGTCTCGGTTGCGCTGAAATCGGCCGGCGAGGGCGCGGATGCGTCCAAGCTCATCCGCTTCGGCCTGAAGGAACTGGCGCGGTGAAGCGACGCTTGTCCCGCCATCGGTCCTATGCAAGGAAGGCGGCATGACCCTTTCGCCCCGCCTCATTGCTCCCGACAAGCGCGGCGAGGATGCCGACCAGACCTTGCGGCCGCAGTCGCTCGACGAATTCGTCGGCCAGGCGGCGGTGCGTGCCAATCTCAAGGTCTTCGTCGATGCCGCCAAGAGCCGTGGCGAGGCGCTCGACCATGTGCTGTTCGTCGGGCCGCCGGGACTCGGCAAGACGACGCTGGCGCAGATCATGGCGCGCGAGCTTGGAGTCAATTTCCGCTCGACCTCGGGTCCGGTTATCGCCAAGGCCGGCGATCTCGCCGCGCTGCTCACCAATCTCGAGGAGCGCGACGTCCTTTTCATCGACGAGATCCATCGCCTCAATCCGGCAGTCGAGGAAATCCTCTATCCGGCAATGGAGGATTTCCAGCTTGATCTCATCATCGGCGAGGGGCCGGCGGCGCGCTCGGTCAAGATCGACCTTGCCCGTTTCACGCTGGTCGCGGCAACGACGAGGCTCGGCCTGCTGACCAATCCGTTGCGCGACCGTTTCGGCATTCCGGTCCGGCTCAATTTCTACACGGTCGAGGAACTGGAGCAGATCGTGCGCCGCGGCGCCCGTATCCTGTCGATGCCGCTCGGCGACGACGGCGCGGTGGAGATCGCGCGCCGCGCGCGCGGCACGCCGCGCATTGCCGGCAGACTGCTGCGCCGGGTGCGCGATTTTGCTTCAGTCGCCGGGGACGGTCATGTCGACAGGAGGATCGCCGACGAGGCGCTGACCAGGCTGGAGGTCGATGCGCTCGGCCTCGACGCGCTCGATCGCCGCTATCTGTCGATGATCGCGCGCAATTTCGGCGGCGGGCCGGTCGGCATCGAGACAATCGCGGCCGGACTCTCCGAGCCGCGCGACGCGATCGAGGATATCATCGAGCCTTACCTGATCCAGCAGGGCTTCATCCAGCGCACGCCGCGCGGTCGCGTGCTGACCGCCAACGCCTGGCGCCATCTGGGCCTCGACCCGCCGAAGGACATCGCCCAGCAGCAGATCAGCCTGTTTCAGGAAGAGTAACGCAGATTTGTTCGCCGTTTCGGCGGCGCAATGGCCCATCTGCGCAGAATCTGCGCGCCTCGGCCCGACTGAGGGCGCAATTGCATCCTTTAAGATAGGCTATCTGACGCAGTCCTAGGGCTTGGGGCGACCTATGATCACCAGACGCGCTTTCCTGCGCCTTGTCGGCGGCTCGGCCTTCGCCATGGTGTCGCTCAGCGCCTATGCGGTCGGCATCGAGCCGATGCTGCTCACCCATGTGAAGCGCTACACATTGACGCCGCCGCACTGGCCGGCCGGGCTCAAGCTGCGCGTCGTCGCGCTTGCCGATATCCACTCCTGCCGGCCCTGGATGACGCCGGAACGGATCGCAGCGCTTGCCGAGGAGGCCAACGCGTTGCAGCCGGATCTGATCGTGCTGCTCGGTGACTATACCGCCGGGACAAAGCTGGTGACGGGCCGGGTGCGG
Organism: Mesorhizobium sp. CA16; assembly: GCF_020165175.1. Classification (NCBI taxonomy): domain Bacteria; kingdom Pseudomonadati; phylum Pseudomonadota; class Alphaproteobacteria; order Hyphomicrobiales; family Phyllobacteriaceae; genus Mesorhizobium; species Mesorhizobium sp. CA16. The sequence continues at coordinate 18,459 of NZ_JAIUHP010000029.1, forward strand.
GTGGAGGAGTGGGCCGAGGCATTGTCGGGGCTGAAGGCGCCGCTCGGCGTGCTGTCGATCCTCGGCAATCACGATTGGTGGACCGATTTCTTCGCCCAGCGAGCGGAAGCCGGCCCGACCCAGTCGCGCAAGGCGCTCGAGCATGTCGGCATCCCGGTGCTGGAAAACGACGTCGTGCGGCTGGAAAAGGACGGGCATGGTTTCTGGATCGCCGGGCTAGCCGATCAACTCGCGCTGCTGCCGAACAAGGCCAAGGGACGCGACAGTTTCCAGGGCTTCGACGATCTCCCGGGCACCTTGGCCAAGATCCAGGGGAGCGAGCCGATCATCCTGCTTGCACATGAACCGGACATCTTTCCAAAGGTGCCCTCGCGGATATCGCTCACCTTGTCCGGCCACACGCATGGCGGACAGGTGCGGCTGTTTGGTTATTCGCCGGTCGTGCCTTCGGACTATGGCAATCGCTTCGCCTACGGCCATGTCGTGGAGAATGACCGCAACCTGATTGTGTCGGGCGGGCTGGGCTTCAGCATTCTGCCGGTTCGTCTCGGGGTGCGGCCGGAGATCCTGCAGATCGATCTGGGCTGAGGCGTGTCGCCCCGGCCCGCCGCCTCAGCGCAGCGACCTGATCACGTCCATCACGTCCGGTTCCGCCTTCTCGCCGTCGAACGCATCGACGATGCCGAAGGCGCCGCCATAGCTCCACAGCGACCAGGAAAAGCCATGCGCCTCGGCGCGGGCGATCATGTCGCGCACATAGGCCGCGCGGTATGCGGCCGGCATGACGAAGCTGTTGCCGTATTCCTTGCGGATCATGCCGAATTCACCGAGCGTGATGTCCTGCGGATTGACGCCGTTGGCCTTCGCCCAGGCGTCGACCGTCGCGAACGGCGCATCCATCACGCCAAGCAGCTTTTCAGGACTGTCCGTCGTCGCCACCTGCTCGTCGAGATAGCTAAGCAGGCCGCTTCGCCGCGCCCGGGGCGCCTCGGCCCTGATCCGGTCGCGGATCGCGTTCAGCGCCGTGTCGAGTTGCGCCTTCGGCACAGCCGTCAACGGATAGGGCAGGCCGGTTACGTAGGGGATGAAGTCGCCGGCCCAGCTTGCGCCCTGATGCGTCAAAAGGAACGGGTCGTAGGAATGGAAGGTCCAGATGATGTTGTCATCGGCGATCGCCTTGGGGTCGATCCTGGCCAGCGACTCCGCGTTCGAATAGCAGCCGCCGCTCAGCACCAGCGTGAGCCTGGTGGCGGAGGCGCGCGCGGCGGCGAACAGCTGCTTCTGGCGGTCGGGCCAAAGGTTGGTGCCGTTCGCCTCACAATCGGCCAGCGGCTCGTTCATCAGTTCCAGCGCGACAAGCCTCGGATCCTCCCTGGCCAGCGTCCGCGCCATCTTGCGCACCAGCTCGGCATAGGCATCGAAGACGGCCGGGTCATGCATCACCTCGCTCATGCCGATCTTGCGGTTGCCGCCGGCGGGGATCAGATGCAGGTCGACGATCACCTTCAGGCCGGCACGGTTGATCATGCGCGCGGAGGCCAGCACGCTGGCATAGAGGTCGTCGCGAAGGGCTGTGGTGCGGTCCGAAAGAAAGGGCGAGGGATCGACCGGCATGCGCAGGAAGTCGAGGCCGGCGCCCTTGAGCGCCTTGAGGTCGTCCTCCTTAAGGAACTTACGCCATTCCGGGTAAGGCAGGATCGCCTGGCGCTCGCCCCATGTGTCCTCGACCGGCCAGGTGACCCACTGGTCGAGATTGAGGCCGCGCTTCATCGAGAAGGTCGCCGCTGCGGCGGGCAACGCCAATGGGCCAAGCGCAAGCAGCGCCGCCATCAAGGTCTTGATCATCGTGCCCAACAATGCCATCCCGTTCCCGCGCGAAAACAGTGCGTATCGCCCAAAAGTGCGCAGCGGTTTTTGGGACAACGACACGCACAGAAAAATGCCTAAAGTCCGAGGGCTTTAGGTGCCTGTTCGGGCCTGAAAAGGAAAGCGCGATGGACGATCATGGTGAATCGGCGGCGCTCGGCGCCGGGCTTTCCGGCGCGCTGACGGACTTCGGCCACCGGCTGATGGCGAGGGTCTATTATGCCGACACGGATTTCTCCGGCGTCGTCTACCATGCGCGCTATCTCGAATTCCTCGAACGCGGGCGCTCCGACTATCTGAGACTGACCGGCGTCCACCACACCGAACTCCTGGACGGCAAGCATGGCGAGCGCATCGTCTGGGTGGTGCGGCGCATGGAGATCGACTTCCGTTCGCCGGCGCGTATGGACGATATCCTCACCATCGACACGCGCACCGACGATATTTCCGGCGCCCGCATCTTCATGGGCCAGCAATTGAAGCGTGGCGGCGATGTGCTGGTCGAGGCCAAGGTCGAAGCGGCGATCGTCGGCGAAAGCGGCCGGCCAAAGCGTTTCCCAAAGCAATGGATCGCGGCTTTCATGCCGAAGGCAAAAGCCTGAAGCTTCCACGCGAGGCCCATCTTGAAGGCTTCAACCGGACGGCTCCGGTTGCCGGCGACCCCAGCCATGCGCGGCAATGCGCCGCGCCTGATCCCCTAACCCATCCTTAACCATAACGGTTCATGAAGGAATTGGCGAAGATTGGCGCAATCCGTGCGCCTTCCTTTCACCAATATTTGCCTCGAAAAGGCCGCGAAACGGTGCATTCGGGGCTATCCCGCAAGCTTCTAGCTTCGCGCGATCGGACCAAAGGAATGCCCATGGGCCAGCCGCCAGCGATGCCCGGAAAATCTTAAGGACGTAAGTCATGGAAAATATCGCACTCGCCGAACCGGGCGCGCATCTGTCGCTCTGGGCCCTATTCATGCAGGCCGGCTGGGTGGTCAAGCTGGTCATGATCGGCCTGCTCTGCGCCTCGATCTGGACCTGGGCGATCATCATCGACAAGCTCGTCGCCTATAGCCGCATGCGGCTGGCGCTCAACCGCTTCGAGCAGGTGTTCTGGTCGGGCCAGTCGCTGGAGGATCTCTACCGCACGCTGGCCGATCGCAAGACCACGGGGATGGGCGCGATCTTCGTCGCCGCCATGCGCGAATGGAAGAAGAGTTTCGAAAAGGGCGCGAAATCGGCGCTGGCGCTGCAGACCCGCATCGACAAGGCGATGGACCTGGCGCTGACGCGCGAGATGGAGAAGCTGGAAGGTCGGCTCGGCTTCCTCGCCACCACCGGCTCGGCCGCACCCTTCATCGGGCTGTTCGGCACCGTCATCGGCATCATGACGTCGTTCCAGGCGATCGCCGCCTCGAAGAACACCAGCCTTTCGGTTGTGGCGCCCGGTATCGCCGAGGCGCTGCTCGCCACCGCGATCGGCCTGCTCGCGGCCATTCCCGCGGTCATCGCCTACAACAAGCTGTCATCGGACGCGAACAAGATCGGCATGCGCATGGAAGGCTTCGCGGACGAGTTCTCCGCCATACTCTCGCGCCAAATCGATGAAAAAGTAGCGCAGAAGGGCTGAGGATCGATCATGGGGATGTCTGCTGCAGGCGCAAGTGGCTCGGGGCGAGGCGGACGCGGCCATAGGCGGCGCGGCCGTCACCATGCCCTGATGTCCGAAATCAACGTCACGCCGATGGTCGACGTGATGCTGGTGCTGTTGATCATCTTCATGGTCGCGGCGCCGCTGCTCACCGTCGGGGTTCCGATCGACCTGCCGGACACGCAGGCCAAGGCGATGAATGTCGACACGCAGCCGATCACCGTCTCGATCGACTCGACGGGCAAGATTTTCCTGCAGGAGACCGAGATCCCGATCGAGGAGCTGGTAGCCAAGCTGCAGGCGATCTCGAAGACCGGTTACGACGAACGCATCTTCATCCGCGGCGACAAGTCGACCGATTACGGCACGGCAATGAAGGTGATGGCCCGCATTTCGGCGGCCGGCTACAAGAATATCGGCCTGGTCTCGCTGCAGGAACAGGATCAGTAGACGCCAAATGCGGACCGGCCTCACCTCATCGGTGATCTTGCATACGGTGGCGCTGGCCTTCGGGCTGTTCACGCTGTCGTCGCCACCTGCCATGCCCGCGGCCGACGTGGAGTCGGTGGCGGTCGACATTGTGCCTATGGAAGCCGTGCCGCAGACGCTGCAGGGTGACAAGAAGTCGGTGATGCATGAAAAACCGGCGCCGCTGCCGACCAAGCGGCCGGACGTCGTGCCCAATGCACAGAAGGTCGGCGAGAACACCGTCGATACCGACAAGCCGGTGACGGACGAAGCCAAGCCGAAGCCGGTCGAGAAGACGGCGGCGCCGCCGCCCGCGCCGACGCCGACCGAGAAGCCGGCGGTCGAGGACGTGCCGAAGCCGCAGGAAAAGCCGAAGCCGACCCCGGCGACGGAAGTTGCGCCGACGCCGACGCCGAAGGAAGAGGTCAAGCCCGAGCCGGTCAAGCAGACGGAGCCCAAGCCGGCGCCGGCCAAGCAGCCGACACCGACGCCGCCGAAGGACACGACCGCCGCTATTTCGAAGGACGAGGTGAAGCCCGACGCCGTCGCCGAGGCGATCGCCCAGCAGCAACCCACCGACGAGGCCAAGCTTCCGGACTCCGCGCCTGCGCCGGAAGCGCGGCCGAAGCCGCAGCCGGCCCAGGCCGAAAGCGCCAAGGCGCCGGACCGCAAGGACGCCGACAAGCCGGTGAAGGAAGCGTCTTCCAAGCCGAAGTCGGACGACAAGCAGTTCAATGCCGATGAGATTTCCGCCCTGCTGGACAAGCAGAAGCCGTCCGGCGGCGGCGCGAAGCGCTCGACGCAGCAGGCTTCGCTGGGCGGCGAAAAGGACCAGGGCCAGAAGCTGTCGAAGTCGGAGGAAGGGGCCCTGCGCGATCAGCTTGCGGGTTGCTGGACCTTCCCGGCGGGCATGGAAGCCTCGGACGATCTCATCGCCGTGATCTCGTTCAATCTCGACGCCTCAGGCAAGCTGGACGGCCGGCCTGTCGTCGAGAAATCGAGCGGAAACCGCCAGGTCGACGAAAGCGCGGTGCGCGCTATCCAGAAATGCAACATGGCCGGCCTGCAGGTTCCTCCCGGAAAACAGGACATCTGGGCGCAGATCAAGGTCACTTTCGATCCGAGGGAAATGCTTGGCCTCTGAGGCCTGCCCTCCGCACAATCAGCGAAGAGAAGCGAGAAGATATGAAATTCACCCTCAAGCCGCTCCTGATGGTCGCGACAATTGCACTGGGTTCTATCGTTGGCGCGGCCGCGCCGGCATGGGCTCTCGTCGAGATCAACGTCAACAAGGGCAATGTCGAACCGCTACCGATCGCCATCACGGATTTTCAGTCGAATGATGCGCTGGGCGCGCAGATCACCGAGATCGTCACCGCCGACCTGAAGCGCTCCGGCCTGTTCGCGCCGATCGACAAGAGCGCGTTCATCGAAAAGATTTCCGGTCCGGACGCCACGCCGCGCTTCGACGACTGGAAGGTGATCAACGCGCAGGCGCTGGTCACCGGCAGCGTCGGCAAGGAAGCCGACGGCCGCATCCGCGCCCAGTACCGGTTGTGGGATACGTTTGCGGGCCAGCAGATGGCGGGCGAGCAGTTCTTCGCCAACGACGCCAACACCAGGCGCGTCGCCCATATCATCGCCGACGCCATCTATGAGCGGATCACCGGCGAAAAGGGCTATTTCGACACGCGCGTGGTCTTCGTCGACGAGTCCGGCGCCAAGAACGCCCGCAAGAAGCGGCTCGCCATCATGGACCAGGACGGCGCCAATATACGCTACCTGTCGGACGGCCGCGCGATCGTTCTGACGCCGCGTTTTTCGCCGAACCGGCAGGAAATCACCTACATGTCCTATGAAAGCGGGCAGCCGAAAGTGTATCTGCTGCAGATCGAGACCGGACAGCGCGAGCTGGTGGGCAACTTCCCCGGCATGACCTTCGCACCGCGCTTCTCGCCCGACGGCCAGAAGGTGATCATGAGCCTGCTGCGCGACGACGGCAACTCCAACATCTTCGCCATGGATCTGAGGAGCCGCTCGACGACGCGGCTCACCGATTCGACCGCGATCGACACTTCTCCCTCCTATTCGCCGGACGGCTCGCAGATCGTCTTCACCTCCGACCGCGGCGGCGGCAGCGGCCGTTCGCAGATCTACGTCATGGGCGCGGACGGCTCCAATCCGCACCGCATATCCTTCGGCGACGGCGTCTATTCGACCCCCGTCTGGTCGCCGCGCGGCGACCTCATCGCCTTCACCAAGCAGAGCGGCGGCGAGTTCCAGATCGGCGTCATGAAGACCGACGGCTCGGGCGAGCGCATCCTGTCCTCCGGCTTCCAGCAGGAGGGTCCGACCTGGGCGCCGAACGGCCGCGTGCTGATGTTCTTCCGCGACTCCGCCGGCGGCCCCAAGCTGGTCTCGGTCGATCTCACCGGCCGCAACGAGCAGCAGATTCCGACGGCGAACTATGCTTCGGACCCGGCTTGGTCGCCGTTGCTTGAGTGAGGGGCGGGGAACGGGGGAATTGAAGAATTGAAGAAATGAAGAAAGCGGGCGGCTCAAAATCCTGCTTTCCCCCTTGGTCGCGTTTTGGCCGCATTTCTGCCTAGGGTCCGCGCGCAGTCTTGCCCTTGGTAAATGCGTGGGACGAGAAGAGCCGCGGGGGCGGCTCGAAACCAAAAATTAACCGTGTTTCTTGAATGCCGGTTAACCCAAACGTGGTTACTGGGTGATCAACGAAATCACTCATATGCGAAGGAGAGGCGGCATGGGCCGTATCGCAGCACTTACCAGAAACCCAGCGATGATCGCTCTCGTGATGGCGCTCGCCATTACCGGTTGCGCCTCGAAGAAGACCCCGAACAGCGCGGCTGACCTCGGCCTCAACGGTGCCGGCGCCGCGACGCCCGGTTCGGCGCAGGACTTCACCGTCAACATCGGCGACCGCATCTTCTTCGACACCGATTCCTCGTCGATCCGCGCCGACGCGCAGACCACGCTGGCCCGCCAGGCGCAATGGCTGAACCAATATCGCCAGTATGCGATCGTCATCGAAGGCCATGCCGACGAGCGCGGCACGCGTGAGTACAATCTGGCACTGGGCGCCCGCCGCGCCGCCGCCACCCGCGATTTCCTGGTCTCCAAGGGCGTCTCCGCCGGCCGCCTGAAGACGATCTCTTACGGCAAGGAGCGTCCGGTCGCGGTCTGCGACGACATCTCCTGCTGGTCGCAGAACCGCCGCGCCGTCACCACGCTTTCCGGCGCCGGCTCCTGACGCATGGTACCGAAGATCGGGGTCGATTTTCGGTAACGGCGCTCGGCGTCCCAGGCGACAAAAATACAACATTCAAAAAATGAAAGGCGGCCTCAGGGCCGCCTTTTTCCTTTGCAAGAAACCGAAACAAAATTTGGCCGAAGTCTCGCGTCCTGCTATGAGCGCGAGGGCGCTTCCTCCCTTGTTTGATTTGGAAAGGCGCATCAGGCCAACACCCACCGCGAGAGACAGAATGCACTTCAGAACGGTCCTGAGCGGCACGCTTGCGCTGCTGCTCGTATCATGCCTCCCAAGCCTTGCCGCGCCGGCCGACAGCGCCGGGCCGGCGCCCGACAGCGGGTTCACCTTCCATCTGCCTACGCTCGGCATCTTCGGCGAAAAGAAGAAGCCGGAACAGGCGCAGGTCGCGCAACAGGAGGGCGGCGCCGGCGTGACTGGTCTGGAAGACCAACTGCGCCAGCTGAACGGCAAGATCGAGGAGATGAATTTCCAGATCCTGCAGATGCAGGAACAGATCCGCAAGCAGCAGGAAGACAATGAGTTCCGTTTCCAGCAGCTCGAGGGCCAAGGAGGCGCCAAGCCGGCCGGGCAGAAGAAATCGGAAGCCGCGCCCCAGGACAACAATAACGGCAACACCAATCTCGGCGATGCCGGCACCGGTCAATCCGGCACCGGCGACGCCGGAGCCGACAATAGCGTCGCCCAGGCCCCGGCGACGCAGGCGCCGGCCGGCACCGGCGCGCAAAACGGCGGCAAAAGCGTTGGCGACGTCATCGTGGAATCGCAGACCGGCGATCCCGGCAAGCTGATCACCGGCGCGCCGCCGAAGAATTTCGGCACCATCACCGTCGACAAGAACGGCAACGTGGTCAATGCCGAGACCGGCCCGCAGGCCAGCGCGCCGGCGGAGGCTCCCGCGGCCACGGCAAACGCTCCTTCCGCCGAAACGCCGGCCAAGAAGAGCAAGTCCGGCGGCACCGAAGTGGCGGCACTGCCGTCGACCAACAATCCCGACGAGCTCTATCGCAATTCCTACCAATTCATCCTGTCGGGCGATTATCCGACCGCCGAGCAGGGTTTTCGCGACCATATTTCCCGCTTCCCCAAGGACGCCAAGGCGGCTGATGCGCATTACTGGCTAGGCGAGTCGCTGCTCGGGCAGCAGAAATACCGTGACGCGGCCGAAGTCTTCCTCGCCGCCAGCAAGGACTATCCGAAGGCGAAGAAGGCGCCCGACATGCTGCTCAAGCTCGGCGTTTCGCTGGTCGGCCTGAAGCAGAACGATGTGGCCTGCGCCACCTTCAGCGAAATCGGCAAACGCTATCCCGATGTTTCCGGCGCGCTCAAGGAACGCATCAAGCAGGAAAGGGCCCTGGCGTCGTGCTGACGCCCGACAGCAAACCTGACCTTTTGGACTGCCTTTTCTCCGACCTGGATCTTTCGACCGGCGCCATTGCTGCCGTGTCCGGCGGCAGCGACTCGACCGCCCTTCTCCTTCTCCTCAAAGATCACCTCGACCGGACGGCATCGGCCACCAGGCTGCTCGCGGTGACCGTCGATCATGGCCTGAGGCCGGACTCGGCCGCTGAGGCGCGGCTCGTTCAACGCTTCTGCGCCGAGCGCGGCATCGCGCATCGCATTCTTGCCTGGCGCGGCGACAAGCCCGCGACCGGTCTGGCGGCCGCCGCGCGCGAGGCGCGCTACCGGCTGCTTGCCGAAGCTGCCGGCGCCGAAGGCATCAAGCTGATCCTGACCGGCCACACTGCCGACGACCAGGCCGAGACGGTGCTGATGCGGCAGGCGCGCGACGATGAGGGCCGGGGCCTCGCCGGCATGGCGCCCGCCACGCTGTTCGACTGGCGGACATGGATCGTCCGGCCGCTACTTGGCACAAGGCGCGCGGCACTGCGCGAGATGCTGCGGGCTCGCGACATCGGCTGGATCGAGGATCCGACCAATGCCGATGCCCGCTTCGAGCGGCCGCGCGTGCGGGCGAAGCTCGCTCAGGGCGACGGCGAACAGCGTGTCGCGCAGGCGCTGGCACGGGCGGGCCAGGCGGCTCTCGAGCGCCGGGAAATCGGCCGCCGCGCCGCCATGCTCATCGACGCCTTTGCCGCCAGGCCGGTTCCGGGCCTCATCCGCCTCGATCGCAAGTTTGCCGGACATGAGGATGGCCAAGCCGCCATCCATGCGCTGCGCATCCTGTTGGCCACCATCGGCGGCGTCTCGTTTCTTGCCGACGAGACGCGCTGCGCTGCGCTGCATTCGCGCCTGCGGTCCGCTCCGTTTCGCGCCACATTGTCGCGGACGGTTATCGACGCGCGACGAACCGGCATTTTCCTTCGGCGCGAGAACCGCGACCTGCCTGCAGCCGCGCCACCGCAGCACAACCGGCTCTGGGACAATCGGCGGCGCATCACTTTGAAAGACGGGCCTGGCGACTTGGTGATCGCGCCGTTGGGGGCGGCCGCCGCCGGGAAAGCGCCCTTGACCGAGGATATCCCGCCGAGCCTTTCGCGCGCCGCGCTTGCCGCCGAGCCCGCGCTGTGGTCCGCCGGCGAATGCCTTGGTTTTGCGGGCGGCAATGCCGGCTCGCGATCGGTCTCGATCGCTCCGGCGGTGGCTCCTTTCGCGCGCTTCCTGCCGTCCTTCGACATCGAGCCCGCCGCCGCCGCGGCGGCCCTGGTCGGCGCGCCGCCGTTGCCGGCACCGCCATTCCGCCGCCATGATGATGGTTGAGGGTGGGCGAAAGCTTAACCGATACGTGCTGTTCTGCTTGGCAAGGGGGGGCGCTCTCCCTATGTTAGGCCCAAGCTAATCCATCATCGCGGGTCCGCGCGCGGACGCCAACGGGACAATAGATGAATCCGAATTATCGCAACCTCGCGCTCTGGGCGATCATAGCGGTCCTGCTCATAGCCCTGTTCAATCTTTTCCAAACGCCGCAGACGCGCGGCGCCACCACGGATATCGCCTATTCGCAGTTCCTGCAGGACGTCGCGTCGGGCCGGGTCAAAAGCGTGACCATCGCCGGCGCCCGCATCTTCGGCAACTACACGGACAACGCCAACGGCTTCCAGACCTATTCGCCCGGCGACCCGTCGCTGGTCTCCAGGCTGCAGGACAAGAACGTCACCATCACCGCCAAGCCCGAGACCGACGGCTCCAATTCGCTGTTCGGCTATCTGATCTCGTGGTTGCCGATGATCCTGATCCTCGGCGTGTGGATATTCTTCATGCGCCAGATGCAATCGGGCTCCGGGCGCGCCATGGGCTTCGGCAAGTCGAAGGCCAAGCTTTTGACCGAGGCGCATGGCCGCGTCACCTTCCAGGACGTCGCCGGCGTCGACGAGGCCAAGGAAGATCTCGAAGAAATCGTCGAGTTCCTGCGCGATCCGCAGAAGTTCCAGCGCCTCGGCGGCAAGATCCCGCGCGGCGTGCTCCTGGTCGGCCCGCCCGGCACCGGCAAGACGCTGCTCGCCCGCTCGGTCGCCGGTGAAGCCAACGTGCCGTTCTTCACCATTTCCGGCTCGGATTTCGTCGAGATGTTCGTCGGCGTAGGCGCAAGCCGCGTGCGCGACATGTTCGACCAGGCCAAGAAGAACGCGCCCTGCATCATCTTCATCGACGAAATCGATGCGGTCGGCCGCCATCGCGGCGCCGGGCTCGGCGGCGGCAATGACGAACGCGAGCAGACGCTGAACCAGCTGCTGGTCGAGATGGACGGTTTCGAGTCCAACGAGAGCATCATCCTCATCGCCGCCACCAACCGGCCCGACGTGCTCGACCCGGCGCTGCTGAGGCCCGGCCGTTTCGACCGCCAGGTCGTGGTGCCGAACCCCGATATCGTCGGCCGCGAGAAGATCCTCAAGGTGCATGTGCGCAACGTGCCGCTGGCGCCCAATGTCGACCTCAAGGTGGTTGCGCGCGGCACCCCGGGCTTTTCCGGCGCCGATCTGATGAACCTCGTCAACGAATCCGCGCTGATGGCGGCGCGCCGCAACAAGCGGCTCGTCACCATGGCCGAGTTCGAGGACGCCAAGGACAAGATCATGATGGGCGCCGAGCGCCGCTCGTCGGCGATGACGCAGGCCGAGAAGGAGCTGACCGCCTATCACGAGGCCGGGCACGCGATCCTGGCGCTCAACGTGCCGTCGGCCGATCCGCTGCACAAGGCAACCATCATCCCGCGCGGCCGCGCGCTCGGCATGGTCATGCAGTTGCCGGAAGGCGACCGCTATTCGATGAGCTACAAGTACATGATCTCGCGGCTTGCGATCATGATGGGCGGCCGCGTCGCCGAAGAGTTCAAGTTCGGCAAGGAGAACATCACGTCGGGCGCCTCCTCCGATATCGAGCAGGCGACCAAGCTGGCGCGCGCCATGGTCACGCGCTGGGGCTTCTCCGACAAGCTCGGCCACGTCGCCTATGGCGACAACCAGGAAGAGGTCTTCCTCGGCCATTCGGTGGCGCGCACCCAGAACATCTCGGAAGAGACGGCGCAGATCATCGACGCCGAGGTGCGGCGCCTGATCGACGACGCCTATTCGACCGCCAAGACCATCCTGACCAAGAAGAAGAAGGAGTGGATCGCGCTCGCCGAAGGACTGCTCGAATACGAGACGCTGTCCGGCGACGAGATCAAGCAGCTGATCGCGGGCAACAAGCCCGCCCGCGACCTCGGCGACGACACCCCGCCCAGCCGCGGCTCGGCCGTGCCGAAGGCCGGCACCGGCGGCCGCCGCAAGAAGGGCCCCGAGCCCGAAGGCGGCATGGAGCCGCAGCCGTCAAGCTGAGGTGGTGCGCGAAAGACTGATCGAGAAACGCCGCGGCTTGCTCCGCGGCGTTTTTGTTTGCATTGGAGACGAGGCAAGGCTTCCCTCGTCCTGGCGCGTAGATATCGCCCAACAGCAGATCCCAGATACTGCCGAGGATGATGGCTCAACGTCTGCGGGAAAAACGGTGAACCGCTTTATCCGCCATATTTGATTTTTATGATTCAGCTTTCAGCCGCGCATTGCAGAGGCTGTAGTAACCGCCGCCTTTCTGGATCCAGCGAAGGCCGTTCAACGTACCCGCTTCCTTGTTGTTGTGGTAACCCTGCAGGCAGGTCTTCATCCGGGCCTTGGCGGGCTTTTCGGTCTTGAACTCGGCGGCGAGGGTGGTTGGGAATGTCACGCCCGCCGGCGCTACCGTGGGGACGACCGCCGCGCTGGTTTCCGTTTTCTGCTGCTCCGCGGATGTGACCGGATCCGCGCTGACGCTCTCCGCGGCGGACGTCGCGCATTTCTCCTTGCGGAAAGCGGCCCAGTCCATGCCGTTCAGAGTGCCGCCTTCCTTGGCCGCCCGATAGGTCTCGCTGCATTCCTTCATCGTCAGCGCGCTCGCGGGTGAGGCGTTCCAAGCGACCAATGCCGTCACAGCCAACGCCGCCAATTTCAAACTGAACATTGAGACCCTCCTGATTGATGATAAGTTGGACACCTTTTGTATACTGTTTGTTCCATATATGTTCAACTGGAATCTTTGCGAGCTCCCGACAAAACCTGGCGATGGGCAGTGTGGGCAAATCGACGATGCCGACAGTCCCGCCATATGCAGATGCGAGCAAGGCCGCGGGCGTTTTCGCCTGCAACAAAAGGCCCGCGCATCTTGCGACGCGCGGGCCTTTTCCCTTCGAATAATTAGGCGATCAGCTCTTCAGCTTGGCGTTGCACAGGCTGTAGAAGCCGCCGCCTTTCTGGATCCACTTCAGGCCGTTCAGCGTGTTGGCATCCTTGTTGGCATAGTACTGCTCGAGGCAGGTATGCATGCGGCCCTTGGCCGGGGTCTCGTTGGCGAATTTCGGCGAGATGGCGGCCGGGAAAGTGACGCCCTTCGGAGCCGTCACAGTCGGCTTGGCCGGTTCCTTCGTGAAAGTCGCCTCAGTCGGCGCAGGCACGGTGTCGTCATCGTCGGCACCTGCGCCGCATTCGGCCTTGCGGAAGTCGTTCCATTTCATGCCGTTCAGCTTGTTGGCGGTCTTCGCAGCCTGGTACTTGGTGCTGCACTCGGCCATGGTCAGGCCCTTGCCGCCATCGGCAGCGGCGGTCGAGGTCTTGGTCGTCGTGGCGGTTTTGGTGGCGGGGGCGGTGGCAGCCGCAGCGGTTGCGCCAGGGCCGCACTCGGCCTTGCGGAAGTCGTTCCACTTCATGCCGTTGAGCGTGCCGGCGGATTTTGCGGCCTGGTATTTGGTGCTGCACTCCTTGGAGCTCAGGCCCTTGGCCGCGTCGTCGGCAGCGGCGGCCGCCTTCGTCTTCTTGGCGGGCTTGGTGTCGGCGGCCTTCGTATCGGTCGCGGCCTTGGTGTCGGTCGCGGTGGCGTCGCTGCCGCACTGGGCCTTGCGGAACTGGTTCCAGGTCTGGCCGGCGAGCGTTCCCGCATCCTTGGCCGCGTTATACTTGGTGCTGCACTCGGCCATGGTCAGCGCGTTGGCCGGCGCCGCCAGGAACAGGGTTGCGACGGCGATACCCGTCAAAGCTGCAAGTCTATGAATAAGCATGGCGTTTTCTCCCTTGCTGCCGCCAATAAGTGTCCCTATGCCAAATCAATAGCTCTCAATGTCCGGTTGCGCCAGATGCTTCCGGCACAGGCGCTCTCACAAAGTGTGTTATTCGCGATAAGGTGATGAATTGCCTGCCGGTTCGCCGCCAGCCAGGCTTTGCCGGGAACAGGGCGCCGACAAGCCTCGCACCGGCAGGTATAGCGGTGCCACGTCAAAGGTGGTGACAGGCTGTCGAATCGCTTGCATCGCCCGCTACAATGTTTTTCTAAGAATTGGTAATATACAATCACGAAATTTGATGATCGGATGCGGCCCAATCTGTGGCAAAACGGGCGGCTGAAAAACCGACGGGGACTTGAGACACATGGCAGGTCAGTATTTCGGCACCGACGGTATCCGCGGACGCGCCAATAAATTTCCGATGACGGCCGAGGTCGCCATGCGCGTCGGCATGGCCGCCGGGCTCTCCTTCCAGCGCGGCAATCATCGACACCGTGTCGTGCTCGGCAAGGACACGCGGCTTTCCGGCTACATGATCGAGAACGCCATGGTGGCGGGCCTGTGCGCCGCCGGGATGGACGTGTTCCTGCTCGGCCCAATACCGACGCCCGCCGTCGCCATGCTGGTGCGCTCGCTGCGCGCCGACATCGGCGTGATGATCTCGGCCTCGCACAATCCTTACTACGACAACGGCATCAAGCTGTTCGGTCCCGACGGCTACAAGCTTTCCGACGAGATCGAGGAACGCATCGAAGGCATGCTCGACAAGGACATCGAGCTGGCGCTCGCCGATTCCGACGGGCTCGGCCGCGCCAAGCGCGTCGACGGCGTGCATGACCGCTATATCGAATTCGCCAAGCGCACGCTGCCGCGCTCAATGTCGCTTTCTGGGCTGAGGATCGTCGTCGACTGCGCCAACGGCGCGTCCTACAAGGTGGCGCCCGAGGCGCTGTGGGAGCTCGGCGCCGAGGTGGTGGCGATCAATGTCGAGCCGAACGGCTTCAACATCAACAAGGAGTGCGGCTCGACCCATCCGGCCGGCCTGCAGAAGAAGGTGCACGAGGTGCGCGCCGATATCGGCATCGCGCTCGACGGCGATGCCGACCGGGTGGTGATCGTCGACGAGAACGGCACCATCGTCGACGGCGACCAGATCATGGCCTTGATCGCCGAGTCCTGGCACCAGAGCGGGCGGTTGGCCGGCGGCGGCGTCGTCTCCACCGTAATGTCCAATCTCGGGCTGGAACGCTTTCTTGGCGACATGAAGCTGCAGCTGCACCGCACCAAGGTCGGCGACCGCTATGTGGTCGAGCACATGCGCGCGCATGGCTTGAATGTCGGCGGCGAGCAGTCCGGCCATATCGTGCTGTCCGATTTCTCGACCACCGGCGACGGCCTGGTCTCGGCGCTGCAGGTGCTGGCCTGCATCAAGCGGCAGAACCGGCCGGTCAGCGAATTGTCGAAGAAGTTTGAGCCGGTGCCGCAGCTTCTGAAGAATGTCCGCATCTCCGGCGGCAAGCCGCTGGAGGAAGCTCCGGTCAAGGCGGCCATCGAGGATGCGCGCAACCGGCTTGGCAAAGCCGGCCGCCTGGTGATCCGTCCCTCCGGCACCGAGCCGCTCATCCGGGTCATGGCCGAGGGCGATGATCCGCAGCTGGTCGAAGCGGTCGTCAACGATATCGTCGGCATCCTGCAGGACACCCGCAGCGCCGCCTGAACGCCGTCCCGCAGTTCCTCTAAATCCGCAAGCCCGCCGCCAGGCGGGCTTTTGGTCGCCGGGCGGGCCGATCGGACAACGACCTACCCTCTAAAATTGTATAGATTCGTGGTTAATCGGTACGGTTAAACGGCTTTTAACCTTTGCAATTCATTATCCAAACCCGAGGTCAATCATCTTCGGGCGGGAGTCGTCCCGAGGCTTCTTAGGGGTGACAGAATGTTCAAGACAGCAAGAATGGCATTGCTTGCCGCGCTGTTCGCGGGGATAGCCGGGCCGGCTCTCGCCGCCGATCTCGCGGAACCGCTTCCCGTCGAGCCGGCACCGCCGCCCATCGCCGAAGTGCAACCCGTCGATGTAGGCGGTTGGTACATCCGCGGCGACATCGACTATCACTGGTCGCGCTTCGGCGGCGGCGATTACATCACTTATGGTGCCGCACCTCAGACCCAAGGCAGCTTCGCCAGCGGTTCTCTCAAGGGTGCGTTATCTGCCGGCGCCGGCGTCGGCTACCAGGTGAACCAGTATTTCCGCACCGATCTCACGGCCGACTGGATGGGCAAATCGAACTTCCGCGGCTCAACCGACGGCTTCTGCGCCGGCGGGGTGCCTTGTACTTCTGTCGACACTTCCTCCTACTCGGCCCTGCTGCTGTTGGCCAATGCCTATATCGACATCGGCACATGGCATGGGGTTACACCTTACGTCGGCGCCGGCATCGGCGGCGCCTGGGTCAAGTGGGACACGCTTCACAACAGCGATCTCGACGGAGACTTCTTTCATCGCGGCGGCAAGGGCTGGCGCTTCGCCTATGCCCTTATGGCCGGCGCCTCCTACTGTCTGACCGATCGCGTCAAGCTGGACGTCGGCTACCGCTACAGCCACATCAATGGCGGCAAGATGTTCGAATACGCTTCGGACAGCAATGTCGGCCCTGGCTACGACCGTGGCATCAACGTGCATGAGGTACGCGGCGGTCTCCGCTACCAGTTCGGCGGCCAGTCCGATTGCGCCCCGCCGCCGGAGCCCTACGTGCCGGAACCGGAACCGATCTACACCAAGTAATCGCCTTCATTATCCCGAAATTCGTCAGCCGCCCGGCGCCCGCCGGGCGGCTTTCGCTTTCGCGTCATCCGTAAAATCCCATCGAAATCAATTCGATAACCGGCCGTTATCCTTAACCGCCACTTAACCACTATGGTTAACAATGGCTCCTTGAAACGGCGCTCGCGTTCGCGGCTGGCGCCAATTTCAGGAGCCGGGGACCATGATATCAAGATCGCGTATCGCGTCAGCGCTTGCCGCAATCATCCTGTTGCCGATGACGCCGGCGCTTGCGGCCGATTACGATCCGCCGATCTATGTCGATCAGGCGCCGGACTATCAGCCGGTCGAGATCGGCTCGGGCTGGTACCTGCGCGGCGATGTCTCGTATCTGGCGAACAAGAGCTTCAAGAACGGGGATTTCACCTTCCCGTCGACGATCGCCAGCGAAAGTTTTAGCGAGAGCGAGGACGCGTATTTCGCGAGCATCGGCTTCGGATATCATTTCAACGATTACCTTCGCGCCGACATCAACCTCGGCTACCTGCCCGGCAACAAAGCCAGCTTCAGCTATGACGACACAGCAACCGTGGTGGCACCGGCAACGGCGACCGTGGGAGATGGAAACCTCAAGAACTATGCCTTCTCAGGCATATTGAACGGCTATGTCGATCTTGGCACATATGTCGGCATCACGCCCTATATCGGCGCGGGTATTGGTATCGTTCAAAGCAAATACAGTCTTTCGGCGGATTATTTCACCGACAACGGGGATGCAAGCGACGACTTCTCTCGGCGCAGCAGCAAAACAAAATATTCCTTGGCCTACACATTGAACGCCGGCCTTGCCTACCAGGTCTCGAAGAATGTTCTGATCGACCTTGGCTATCAGTATTTCTCCGCGCCCGAGGCCGAATATGTCACGGCCGCAAGCCTGAATTCCTTCCCTGTCCACAAGGGCATCAGCAATCATCAGATCAAGCTTGGGCTGCGTTACGATCTCTGGTGAGCCACGCAGGCTGAGAGGTTTCGACGGCGGGTCCTAAGGGCCCGCCGTTCTCCTTTCGGATCGAGCGCGAGTTGGAGCGAATATCCCGTCCGCGACAAAAACTTTGCTCTTGACGCCGAAGCTCTGAGCGCATATCGCCGTCCGTGGGCCACCCCTCCCCAACGAGGGGCCACTATCTGGAAGGATAGACCACGATGACGACGCTTACCAAGCCCGGACTCCGTCCGGCAAACCCCAATTTCTCTTCAGGTCCCTGCGCAAAACGCCCCGGCTGGTCGGTCGAGGCGCTGAAAGCCGCCGCGCTCGGGCGCTCGCACCGCGCCAAGATCGGCAAGGCGAAGCTCGAGCAGGCTATCGAGCTAACGCGCGAAATCCTCAAGGTTCCCACAGATTATCGCATCGGCATCGTGCCGGCGTCGGACACGGGCGCGGTCGAGATGGCGCTCTGGTCGCTGCTAGGCGAGCGCGGCGTCGACATGGTCGCCTGGGAGAGCTTCGGCTCCGGCTGGGTGACGGATGTCGTCAAGCAGCTCAAGCTCGCCGACACGCGCAAGTTCGAGGCCGGCTACGGCGAACTGCCCGACCTGACGCAGGTCGATTTCGACCGCGACGTCGTCTTCACCTGGAACGGCACGACCTCGGGCGTGCGCGTGCCGAATGGCGATTTCATTCCCGCGAGCCGCAAGGGCCTGACCATTTGCGACGCGACATCGGCCGCCTTCGCGCAAAGGCTCGATTTCGAGAAGCTCGATGTCGTCACCTTCTCCTGGCAGAAGGTGCTGGGCGGCGAGGGCGCGCATGGCATGCTGATCCTGTCGCCCCGCGCCGTCGAGCGGCTGGAGACCTACAAGCCGGCCTGGCCGCTGCCGAAGATCTTCCGCCTGACCTCGGGCGGCAAGCTGATCGAGGGCATCTTCAAGGGCGAGACCATCAACACGCCGTCGATGCTGTGCGTGGAGGATTATCTCGATGCGCTCCGCTGGGCGAAGTCGATCGGCGGCCTGGAAGCGTTGATCGCCCGCGCGGACGCGAATGCCGCGGTGCTCGACCGGTTCGCTGAGAAGTCGACGTGGCTCGGCCATCTCGCCGTCGACCCGGCAACGCGCTCGAACACGTCCGTCTGCCTCTCCTTCACCGATCCTGACGTGGCGGCGCTCGACGCCGACGGCCAGGCGGCTTTCGCTAAGGGGATCGTGTCCGCGCTCGACAAGGAAGGCGTCGCCTACGACATCGGCTCCTACCGCGATGCCCCGCCCGGCCTGCGCATCTGGTGCGGCGCGACCGTCGAGACCGCCGATCTCGAAGCGCTGCTGCCCTGGCTCGACTGGGCCTTCGCCACGCAGAAAGCGTCGCTCAAGGCAGCGGCCTGAGTTTCATGGCGGCCCGCGGGCCGCCATTTCCCGACACTTCCATTCCCACGTCAAGGAGGCCGCAATGGCGCCCCGCGTTCTCGTTTCGGATAAACTTTCCACCACCGCCGTGCAGATCTTCAAGGATCGCGGCATCGACGTCGACTATCTGCCCGATCTCGGCAAGGACAAGGAAAAGCTCGCCGAGGTGATCGGCCAGTATGACGGCCTCGCCATCCGCTCGGCGACCAAGGTCACCGAGAAGCTGATCAATGCGGCAACCAGGCTCAAGGTCGTCGGCCGCGCCGGTATCGGCGTCGACAATGTCGACATCCCGGCCGCCAGCCGCAGGGGCATCATCGTGATGAACACTCCCTTCGGCAATTCGATCACCACGGCCGAGCATGCGGTGGCGATGATCTTCGCGCTGGCGCGGCAGATACCGGAAGCTAATGCCTCGACCCATTCCGGCAAGTGGGAAAAGAACCGCTTCATGGGTGTCGAGATCACCAGCAAGACGCTGGGCGTGATCGGCTGCGGCAATATCGGCTCGATCGTCGCCACGCGCGGCGTCGGGCTGAAGATGCATGTGATCGCTTTCGATCCGTTCCTGTCCGACAGCCGCGCCGAGGAGCTCGGCGTCCAGAAAGTCGAGCTCGACGAGCTCTTCGCCCGCGCCGACTTTATCACGCTGCACACGCCGCTGACCGACAAGACGCGCAACATCATCGACGCGGCGGCGATCGCCAAGATGAAGGACGGCGTGCGCATCATCAATTGCGCCCGCGGCGGATTGGTCGTCGAGGCGGACCTGGTCGCGGCGCTGAAGAGCGGCAAGGTGGCCGGGGCCGGCATCGACGTGTTCGAGGTCGAGCCGGCCGAGAACAACCCGCTGTTCGGCATGGAGAATGTCGTGGCAACGCCGCATCTCGGCGCCTCTACCACCGAGGCGCAGGAGAATGTCGCGCTGCAGGTTGCAGAGCAGATGAGCGACTACCTGATCAAGGGCGCGGTCTCCAACGCCATCAACATGCCTTCGATCACAGCCGAGGAGGCGCCGCGGCTGAAACCCTTCGTCAAGCTTGCCGAAGTGCTCGGCGCCTTTGTCGGCCAGGTCACCGAGGATCCGATCAAGGAGGTCGAGATCCTGTTCGACGGCTCGACCGCGACGATGAACACGCGCGCGCTGGTGAGCGCTGCCCTTGCCGGACTCATCCGGCCGCAGGTCTCCGACGTCAACATGGTGTCGGCGCCGATCATGGTGAAGGAGCGCGGCATCATCGTCGCCGAGGTCAAGCGCGACAAGTCGGGCGTGTTCGACGGCTATATCAAGCTCACCGTCAAGACCGAGCATATGACGCGCTCGATCGCCGGCACCTGCTTCTCCGACCACAAGCCGCGCTTCATCCAGATCAAGGGCATCAATCTCGATGCCGAGGTCGGCCAGCACATGCTCTACACCACCAATGCCGACGCGCCCGGCATCATCGGCCTGCTTGGCACCGTGTGCGGCGAGAACGGCGTCAACATCGCCAACTTCCAGCTCGGCCGCAACCGACCGGGCGGCGATGCGATCGCGCTGCTTTATCTCGATGCGCCCTTCCCGGAAAGTGTGCTGGAGCAGGTACGCGCGCACAAGTCGATCGACTCGGCGAAGCGGCTGCGCTTCGACGTCGGCGGCGAGTAACGTCCGGACGTGAAAACGCCCCGCTTGCACCAGCAGGCGGGGCATTCATGAGGTGGCTGTCACCCGATGGCCGCTTGCCGGGAAGTTGAGATATTCACCCCGTCTGCAGCGCTGCTCGGCTGCCGCTGTACTCGGCAAGCGCAATGCCGCCGAGGACAAGCGCCAGCGCGAAGGCCTGATACGCCTGAAACTGCTCGCCGACGATCAGCACCGAAAGCAACGTGCCGAAGATAGGCACCAGATTGATGAACAGGCCGGCGCGGTTGGCGCCGATCAATTCGTTGCCCTTGATGTAGAGGACCTGCGAAACGACCGAAGCGCCAAGCGCCGTGTAGAGCGTGAGCGCCCAGCCACGGGCGTCCGGCACGATGACGCGGCCAGACGCGACCTCCCAGACGAAGAAGGGCAGGGAAACCAGCAGCGCGGCAATCGACAGCGCCAGCATGAAACTTTGCCAGCGGATTGCCGGCCTGAGGCGCAGTCCCACCGAATAGAGGCTGTAGCAAAGCACCGCCACAAGCATGATGGCGTCGCCAAAATTGAGCTCGAGCTTCAGCAACTGGCCGAGGTCGCCATGACTTGCCGTCAGCGCGACGCCGGCGATGGTGAGCACGACGCCGACGATCTGCAGAGGCTGCACGCGCAGCCTGAACAGCACGAAATTGGCAAGAATGATGACGATCGGGATGGCTGCCTGCTCGATCGAGACATTGATGGCGGTCGTGTAGTTGAGCGCCGTATAGAAGATGACGTTGAAGATGGTGAAGCCGCAAGCGCCGAGCCCGGCAAGCAGCCTCCAGTGCCTGCGCACTTCGGGCCAATCCTCACGCAGCGTCCGCCAGCCGATGGGCAGCAGGATCAGCACCGCCATCACCCAGCGCAGGAACACCAGCGTCATCGGCGAGACATGGCCGACGGCAAGCTTGCCCGCCACCGAATTGCCGCCCCACAAGAGCATGGTCGACAGAAGGAACAGATAGGCGGCTCGGTGCATGAAGATTCCGGCCCTGCGGGTGCTCGAGGGTTCGGCCCGGCCTAGAGTGGCGGCGGCTCCAAGTAAATGATGCGAAAGCCGGAATTTGTTGTGCCTGGACCAGGTTGACGTCTCGGCGTTGGCGTCATTTTGATCCAAGTCCTTGAGGGGCGTGGTCACTTGCGGAAGCCGGTTCCCGCTTTTTGGGTTCGCCGGCCTTCGGTTCGGGTCATGCTCCAACGATGGTTTCGGCGGCAAAGAAAGGGTCGCGCCAGCCTCCGCTTGACGCTATAGAGGCCTGTCGTTTCAGGCCGCCCGCGCGGCATTTCAAGGGAAAAGAACATGGCCAATGTGGTGGTCGTCGGCTCGCAATGGGGTGACGAAGGCAAGGGCAAGATCGTCGACTGGCTGTCGGAACGGGCCGATGTGGTCGTGCGCTTCCAGGGCGGCCACAATGCCGGCCACACGCTGGTCGTCGACGGCAAGGTCTACAAGCTGTCGCTGCTGCCCTCCGGCGTGGTCAGACAGGGCAAGCTTTCGATCATCGGCAACGGCGTGGTGTTCGATCCGCATGCCTTCGTCGCCGAAGCCAAGAAGCTCAAGGAGCAGGGCGTGGAGGTCACGCCGGAACGCCTGAAAATAGCCGAAAACACCGCGCTTATCCTGTCCCTGCACCGGGAGCTGGACGGATTGCGCGAAGACGCAGCCTCGAATTCAGGAACCAAGATTGGCACGACACGACGCGGCATCGGCCCCGCCTATGAGGACAAGGTGGGCCGGCGCGCGGTGCGGGTGATGGATTTGGCGGATCTGGAAACGCTGCCCTTGAAGGTCGACAGGCTGCTGACGCATCACAATGCGCTGCGCCGCGGGCTCGGTCATGCGGAAGCGACGCATGAGGCGATCATGCAGGAACTGACCTCGGTGGCCGCCGAGATCCTGCCTTACATGGACCGCGTCTGGAAGGTGCTCGACGACAGGCGCCGCGCCGGCGAACGCATCCTGTTCGAGGGCGCGCAGGGCACGCTGCTCGACATCGACCACGGCACCTATCCCTTCGTCACCTCGTCCAACACCGTGGCCGGGCAGGCCGCAGCCGGTTCGGGCGTGGGCCCCGGCGTCATCGGCTATGTGCTCGGCATCACCAAGGCCTATACGACGCGCGTCGGCGAAGGGCCGTTCCCGACCGAGCAGAAGAACGAGATCGGCGAGTTCCTCGGCACGCGCGGCCACGAGTTCGGTGTCGTCACCGGCCGCAAGCGCCGCTGCGGCTGGTTCGACGCCGTGCTGGTGCGCCAGGCGGTCGCTGTCAACGGCATCAAGGGCATCGCTCTTACCAAGCTCGACGTGCTCGACGGGCTCGACGAGATCAAGGTCTGCACGGGCTATCGCCTCGACGGCGAGACGATCGATTACCTGCCGGCCAGCCAGGGCGCGCAAGCGCGGGTCGAGCCCGTCTACGAGACGCTCGAAGGCTGGAAGGGAACCACGGCCGGCGCCAGAAGCTGGAACGATTTGCCGGCGCAAGCCGTCAAATATGTCCGCCATATCGAGGAGCTGATCGGTGCCCCCGTGGCGTTGCTCTCCACCAGCCCCGAGCGGGACGACACAATACTTGTGACCGACCCATTTCAAGACTAGTTTCACAGCCCTTCCCGGCGCTATGGCTGATTTGCGGCCGGCGGGAAAAGAATGCAGGTCACCTGACGCATGGCAGATTTCGTTAGTGTTCTGAAAAAGCAGCTCGACAAGAAGGCCGACCCTTCGTTCGAGATGCGCAAGCAGATATACGACGGCGCCCGCGCCGTGCTGGCAAAGAAACTGGCCGAGTATTCCCCGCCGCTTGCGCCCGATGTCGTCAGCAAGCAGAAGCGCTCGCTGGAAGACGCCATTTCCAGTGTCGAGCGCGAGTATGTCAAACGCGTTCCGGCTGAGGATCCGCTGGCGGAGCTGGAGCATATTTTCTCCTCCATCGACCGCAACAAGAACCAGCCGAGCCATTCCCGCCAGCCGGCGGCGCCGGAACCCGCCAAGCCGGATCCGTTCAAGTCCGAGCCGTTCAGGCCGTCGCCCGCGCCCGCCAGGACCGAACCCAGCTGGCAAAGCGGGCCGAAGGCGGAACCCCCGCGCCAAGCCCCTGCGAAGGACGAGCCAGCCTGGCAGAACACGGCAAGGACCGAGCCGAACTGGCAGACCGCGCCAAAGGCGGAGCCAGCCTGGCAGAAGGCGCCGCCGCC
>NZ_JAIUHP010000003.1:0-363252 GCF_020165175.1 Mesorhizobium sp. CA16
AGGGGGGAAAGGTGGCGCTGCGAAGCAGCGACGGATTGGGGGAACCACCTGGCAATCAAGCCTCGGCCTGATCAGTCACGCAGTCACAGAAGATGTGTGCATAGCGTAGCCCACTTTGTGGGGCGAGGAACCCTGGCTTGCGAAGGCCGCGCGCTTGGCGATTGGGGGAGCGCCGCCGGCGATTACTCACGACGTCAGAGTGCCCTACCCCTTATCGCCGCCGCTGCCCCACAGCGCGCGCTGCAGCAGGCCCGGCGCGCGCTTCTTCGGCGCGAGCTCGACATCGCTCACCAGCCGCGCCCCGCCCTCGCGCCTCTCCAGCGTGATCTTTCGCGTGTGGAAGGCTTCCAGCTCGGCGCGGTGGGCGACGCTGATGATGGTGACCTGGGGCAGCACCTTGATCACCGTCCGCATCATCTTGTCCTGGCTCTTCTCGTCCAACGCCGAGGTCGCCTCGTCGAGCACCACGATGTCCGGCGCGTGCAGCAACAGGCGGGCAAAGGCGAGACGCTGCTTCTCGCCGCCCGACAGCGTCTGGTCCCAAGGCGCCTCTTCCTCCAGCCGGCTCTTCAGATAACCGAGGCCCACCTTGTCGAGGGCCGCATTGATCTCTTTCGTCTTCCAGTTCTCGGCGGGGGCGGGATAGGCGGTGGCGCGGCGCAGCGTGCCGGACGGGATGTAGGGGCGCTGCGGCAGCATGAAGAGGCGCTTGCCCGGGTGGAAATCGACGCTGCCGCTGCCCCAGGGCCAGAGGCCGGCGATGGCGCGCACCAGCGTCGACTTGCCCGAACCGGATTCGCCCGAGACCAGCACGCGCTCGCCAGGCGCGATCTCCACCTCGGTTTCCTTGACCACGGCGGTGCCGTCATCGAGCGTCACGGAAACATTGTTGAGGCTGAGCATCGCGCCGTCTGCGGTCTCGCCGCGCTGGATGCGGCCCAGCTTGTCGTTCTCCTCGGCGCGCTCCAGCCCGTCCAGCGACATCATCAGCGAGGCGATGCGGTGGGCCGAGGCGTTCCAGTCGGCCAGGCGCGGATAATTGTCGACCAGCCAGCCGAAGGCGCCCTGCACGATGGCGAAGGCGGAGGCCGCCTGCATCACCTGGCCCAGCGTCATCGAGCCGTCGAGGAATTTCGGCGCGCACAGAAGCACCGGCACCACCGGCGCGAACAGGCTGGAGCCTTGCGAGACCAGTGCCGTGCGCATGTGCTGGCCGGTGAGCCGCGCCCAGCGGCCGAGCACGCCGGCGAAGGTGCGGTCGATGCCGGCATTCTCCTCCTCCTCGCCGCCCAGCAGCGCGATGCTTTCGCCATTCTCGCGCACGCGCGTCAGCACGTAGCGGAACTCGGCCTCGGCCTGGTTCTTGTCCTCGGAAAGCTGGACGAAACGGCGGCCGATGGCGAACATCGAGGTCGAGGTGATCGCCGCGTAGATGACCGCGGTGACGACGAGGAAGCCGGGCACGGTGATGGTGGAACCGCCCAGCGAAAAGCTCAGCGCGCCGCCGATCGTCCACAGCACCACGATGAAGGTCGAGGCCGACAGGAAGGCGTTGAGCACGCCGGCGATGAAGTCGACCGGCGATTCGGTGGCGATGCGCAGATCCTCGGTCAGGCGGGCCTCCGGGTTGGCATGGTCGCCCTTGACGAGGTTGAGCTGGTAGTAGCGGCCGCTGGCCAGCCAGCGCTGGATGACGGCCGTGGTCAGCCAGGAGCGCCAGCGGCGCTGCATGGTCATGCGCAGGTACACTTGCGCGACCACCAGGCTGATGCTGCCGGCGACCAGCGGCAGGAAGACGGCGCTCAACCAGTAGACGGTGTGCGCGTCGCGCAGCTCGATGGCGTCGAAGATCGCGCGGTTCCAGCGGTTGATGCCGTATTGGAAGCCGACATTGACGCAGATCAGCGTGAGCAGCCCGATCGTCAGCGGCCAGGCAAGCCTGTCGCCGCGCAAACCCCAATAGCCGCGCCCGCTGATCCAGAAGCGCCGCAGCAGATATCTCTTGCGCGCCCGCACGGCCTCCTCGGGCGAAAGCTCGGGATCCGGCTCGATCGCCTCGGGCGGCGGCGACCCGGCATGGCCGATGGCTTCCGGCGCGGCGTCGGCGGATGCCTTTTCTTCGGCCTCGCCGGCCTGCGGCTTGCGTTGCTGTGCCTTGTCGCCTTTCAGCCGGTCTTCGTGCGGTGTGTCCTCCCGCGCCCTCTCGGCGCGCGACTTAGCGGCGCCACGCGGTTCCGACTGGCGCGGCTTGTCCTGGCGCGGCGGCGCCGAACGCGGCTTGCTTGCACCGCGCTGCGTGGCGCTGTCGGCCGGTTTCGGTTTGTGCTTGGCCGGGGACATCGCGCCACAACGGCCCAAAAATCAAAAGGTTTCACGCGGGCCGCGGCTACCCTGTCCTTCCGACGCCGGTTGCCCGCCAAGTCAATGAATTGCCCTTGGCGGTGGCCAATCAGGCGGCGCTGCCGCTCTTGGGCGTGCGCCGTGGCTCGAAAAGGGCCTCGGTGGCGGAACTACCGGTCGCGTCGAAGGCGAGCGCATCGCCCAGGGGGAGCGCGGCCGAGAAAAGATAGCCTTGCCCAATCACGCAGCCCAGCGAGCGCAGGATCATACGGTCGGCGTCGGTCTCGACCCCCTCGGCCATCACCTCGATGCCCAGCGTCCGGCCGAGGCCGATCACCGCCTCGACCACGGCCTGGTCCTCGAGGGATTTCGCCAGGTCGCGCACGAAATCCTTGTCGATCTTGATCTTGCGGATGCGGCTGTCCTTGAGTGAAACCAGGGTCGAGAAGCCAGTGCCGAAATCGTCGAGCACGATCGATATGCCCGCATCCGCCAGGCGCCCGACCTTTTCGTCGACCCGGTCGCGGTCGACCGGCGCCTCCTCGGTGATCTCGATCTCGAGCATCGCGGCAGGCACGTCCTTGGCCTTCAGGCCGTCGAGGATCATGTCGTCGACATTGCCGGCCTCGAGCTCGCGCGGCGAGAGGTTCATCGCGACGCGAACATCGCGGCGCCCATGCTTCACGAGCTCTGCGATGATGGCGCAGCAATTGAAGAATACCGTCTCGGTCAGAAGCGAAAGCAGCCCGGTTTCGCGCGCGGCAGTGACGATCTCGGGTGGCGAGATGGCGCCATGGACATCATGGTGCCAGCGCAGCAGCGCCTCGAAACCGACCACCGCGTTGGTATCGAGCCGCACCAAAGGCTGGAACCAGGAGCAGAGCGTGCCGGTTTCGATGGCGCCGCGCAGGTCGCGCTCGATGCAATTCTTGCGTTCCAGCGCGGCGTCCAGCCCGGCGTCGAAGAGACAATATTCGTTCCTACCGCCGCGCTTGGCGGCATAGAGCGCGAAATCCGCCTTGAGCAGCATCTCGGTCAGTCGCGGCTTTTCCGATTGGTAGATGCCGATCGAGGCGCCGACGCGCACCGAATTCAACTCCGGATCCGGATTGGCGATGGCTGTGATGATGGCGGATGCAAGCTCGCCGGCCGCTTGCTGCGACCTGCCGGCGGAGAAAAGCAGCACGAACTCGTCGCCGCCGATGCGCGCGATCGTGGCACCTTGCGGAGCGTGGTCCTCGATCCGGCGCGCCACCCTGACCAAAAGGTCGTCGCCGATGTTGTGGCCATAGGTGTCGTTGACGGATTTGAAGCCATCGAGGTCGATCAGCATGGCCACGAACGGGCCGTCGGAGAGCCCGAGCTTGGCAATCGCCTGCTCCAGCCCATAGCGGTTGAGCAGATTCGTCAGCGGGTCGCGCCTGGAGTTGCGCTCCATCTCGGCGGCGAACTCGCGCGCTTCGTATTTGAGCCGGCTCGTCTCGCGGAAGCGGAATTGCCCGAGCAGCGCGCTCCTGACCATGCCGCCAAGGAAAAGCAGCACGGTGAAGGCGAGCACGTAATTTTCAACGCCGCCCTTTGCAAGCACGCAGCCGGCGGCGGTGAGGAGCGGCAGGATAATGAAATTGATCGAAGCCGGCGCGTAGGAGGTGCCGTAGGTGACCGAACCGGCCGAAGTGCCGGCGAGCACGATCAGATAGAGCGGCGCCTGGCTGGTCGTGTATCCGTCGCTCAGCAGCGCCAGAAAAGACCAGGCGACGCCCGAGGCAAGCGCCATCAGGCCATAAAGCGAAAGCCGGGCGCCCACCGCCCTCGGGTTGTCGCCGGCGGTTTCCGATTGGGTGACGGCAAGCGCCACGCGCGCGCCGTTGATCAAGGCGATCGCCACGAACCACAGCACCGCGGCAAGGCCGCCGCCCGACAAGAGCTGCACCGCCAGGATCAAGGCCGAGAGCACCGTGCCGATCGGCATCGAGATGAAGACGCCCTTGCTCAGATCCGCAAGCTGGTCGCGCAGGATGCCGGCTTCCACGGCTTCGCTCCTTCCCTCGGAAGAGGGACCCGACACCAGCCGCTCGTCATGCCTTTTCATGTCTCTAATGGGTAGGCGAGCGGAATGAAAATCGTGTTAAGGATTTCAGCGGTTTACGTGGCATTTCTTGATTGAGTCTGGCCGATGCCGGGAGCTAAATAAAGCCGCGCGACGGCTCCCTATCAAGACGGGACCATCGGGCAACGGTTCTGAACTTTTGCGGAGCGTTGCGGGTGGACAGGACGAGCGTCGCCTTCGTCCGATCAGCCGCGACCTGCCGCAGGTGAAGGCGGGGGAGATAGCGGCATTGATTTCGCGGAGGCCGATGGCCTATCCGAATTGATCGGCATGGCACGGCGCGAGAAAAAACATATCGTGTTTGTGTGACCTGAAAAACCCATCGGAGCCCCACCCATGACCCTGACCAATCGAGACATCGTCGAGCTCACCGAATGGCGGCGCAAGCTGCACCGGCAGCCGGAAATCTCGAATGAGGAGGAAAGGACCGCGAAGGAGGTGGTGAGTTTCCTCGCCGATACCGGGCCGGACAAGGTGCTGACCGGACTCGGCGGCCACGGCGTCGCGGCGGTCTATGACAGCGGACAGGTCGGACCGACGGTGCTGTTCCGCTCGGAGCTCGACGCGCTGCCGATCGCGGAGCTTTCGGGCGTCGCCCATGCCTCCGAGGTGCCGGGCAAGTCGCATATGTGCGGCCATGACGGGCACACCGCGATCCTGGCCGCGCTCGGTCGCCAATTCGGACGCGAAAGACCGGCGCGCGGCCGCGTCGTCTTGATGTTCCAGCCGGCCGAGGAAACCGGCAACGGCGCGGCCGGGGTCGTCGCCGATCCGCGCTTTGGCGAGATCCAGCCAGATTTTGCGTTTTCGCTGCACAACCTGCCCGGCGTGCCGTTCGGCGAGGTGCGGCTGAAGGCCGGCACCGTCAACTGCGCCTCGCGCGGCATGCGCTTCATGCTCGAGGGCAAGACCGCGCATTCCTCGATGCCGGAAACTGGCATCTCGCCGATGCCGGCGGTGAGCGAGCTGATGCCGGCGCTGCCCGCGCTCGGGCGCGGGACCTTCACTGACGAGGATTTCGGCATGGTGACCGTCACCCATTGCGCGATGGGCGAAGCCGTGTTCGGCATTGCGCCCGGCTATGCCGAAGTGTGGGCGACGCTGCGCACCCGCCGCGACGAGCGCATGGCCGAGCAGGTCGCCGCGGCGGAGGCGCTCGCGGCAAAGATCGCCGCGAAGCACGGCCTTGCCGTGCGTTTCGACTATCACGAGATCTTCGTCGCCAGCGTCAATGCGCCGGACGCGGTGGAGCATCTCAAGCGCGCGCTCGACGAGGAAGGCATTGCACGCAGCGAAGAGGCGCTGCCGATGCGCGCCTCGGAGGATTTCGGTATTTTCGGCCACAATGCGAGGTCGGCGATGTTCTTCCTCGGCGCCGGCGAAAGGCACCCTTCCCTGCACAACCCCGACTATGATTTCCCGGATGATCTTATCCCGATCGGCTCGCGGATCTTCATGCGCGCGGCGCGCAATCTTTTGGGCTGAGCGGACGGCGATGATGAGCTGTCCGAACGACGCCGATCGCCATGCCGCCTAGTGTCGGGCCCGATTTCTTCGCCCGCGACGCGGTTATCGTCGCGCGCGCCCTGATCGGCGCCAGGCTTGGGCTCGCCGGCGTCGGCGGGATCATCGTCGAGACCGAGGCTTACCGGCCCGACGACCCCGCATCGCACAGCTTTCGCGGCCGCACGCCGCGCAACGCACCGATGTATGGCGTGCCCGGCGACGCCTATGTCTATCGTTCCTATGGGCTGCATTGGTGCCTGAACGCGGTGTGCCTGCCGGGCAGCGCCGTGCTGATCCGGGCGATCCAGCCGCAATCCGGCATCGCCGCGATGCGCGAGCGGCGCGGAACGGATGACGACCGGCTGCTCTGCTCCGGCCCCGGCAAGCTCTGCCAGGCGCTGGACATCGACGGTTCGCATAACGGGCTCTCGCTTACCGCGCCGCCGTTCGAGTTCGCCCGTTCCGAGGCCGACCCGGCCGCAATCCTCGCCGGTCGCCGGATCGGCCTCACCAAGGGCGTGGAAGCCGAGTGGCGCTTTGGCCTCGGCGGATCGGCCTATCTCAGCCGCAGGTTCTGAACCGCAAGCTTATCCATTCCCTGTCCCCGTCACGGATCATTCGCGGCCAGCGCGCGTTTGAAGACAGATGACGGAGGATCGGACAATGGCGACCGACAAATACGAACGCATCGAGCGCCGCGCCTATGAGATCTGGCAGCGCAGCGGCGAAGCGAATGGCCAGGACGAGGAGCACTGGCATCAGGCTTGCGAGGAAATCGAGCGCGAGGACAACGGCTTGGGCGAACAGCCGGGTGCTGCGATGCCCGGCGCGGTCACGATACCGGCCGGCAATCCGGACCGGTCGGCGGCCGAGGCGCTGGCGCGCAAGGCCTTGGCAAATCGTCCGGACAGGCCGGCCGCCGACGATCCGGCGCCGAACAAGCGCAGCCGGCGCAAAGGCTGACCCGGCCATGGTCAAAAATGTCGAACAGGCATTGGACGACGCGTTGCTGGCCATGCGCATGCTGCGCAAGTCGATCGTCGATCACGGCCATCTGGAAGCGATGGCCGATCTGGATGCCGTGATGGAAACCGCGATCGCCGCGGCGGAGCAAAAACGCATCGACATCGAGCGGAAAAAGTCGACGTGAGCAGCGATGCGGCCGCGATTCTCGGCGGCCGATCGTCCTCTCTGCCGCGGGCTCAAACTTCCCTGCTGTCGAAGAGGAACATCTGGATGCCCGATTCATCGGGCGCGTAAAGCCGGCGGTCCGCGCCGGCCGCCTTTCCCTCCGGGCTTGCGAAAGCCCTCTTCATCGCTTCGAGATCGTCAAAATAAAGCGTCCCGATCAGGTAGACATCGGACGGTCCGGCCACCACCGTGATCGGCCCCTGGCTGACCTCGTATTTCCTCAGACCCGGGATCTTCTTGGCCAGCGGTATGTGCGTCTCGAAATAATGCTTGTCGAACGCCTCCGCGTCAGCCGGCTGCTTGTAGATGACGACCATTCCAGCCATTGCGGTTTTCCTTTTTTGTTGGGACGGAACCAAGGACGAAATGGTGGGCGGAAACGGAACGGGACGTTGAAAAAATCTCGGGAGCGCCGAAGGACGACGATGGCGGCTGTCCCGCCCTGCCCGTTGCTTTTCACCGCTATCTCGCTTGTGCGAAGGAGCGTTCTGTGTTCTCTCCGCCTTGAATTAGCAGGGACTCAAACGATGAGAATTGCGGTGGTCGTTGCGCTCTGCGCGGCAGCGGCGGGATGCGTGTCCTCTGCCGCCGATAATGGCGCTTCGCTGTCGCAGCAGGATCCGAAATGGGCATCGCCGGAATGCCAGCAAGCCCGCGCCGCGGCATCGGACTACGCCCAGCGCGAGAAGGACCATCCCGGCTGGGGGTTCGGCGTGCTTCTTGGCCCTTACAGCATGGGGATGGTGGCGGCGGTCAAGGAGCATGAGCACCAGCAGCGACGGCTTCTTGCCCGCCAGATGCACCTGCAATGCTCGAGCCAGCCGCTGCCGAAGGAACTCGATTTCGATCCGGCAAGCTACGCTCCGAAGAAAACGCATTATCCATAGAGGAAGGACCGCGGGTTCCGGTTACTCTGGCCGCTCCGCCGCGGCCTTGCCATCGAATGCATAAGTGAGGATCGCCACCCCCGTCGCGGTCGACACCTGGTTGGACAGCTTCAGCATCGAGGGCGCCTGCCCTGGCTCGAAAAGGCGCGAGCCTGTGCCCAGCACCAGAGGGTGGACCATCAGCACCAGCTCATCGACAAGCCCGTGCCGCATCAGCGCGCGCAGCAGCTTGCCGCTGCCGAACACAATCAGCGCCTCGTCGTGACCTTGCTTCAGCGCGCGCACCGTCTCCCCGGCATCGCCGGCAAGCAGCGCCGAATTCTCCCAGCGCGGCTCATAGCCGGCGTCATGCGAGGCGACGAACTTCCGTGCGCCGGTCAGCGCCCTGGTCATCGGACTGGCCGGCTGACGAACAGCCCAGGCTTCGTGAAGATCCTCATAAGTCGTGCGGCCGGCGAGCAACGACCAGCCGCCGGCCATGGCGCGTCCGATGACCTCCTGCATCTTCGAGTCGCTGCCTGGATTGCCCCAACCGCCGTGCGCAAAACCATTGCGTGTGTCTTCGTCGGCGCGCCCCGGCGCCTGGAAGACACCGTCCAGCGTCACATGTTCGATGGCGACGATGCTTGCCATTTCAGCCTTCGCTCCAGGCTTTCAGCAGCGGCCCGTCGCCGCCGAAGAGCGGATCCTTGTCGGGCCGGCCGACCGTCGGGATGCTGCGCAGCGCCTCGGCGTGCTGCTCCGGGCTCCGGCACAAATCATAGGTGCCGAAGGTCGGATAGGCGCCGACCACCAGAAGATCGGCCGAGCCGGACAGGCGCTGATGGCCGGTGCCGGCCGGCAGGACCGCCACGTCGCCCGCCTTCACCTCCAGCACCTTGCCCTTATCGCCGCCGAAGCGGACCTCGGCGGTGCCGCGCGCGATGCCCAGCACCTCGTGAATGCGCGAGTGATAGTGGACGAAGCCGTAGATGCCGTTGCGCCAGCTGTCGCCCCAGCCATTGGCGCCGAAAATATCCTCAAAAACGGCAGCCGGATCGCTTTCGTCCGGCAGCTGCACGGCGCCGGGATAGAAGAGCATGGGCCAGCGCGGATGATTGGGCACCAGCCCATCATCGGCGAAGCGGAAGGCGAGCGGTTCCTGTTTGTCGACAGATTGTGCCATCCTTGCGGTTTCCTGCATGGTCTTAATGGGACCTAACGGTTTCCCGCGGGTTTTGCTCCGGCCGGTCTGAGGAGGTCACAATGGCGGCATTTCGTCTTTCGGCAATCGGCCTTTTTGCATCGGCGCTTGCCTTTACCGCCGGCGCCGCCGGCAACGCCGAGACGAATGGCGGTGATCGTCGCAGCGCTTCGGCATCGAAACTGATCTAGGCCTGCCGCAGGCACATTCAGTCCGTAGCAAACCGCCGCGTGGGGCGCCACCGATTGATAGATTGCGTTCGGCTTCTAACTGAATTATAGATGTCGTACGTAATCTAAAATATGGAGGTCGACGATGCGCGTGAGCCGCATTCAGGCTGAGCAGAACCGGCAAACCGTGATCGATGTCGCAAGCCGGCTTTTTCGAGAGCACGGCTTTGACGGTATCGGCCTTAAGGATTTGATGAAGGGCGCCGGGCTGACCCAAGGCGCTTTCTATAAGCAGTTCGCATCAAAGGAGGACCTTGCGGCGCAAGCTTCCAGGCGCGCGATGGAGAGCGCTGCCGACAGATGGACGGCGGCGACCGCAGCGAATCCCAGCGATCCGCTTGGGGCGGTGATCGAGTTCTATCTCAGCATGGGCCATCGCGAGGAAAGGATGGACGGCTGCCCGGTTGCGGCGCTCGGGTCGGATGTGGCCAGACAGGGGACCGAGGTAAAAGCGTCATTCGAAGTCGGCATCAAAGCATATCTTGAAGTGCTCGGCAGGATGATTGCCAGGACTGAGAACGAGGAAACCGGTGAAAAAGCCATGGCCGTCCTCTCGACGATGGTCGGTGCGGTGGTTCTCTCGCGCGTCGTCAATGATCCCGATCTCGCCCAAGCCTTTCTGGATGCAGCGGCCGAACAGGTTCGCGACACCGTCAGCGTCTGACCGGCGCGGGCTGGCCACTCAGATCGATAGGAGAATAGATGCGACGGATTGTTGTCACGGGGATGGGCGCGGTCACGCCCCTTGCCGCAAATATCGAGGCGTCGTGGTCACGTCTCCTGGCCGGCCGCTCGGGCATTCGAAGGCTTCCTGAGGACATGGTGGAAACCCTGCCGACAAAGATCGGCGGAACGGTTCTTTCCCTGGAGGAGGATCCCGAAGCCGGTCTCGATGCGAATGCCTTCCTGGCGCCAAAGGATCAGCGCAAGATCGATCGCTTCATCCTATTCGCGCTGGCGGCGGCGGAAGAGGCGCTTGCCCAGGCGGGATGGAAGCCGGAGTCGGAAAAGGATCGGCTTCGCACCGCGACGATCATTGCTTCAGGTATCGGAGGGTTCCCCGCCATAACCGAGGCGGTGCGGACCGTCGACCAGCGCGGCGTTCGGCGTCTTTCGCCGTTCACAGTGCCGTCTTTCCTGGTGAACCTCGCCGCCGGCCACATCACGATCCGTTACGGCTTCAAGGGCCACATCGGCGCGCCGGTAACGGCATGCGCCGCCGGCATCCAGGCGATCGGCGATGCGGCGCGCATCATCCGCGCCGATGAAGCCGACATCGCCGTGTGCGGCGGCACGGAAGCGTGCATGAACGTCGTCAGCCTGGGCGGCTTCGCCGCGGCGCGCTCGCTTTCAACCTCCTTCAATCACCGTCCCGATCAGGCCTCGCGTCCGTTCGACATGACGCGGGATGGTTTCGTCATGGGCGAAGGCGCCGGCATCCTAGTCATCGAGGAATTGGGCCATGCGCTGGCGCGCGGCGCGAAACCGCTCGCCGAGGTCGTCGGCTACGGCACGACGGCGGATGCCCATCACGTCACGTCCGGTCCTGAGGATGGGGATGGCGCGCGCCGCGCGATGGAGATCGCGATTGCCCAGGCCGGCATTTCACCGCGCGAGGTCCGCCATCTCAACGCGCACGCGACCTCCACGCCGGTGGGCGATCTGGGAGAAATCGAAGCGATCAAAACCGTCTTCGGCACGGATTTCTCCATAGCCGTCAGCGGAACGAAGTCGGCGACCGGACACCTGCTCGGAGCCGCCGGCGGAATTGGCGCGATCTTCACCATCCTGGCGCTGAGGGACCAG
Organism: Mesorhizobium sp. CA16; assembly: GCF_020165175.1. Lineage (NCBI taxonomy): Bacteria > Pseudomonadati > Pseudomonadota > Alphaproteobacteria > Hyphomicrobiales > Phyllobacteriaceae > Mesorhizobium > Mesorhizobium sp. CA16. The sequence goes on from NZ_JAIUHP010000003.1 coordinate 11,254, forward strand.
GTGGCGCCGCCGACCCTCAATTTGAGCGTCCCCGATCCGGCCGGCGACGGAATAGACTTCGTCGCAAACCGGGCCCGGCCGATGGAGATGGACTACGCGATCGCCAACGGCTTCGGCTTCGGCGGCGTCAATGCCAGCGTGCTGTTCCGGCGCTGGGACGGGCACGGCGTAAACGGTCGAGCCGCTCGTGATTGACGCTCTTTGCTCCAGCGTTTCCTGCTTTTCCAGTCCAACCCAAAGAAAGTGATCTCCATGAACAGGACCAATCCTGGCGTCGCCATTGTCACAGGGGCATCCAGCGGAATCGGGCACGCAACGGCCAAGGCCCTGCAGAGCGCCGGCTTTCGCGTGTTCGGAACCAGCCGTCGCGCGGTCTCCAAGAAAACCGACGGTATTACCATGCTGACCTGCGACGTGACCGATGACGCGTCCGTTGCGAAGCTGGTCGATGAGGTGCTGGCCGATGCCGGGCGCATCGACGTGCTGGTCAACAATGCCGGCATCGGCCTGCTCGGCGGCGCGGAGGAATCCTCGACTGCACAGGCCCAGGCTCTGTTCGACGTGAACGTCTTCGGTGTCATCCGGATGATCAACGCGGTGCTGCCGGTCATGCGACGTCAAGGAAAGGGCAGGATCGTCAACTTGAGCTCAGTGCAGGGGTTCATCCCCGCCCCCTATTTCGCGCTTTATTCGTCGACCAAACATGCCGTTGAAGGCTATTCCGAATCGCTTGATCACGAAGTGCGGCCGTTTGGAATTCGCGTCGCATTGGTCGAGCCGGCCTATACCCGGACTTTGTTCGAAGACAATCTGGCCAGGCCGGACCAGGTGCTCGATGTCTATGATGCCGCGCGCGCCGGCATGACCACAGCCGTGCGTAAGGCGATGGAAAAAGGCGATACACCCGAAGTGGTGGCCAACACCGTTGTGGCGGCTGCGATCGATCCCGCTCCGAAGCGGCGCTATGCGGCGGGAAAGACAGCGCGCCAAGTCAGTTTCCTGCGCCGTTTCGTCCCCGCATCGGCATTCGACAAGAGCCTGCGAAAGCAGCTCGGGCTGCCGGCCTGACAACGGAGCCTTTCACTCCAGCCGCCCTGCCTCCAGGTCAAAACGCCGGCAGCAATTAGCTGTTCGTCACTGACCGCATATAAGCATTCCCTATTGCAATCCCCGGAAGAAAAAGGTTGTTTAGAATCTCCGGGGGAAACGAAATCGTGAATAGAGGCGTGGTGCGGCTTCTTCCGAAGCCCAAGGTTTCAATATTCATTTGCGGATGCGGGCATACGGGGTCAACTTTGCTCGCCCGGATACTGGCTGCGCATCCGGAAATTTTCTCTATCCGCCGCGAGACAAGCGCGTTTGTCTCAAGCGATGGGGCGCGATGGACCAAGCTAAGCGGTTTTGCTGCAGGCAGCCATTTCACGCCGCAGCGTCTGGGTCGAAAAGACCCCGAACCATATCCACTATACGAGGCAGATCATCGAGACGATCCCGGGCGCGCGCTTCATCGTCGTCACGCGCGACGGCAGGGACATCGTGGCCTCGCTCGGGCAGCGTTACGAGGGCGATTTCGACAAGGCTTTCCAAAGATGGATCGCCGACAGCAAGGCCTCGATGGAGCGTATCGAAAAGGGCGAAAGCATCCTGTGGCGTTATGAGGACTTCGTCGAATCGCCTGCGCTTTCCATCGAACGGCTATGCCGCTTCATCGGCGTGGCCTTCGATCCAGGCATTCTGAACTATCACCAGCAGCCCGTCATATGGGGGCGCGAAAAGGCGGTGCGCACGCCGCATTCCGCTCGCCGGCACGCCCAGGTGAACCAGCCGATCACCGACTATCGGGGCAGCTGGCGATCCAGCCTGCCTATGGAAGTGGCTTGCCGTTTCGATGCCGGCGAAGCGCGGGAAATCATGGGCTATTTCGGATACGCGCAAGCCTAGCGTCCGGCGGGTGTCGATCACCAGACCTAAGCGTAGTCGAGAAGCGACCTTTTGTGCTGCGACAGATCGGAAGCAACTGTCCGAGAAGCAGCAGCCTGCGCCGACGTATTGGCGAGCGCCCGCGCCTGCCATGAAATGAGCAACGTCTTCAGCATGGATTTGGGCGCGCCCAACGGGCCGGTAATCAGCAGCGAGCCTCGAGAACTGGTGGCGGCCCGACTGATCCGCGAATTCGCACAATGGCCGGCTGCCGCGGCCGATCGCATAAAAGTCCAGGAAATTCGACCAATGCCGATCCGGCCAACCCCGGGAACGCTTATCGCAGGCCAAACTCGACGATGCGCCGATAAAGACGCTTGACTCACCCTCCCCCTTACGGACAAGTTGCGTTGTCAGACATCTTACATACGAGAGGGAGGTTTCGTGAGGAGATTTATCGCTTGTTTCGCGCTGGCTGCCGGCGCGCTCGCATTTGCGTCGGCAGCGCGGGCGGGAGAAACCCTGGATCGCGTCACAACCAAGAAGGCCATGGTGGTCGCGACCAACAGCGGTTGGCCACCGCAGAGCTTTCTCGACGAGAGCAACCAGTTGGTCGGTTTCGATATCGACGTCTCGAAAGAGATCGCCAAACGGCTCGGCGTCGAGGTCAGCTTCGAGACGCCCGATTGGGCGACCATGACCGGCGGCCACTGGCAGGGCCGCTATGATCTCGGCGTCGGCTCGGTGACGCCGACCAAGGCCCGGGCGAGGGTGATCGATTTCGCCGGCATCTATTACTACAGCCCTTATGTCTATGTGGTCCACAAGGACAGCAAGGCGAAATCCGTGGACGATCTGAACGGCAAGGTGATCGGCGTCGAGACCGCCACCACGTCGGAAGATTTCATCCGCCGCCAATTGGAGATCGACGCTCCCGGCCTTCCGCCTGTCGAATACAAGCTCCAGCCTGGCGAGATCCGGACTTTCGCGGATTCCATGCTGCCCTTCGACGATTTGAGACTGGGGGACGGCGTGCGGCTCGACGCGGTCATCGCGCCCGAGCAGACCGCTCAAAACGCCATCAAGAACGGTTACCCGCTGCGCATTCTCGAGGGCGACTACGCCTTCCGCGAGCCGCTGGTGGTGATCGCCGACAAAGGCGATGCCGAGTGGACCACCAAGATCGGCGGCATCATCGACCAGATGAAGAAAGACGGCACGCTCGCCACGCTGACCACCAAGTGGTACGGCAAGAACTACAGCGCCGATTGACGCTCATCGCGGGCGGCCCCTCAAGGCCGCCTGCTCCATCAGAACCCATCATGACCTATCCCGACACCTACTATCGACGCACACTTGCCGACGAGAAGGTCAGACCACCGCTCGCGGGTCCGGCCGAATGCGACACGGTCATTGTCGGCGGCGGACTGGCCGGTCTGACGACGGCGCTGCAGCTGGCGCGCGCCGGGCAACAGGTCGTGCTGCTCGAAGCCGAGAGCATCGGCTTCGGCGCCTCGGGCCGCAACGGCGGCTTCGTCAGCCCCGGCTTCGCGACCGGCAGCGACAAGATCGCCGCGATGGCCGGCGCGGCGGCGGCACGAGAGCTGCATCGGCTGTCGATCGAAGGCGTCGATTTCGTGCGGCAGACGATCAAGGATCTCGACATCACGGCAGCGAAGCCTCGCCCCGGAATCATGGGCGTGCTGCGCCACGACGGCGGCGCCGAACTGAAGGCTCATGCAGAGAAACTGGCGCGGGATTTTGAGTATCCGCTCGAATATCTCGAGCGCGACCAGGTGCGCGCTGTGCTGCGTTCCGAGCGCTACTACCAAGGCCTGCGCGATGGCAACGCCTTCCACATGCATCCGCTGAACTATCTGCGCGCCATCGGGGCGGAGATCGAGCGGCTGGGCGGCAGGATTTACGAGGGCTCCAGCGCGATCGAGGCTAAACTCGATGGCCCGCACAAGACGCTACGCACCGCAAGCGGCGAAGTACGCGCGCGGCAAGCGGTGTTTGCCACCGGCGGCTATACAGGACCGCTGGTCGGCCGGCTGAAGCGGGCCATGTTGCCGATCGCGACCTATGTGATGCTGAGCGAGGAAGCCCCCGATCTCATCGCCGGCGCCATCGCGACGACGGATGCCGTCGGCGACAACCGCCGGGCCGGCGACTACTACCGTGTGGTGGAGGATGGAAAGCGGCTGCTCTGGGGCGGGCGCATCACCACGCGGGCCGCTTCGCCGGCGGCGCTGGCCAGGGAATTGCGCCGGGAGATGGTTGGAACCTACCCCCAGCTCGCTGCGCTCAAGACCGAACTCGCCTGGTCGGGGCTGATGGCCTACGCCCGCCACCTGATGCCCCAGATCGGGCAACTGCAGCCAGGCGCCTGGTATCTCACCGCGTTTGGCGGGCACGGCATCAACACGACGGCCATAGCCGGCAAGGTGGTCGCCGAGGCGGTACTCGGCCAATCGGACCGCCACCTTCTGTTCGCGCCGTTCGGACTGGCCTGGGCGGGCGGGCCGGTAGGGCTTGCCGCGGCGCAACTCGCCTATTGGAAGCTGCAGGCGCAAGATTGGTGGCGCGAACGAGCCCGCTAACCAGAAGGGAGATCGACAGGTGATCGGCAGACTGCTGCTCAACTATCCGGACGCCGCGCGCCGCATCGGCCTGTGCCTGGCGCTCGCCGCTTTCGCCGCGGGCCTCTACGGTCTCGGCATCAAGGCAGACTGGATCGGCAAGCTGATCCCGAGCTCGATCGAATGGCTTGCGGCCAATCCCGTGGTGGCGCGAGCCGTCTCAGCGGTGCTGATCGCGCTGATCGTGGCCGCCAACTGGAAGGCGCTGCAGCAACTCGGGCGCAAGCAGCAGATCGTGGCGGTATGGATCGAGCTGTTCGTGCTGCTGATGCTGTTCTTCTATTCCTTTGATCTGTCCTTTTCTTTCATCGCCCGGAAGATCGGTTTCCTCATCTCGCAGGGCGTGGTGACCACGCTCTACATCTCCGCCATTTCGATCGCCATCGCGACAGTCATCGCCTTCATCGGCGCCATAGCCAAGCTCTCCAAGAACGGCATCGTCTATGGCCTGGCAACGTTCTACACTTCGCTGTTCCGCGGGCTGCCGCTGCTGATGCAGATCTACATCATCTATCTCGGCCTGCCGCAGGTCGGTTATGTGATCGGGGCCGTGCCTGCCGGGATCATGGCGCTGTCGCTTTGCTACGGCGCCTATATGACCGAGATTTTCCGTGCCGGCATCGAAAGCATCCCGCGCGGCCAGACGGAAGGCGCCACCGCACTTGGCCTCAGCCCCAACCAGACGATGTTCCTGGTGATCCTGCCGCAGGCGATGCGCGTCATCGTGCCGCCGACGGGCAATCAGTTCATCGCGATGCTGAAGGATTCCTCCCTGGTCTCGGTGGTCGGGGTCTGGGAGATCATGTATCTGGCGCGCACGCAGGGCCAGACCGAGTTCCGGCATATCGAGATGCTGATCACCGCCTCGATGATCTATTGGCTGTTGTCCATCGGGCTTGAATTCCTGCAGTCCCGCATCGAGGAACGGTTCGGGCGCTCGCTCAAACGCTGAGCTTCAATGGGGCATCCCCTCCTGGGGAAAGCCGCCGAGATGGCAGCAGGCCAGAGCGGCATGATCGCGGCCGTTTTCGAGGCATTGCACCAGCGGCTTCCTCGCCAGCCAGGCATGCAGGAAACCGGCGATGAAACTGTCGCCGGCGCCGGTCGTGTCGACGACCTCGACCGGGCGGATGCCGGTCTCGGCGCGCTCGCGGGCCGTCAGCGCCATCGACCCCTCGGCACCGCGCATGACGACGGCGCAGCCTGCGCCGCGCGACAGGAGATCCGCGGCCATCGCTTCGGCCGCGTCGCGATTTTGGCCGGTCGAGCAGAAAACTATGCTCAAACGCTCCACACCGAGATCGGCGGGATCGGCGTTGACCGAGATGTCCTGCGAGACGCTGACGCCGGCCCGCGACAGGCGCCTGCGCAAGGCGCCGCCATCGTCCAGCCAGCCGATATGGACGTGATCCATCGTCCCCAGGATCGCCAGTTCGGCCTCGTCCGGCGCATAGCCGGCGCAGGCGCCGAAATCCTCGGCGGCAATCAAACGCTCGCCGGACGGCAAGACTTTGATGTCGGTCCAGGCGGTGTTGCGCTGGTCTACGCGCAGGTGCTTGACCGCCACCCGATTGGCTTCGAGCTCAGCGCGGGTGCGTTCGCCCTCGGCGTCGCGGCCGACCGCGCCGAAATAGAAGCTGTTATGGCCAAGCCGCGCGAGCTGGACGGCAACGTTGAGTGCGTTGCCGCCGACCAGCGAGCGGCCGATCGGCGCTCCGAGGCGATCGATGCAGTTGTCGCCGACGGCGGCAAATCGAAGGCTGCTCATATCCTGCGCTGCACGATCAAGCTGACGCCGAGGGCTAGGCTCAATAGGCAACGCGCTTATAGTAGCGGCGCGTCGTCAGCGGGTGGTTACGGATCACCTCGAGATGCGCGCTGACCCGTTCGAGCGCTGTCGCGAGCACGATCGGCGAAACCAGCGCGCGCACATCCGGCGAAATGCCGGGCAGTTCAAAATCGGCCGTGTCGAGCACCGTCAACTTGTCCGTATAGGCAGGCGCGAATTTCTCGACGCGATCGGCCAGCGGCCGGGCGCTGTCCTCGCCCTTGAAGAGCACGACGCTGACGTCCTTGTCTACCAGCTCCAGCGTGCCGTGGAAAAAGTCGGAGGCATGCACGGGGCGGGTCCGGATCCACTGCATCTCCTCCAGGATGCACATGCCGTAATACCAGGCCTGCGGCCAGACATTCCCGGCGCCGGTTATGATGTGATAGTCGGAGGCGGCCAGTTTTTGCGCGAAGCCGGCGGCTTCCTGTTCATAGCTCCGCTTCACCTCCAACAATAGTCGCGGCAACTGCTCCAGTTCGGCGAAAATCCGTTCGGATTCGGCGAGCTCGCCGCGATGCTTCAGCACTGCAAGCGCGATGAAGAGCGACTGGAGATAGAAGGACTCGCAGGACGTGTCGTCCTCGGCGAAGTTGACGAAGACATGGTCCCCGCCCTTGCCGAGCGGCGTCTCCCCATGTCCGACCAGTGTGATCACCGTCGCCCCGACGTCCTTGATCCGGGACAGCAATGCCACGCTCTCCTTCGTGGTGCCGGAGAGCGAGGGCAACACGACGATCGATTTGTCGGTCAGGTGCACGGATTGGACCAGCTGCAGTTCGGCGGTGATGTCGACGAAGGCCGGAAAGCCAGATCGGCGCTGCAGCAGTTGCGCCGCCGGATGCATCAGGATCGCTGCACCGCCGGTGCCGAGAAAGAAGATGTTTTGCGCCTCGGCGGCGAGGCACTGCGCCACAACGGCTTCAATGCGCTCGCGCAAGGCCACCGCCCCCGATTGGATGCGCACAAACCGGGCTTCATCGAAATTGAGCATCGTTCCCTCGATCAGTTAAGTTGTAAGACAACTGACATCTGCGGGAGCACATTTCAAGAGAAATCTTGCGGATAGGCTCGCCTGCGTTGCCTACACGACGTGCGGTCGCCACGGCATGCCTCCGCTTGACCCGGGCGCGATTGTCCGACAACAAAGGGAGAGTTGGCACAATGGGGAAGAGGGACGTGGACGAGCCGCTTCGGGATGCGCGCACATTGGCGGTTCAGCTGCGCGACCGCATGGCCGACCTCATCAGGACCGAAGGGCTCAAGCCCGGCGACCGGCTGCCAACGGAATCCCAGCTGACGCAGCGCTTCCGCATCTCGCGCCCTGCCCTGCGCGAAGCGCTGAAGCTTCTCGAACAGGACGGCATCATCTCCGTCACTCATGGTCTCGGCCGCTTCGTGACCGCGAACTCCGCCGTCCAGGTCGACCGTCCAATCACGGTGTTCGAAAGCGTGACCGACATGTCGCGCCACTATGGCTACAACACCGTCAACAAGGTTCTTTCCATCGCCGAGGAAACGCCCGATCCATTGATCCAGCAGCAATTGCGGTTAGCGGACGGAGAGCGCGTCATCCGGCTTGAACGGCTGCGGCTGCACAACGATCTGCCCCTCATCTATTCACTCGACTACGTACCGCGCAGCCTTTTGCCGGGGCGCCTTTTCGACATCGAATGGAGCGGCTCGCTGCTCGCCCTGCTGGAAAAGCACCGCCATCAGCCGCGTATGTCGGCCGCCTCCGTTGCAGCCGTAACGCTGCCCGACGAAATCGTGCAGCGCAACGACTTGCGCGACTTCGGGCCAGCCCTGCTCATTACGGAAACCTGTTTCGATGGGAGCGGAACCCCGGTCGTCCATGCCGCCGTCTATCACCGCGGCAGCCATTTCACCTTCAGCTTCGCACGAAAGTGAAAGCTCAAAGGGTGGCGATGACCAGTGTCAGGTGCCATGCAGATATCGAAGGCCGTGACTAGCGCGGGAGCAGCCGAGAGACCTTGAGCCGCGGCGCGAAGAAACAGCGCAGATAGGGCTGGTTGGTTATGACGTAATGGTTCTCGCAGATATGGTATCGGCCGTCCGGCGATTCCTGCACGCGGTCTGGCGGGATGTTGAAGCCATCGGGAAGATAGACATAGCCGCCGTCGGCCCCGGATTGCACGGCAGACTCGGGGATGGGGCGGCAATCCGTGCCGCCGCAGCATTTGAAGTTGGTTACCGGGTCGACCTTGTTTTCGTACCAGTCATGAGCATCGGCGCATGTCGCGGCGACAATCCACATGGCTGTGACGATGACCCTTCGCATGGCGTTCCTCGACGGTGCGGAGGCGCTGCTCATTCGAGCATCATCTATATTAGCGTTCCGCCGAAAACGCCATTGCTCGGCGAAGGTCTGGAAGGCGGCGCCCAGCCTTGCAGACGGCAATAGGTGAAGCCGGAACCTTCAAACCAAGGTCCGGCTCTGCCGCTCACACCAGCCTTTGCCCGCCGTCGATGTGGACGGTCTCGCCGGTCATGAACTCGTTCTGCATCAGGTAGAGATAGGCCGGCGCGATATCGGCGGGACTGGCGATCTTTCCGACCGGCAGTCGGGCACCCATCTGCTCGAAATAGCCTGATTTGGCGGCGCCGACGATCTCGTCCCACATTTCGGTATCCACCCAACCGGGCGAGACGATGTTGACGCGGGTTGGCGCAAGTTCCAGCGCCAGCGCCCGGGCAAAATAGGTGAAGGAGCCGGCGACCGCCGCGACGACCGAGCCGCCGGGGACCGGCGGACGGTCCTTGTTGATGCCGGAGGTGAAGATCATCGAGCCAGCCTTGTTCAGCGTGCGCACGGCGTGCTTGGCCAGCATCACTGCGCCGATCAGCTTGCCGTCGACAAATTGGCGCACGAAATCCATATCGGTCCCGCCGATCGGATAATTGGGCGGCGGCGTGCCGGCCGTCGCCACCAAATGATCGAAAGCGCCGGCTTGCTCGAACAAGCCGGACACCTCGGCCTCATTGGCCATGTCGGCGGCGATGCCTGTCACGCGCCCTGCCCCGCCGAGCCGCTTTTCGGCGGCCTTCAGCTTTTCGGCCGAACGGCCGGCGATCACCACCTCCGCGCCGCTTTCAAGCGCCGCTGCCGCGACGCCGAAGCCGATGCCGGAGCTGCCGCCGACGACAATGATCTTCTTTCCGTTGAGCGATGTCATGGGGAGACTGGTCATGGGTCTTCTCCGTCTTTCCGCGATGGGTTCAAAATCAGGCGCGGCCGGCGTGGGCCGCTTCGATATCGGCGAGGATGATCTTCTTCATCGAATACATCGCCTGACGCGCCCGGTCGGCCTTGGCGCGGTCGGGGTCGTTCATCAGGCGCAGCGCCGGTTCGGGAATGACCTGCCAATAGACGCCGAACTTGTCCTTCAGCCAGCCGCAGGGCTGCTCCGAGCCGCCGCCGGCGGTCAGCGCGTTCCAAAAATAATCGGTTTCGGCCTGGTCCTTGGTTTCGATGTAGAGCGAAATCCGCTCGTTGAAGGGCGGCACGCCGCCGGCGTTGAGCGCGGTAAAGCGCTGGCCTTCGAGCTCGAAATCGAAGATCGCATGCGGCTTGTCGGTGAACTCGATGGTCCGCAGCGCGCGACTGTTCTTGAAAACCGAGAGATAGAAATCTCGCGCGGCTTCGGCATCGAGGTTGAACCAGAGGAAGGGATGAACGGTGGCCATGATGTCCTCGCAGGTTTGATCTTAAGTGAGTATTGATCACAAATTCTGTGAGGATTTTTGATTGGAAGAGGCTCGATGGACAAACCAAAATTTGGCAAGTATTTGTTACCATAACTCACAAGTGGCTTTGTCCGTCATGGCCCGCAGACTGCCGCCGCTCAACGCCTTGCCGGCCTTCGAGGCCGCTGCACGGCATTTGAATTTTTCGCGGGCCGCCGACGAGCTCAACCTCACCCATGGCGCGATCAGCCGCGCGGTGAAGCATCTCGAGGATCAGCTTGGTGTGCAGCTTTTCGAGCGGGCGACACGCTCGGTGCGGCTCACTCCTGTCGGCGAGCCCTATGCGGTTGCCGTGCGCGAGGCGCTCGACCAGCTCGCGCTGGCGACGCAAACCGCGACCTCGCGCCATTCCGGCTCGACGCTCAACGTCAGCACCTCGGACGGCTTCGCCGGAAAATGGCTGGTGCCGAGGCTCTACCGCTTTCATCGCGCGCATGGCGATATCGACGTACGCGTCTCGACCACCGGGCGACTGACCAATTTCCGCGGCGACGGCATCGACGTCGCCATCCGCTACGGCGCCGGCCACTATCACGGGCTGACGTCGGAATTTCTCACCGGCGAGGAAGTCTTTCCGGTCTGCAGCCCGAAGCTTCTGGAAGGGCCGCATCCGCTCAAGCAGCCGCAGGACCTCAAGCACCACACGCTGATCCGCGACGGCTACCGCATCGACTGGGCCGCGTGGCTGGCAAGCGCCGGCGTCGAAGATGTCGACCCGAATAGCGGGCTCACTTTCGATTCAGCCACTTTCGCGGTGGAGTCGGCCGTGCAGGGCGAAGGCGTGGTGCTCGGCCGGACCATGCTCGTCTCGGCCGACCTCGCCACCGGCAGGCTGGTGCGGCCCTTCGACCATGCGCTGAAGGCGGTCTCCAGCTTCTATCTGGTCTACCCGCCGGAGGCGATCCGCCAGCGCAAGGTGAAGGCGTTTCGCGATTGGCTGTTTTCGGAGATCGAGCCGCTTTAACGGGCGAGCTCCGGGCTCGACAGCCAAAAGCCGGACGGCTTTCCGCCAACTCGATTCGCCTTGCGAAGACTGCTGGGCGGATAATGCCGCCACAGAGCGGCTAGGCAAGCAACGCCGCATTGAAACTTTCAACGGTCTTCCCAGTTCGGTTGGAAGGAGGATCTTTGATATGACTGAACCCGGTGAAGGAAGTTCCCACGGTCGAATTGACGACAAGCAGCTCGTCATTCTGCTGAAAGAGAAAACCGGCATCTCGGAGGCTCAAGCCAGAAGGCTGATAAAGGCCGTTGGGCGCGACCGACCGTCGCTTCTGCGAGAAGCACGCATCATAAGGGCGCGTGTTCAGACGTCCACCTCAAGTCGCGTGTGACCGGCTGAATGCGGCGGATGCCTGCCGGATCTGGCGGCGGCATTTCGCGACCGGCTGCTTCGAAGATCGACCCGGCTGAAGCAAAGCTCGCCGGAAATTCCCTGCTTGCGAAGACGTGCTTGTTGCGCGATGCTCCGCAAAATGGCTGGCGAATATCTGGACCACAAACTGGAATGCCCGTTTTGCGGCACCATTCGTCTGCAGATCCCGGCCGATGCCCAGCCAGCGACACCGATCCATTGCGCCGAGTGCGGCGCATATCTCGGCACGTGGGACGAGCTTCAAACCGACTTCGAGCAGCAAGGCGGTACCGACGGCGTGTTCCGGCTGGATAAGGGACGTATCCAGAAGCTTAATTCCAGCCGATGATTAGCCGCAGCTGACGCAGCCGTCCGGGCTCAGAAAAGCGCGCAACAGGGCAACCGACGGCATGGGCGGGGGGGGGTGTTGGGGAGCCGCCGGTTACCAGGACAAGGGGCCATGGAATAAGAAAATGCGCAGGCCCTGAGACCATAATGCCAGTTCTCTGCATTCATGGGAACTGGTTTCCAGCTTAAAATTCAAACATATATGGGAGAAAGCGCACACTCGTGATGATCTTCGTGCGGCTCCTCGCGACAGGAACCACATCGGCCGTGCCGCGTCATAGAGACAGGCTCTTGCCGCGATCCTGGAGTGACGTCGATGATCAGGCTGCTTGTTATCGCTGGATTGGCGCTGGTGCTCGCGTGCGGCGGGACGCTGGCAGCCAAGCTCGACCTCGCCGCTGTCAACCAGGCGCAATTCAGCGAGGGCGCGCCGAAGGGCGTCGATCCGATGGTGCTCAGAGCGCAGATCCTTCTCGATCGCGCCCGCTTCTCCCCCGGCCTGATCGACGGCCGCCTTTCCGACAATTTCTCCAAGGGCGTCGCAGCTTTCCAGGCGGCCAACGGACTGCCCTCCGACGGCAAGCTCACCCGCGAGACTTGGGACAAGCTCGCGGCGACTTTCGCCGGGCCGGTGCTGACAAACTACGAGGTCACGGCCAAGGATGTGCGCGGGCCGTTCACCAGGCGCATTCCCGCCCGCATGGAGCGGATGGCGCGTCTGAAGCGGCTCGGCTATCGCAATGCGCGGGAAAAACTGGCGGAGCGCTTCCATGTCAGCGAACAGTTGCTGAGGCTGCTCAATCCCAAAGCCGGTTTCAGGAAGGCCGACACCACGTTGGTGGTGCCCGATGTCGGCCGTGGCGATCCTCCCGCGGCCGTCGCCAGCGTCGAGGTCGACAAGGGCGCCCGCCAGGTGCGCGCGCTCGATGCTTCGGGCAAAGCGCTCGCGGTCTATCCTGCCTCGATCGGCAGCGAGGAAAAGCCGGCGCCGAGCGGCACGGCCGAGGTCAAGCGCGTGGTGCACAATCCGACCTATCGCTACAACCCGAAATTCGCCTTCAAGGGGGTGAAGAGCAAGCGGCCCTTCACCATCGCCAAGGGGCCGAACAATCCGGTCGGATCGGTGTGGATCGATCTCTCGATCGAGAGCTACGGCATCCACGGCACGCCTGATCCGGGCAAGATCGGCACCACCTACTCGCATGGCTGCATCCGGCTGACCAACTGGGACGCCGAGGATCTCGCCGCCATGGTCAAGCCGGGCACCAAAGTCGACTTCAAGGACGAGACGGCGCAGGACGGGCAAGTGCAGTGAGATGCCGGCGGGTCGCGATCCGCCAATCGCGGATCGCTGCATAAGCCCAATTTATCGTCATCCTCAGTTTTTCAGAACGTTACACCGCCTTGCCTCGCCTGTAGCTTCGACGGCGCGCTTTGGAGAATGGTGGTTCGATGCAAGCACATGCGCGGGTGGTGATCGTCGGCGGCGGATGCGTCGGCGCGGGTATTCTTTATGGCCTGGCCAAGCGCGGCTGGACCGATGTCGCGCTGCTCGAGCGCACGCAGCTCACCGCCGGCTCGACCTGGCATGCGGCGGGGCTGATTCCGTCCTATTCCCGCAACATCAATGTTGGGCGGATGATCAAAAAGACGATCGAAATCTATGAGGGTCTCGAAGCGGAGACCGGGCAGCCGGTCGGATGGCACAAATGCGGACAGTTGCGCATCGCCAATTCGAGAGACCGACTCGACGAGTTCAAGAGCTATATGAGCGTGGCCGAGGTGCAGGGCATGCGGGCGCAATTGCTCACCCCCGATGAGGCGCACAAGCTCTGGCCGCTGCTCGACAACAAGGACATGCTGGGCGCGCTCCACCATCCCGATGACGGGCATATCGCGCCGGCCGATGTGACGCATGCCATGGCCAAGGGCGGGCGGGATCTCGGCGCCAAGGTCTATCTCAACACCGAGGTTACCGGCTTCAAGCGGACCGCTTCCGGCGAATGGCTGGTCGAGACCAACAAGGGCGACATCACCTGCGAGCATGTGATTTGCGCTACCGGCAATTACGCGCGCCAGACCGGCGCGCTGCTCGGCTTGGAGATCCCGGCGATCCCCATCCTGCACCAGTACTGGATCACCGAGGCGGTGGCAGAGGTGGTGGAGCGCAAGCGCGCCGGCCGGCCCGAAATGCCGATCCTGCGCGACGAGGGTTTCGAGGGCTATCTGCGCGAGGAAGGCGACGGGCTGATGTTCGGGCCCTATGAGCGCACCGAACACCTCAAGCTCTTCGCCGAGGACGGCGTTCCCGACTGGTTCGGCGCCGATCTGCTGGAAGAGGATTTCGAGGCGGTGTCGTGGAACTGGGAGCAGGCGCTGCAGCTGGTGCCTGCGCTCGGGCGCGTCGGCATCAAGGCCAATGTGCGTGGCCCGTTCCAGATGACGGCGGACGAGCTGCCCTTGATGGGGCAGGCTTGGGGCCTGCCCAATGTCTGGCTGGCCGAAGGCGTGCCGGGCGGCATCCTGTGGGGCGGAGCGATCGGCTACTACTTGTCGGAGCGGATCGTCGAAGGCGGCAACAGTATCGACACATCCGATCTCGACCCGCGCCGCTTCGGCGACTACGCCAACAAGGAATGGACGCGCGAGAAGGTGCGCGAAGCGTGGGGCACGCATGCCGAACAGAAGTATCCGGGCCAGGACATGCCCGCCGCGCGGCCGCAGAAGACCGCGCCTTCCTATGACAGGCTGACGGAACTGGGAGCGGTCTGGGGCGTGCTCAATGGCTGGGAGATGCCCAACTGGTTCGCGCGCGACGGCGTCGAGGCCAAGGACCAATATAGCTGGCGCTGGACGCCCAAGGGAAACCTCGTCGGCGAGGAAGTACAGGCGGTACGCAACGCCGTCGGCCTGGTCGAGATGACGCCGATGACCAAGTTCGAGGTGTCAGGTCCTAGCGCGGCCGCCTGGCTGGACCGGATCATCGCCAACCGCCTGCCGTCCGTCGGCAAGGTGACGCTGGCGCATCACCTCACCACCAGCGGTGGCGTGCAGGCGGAATATATGGTGGCGCGGCTTGGCGAGGACCTGTTCTACCTGATCTCGACGCCGCGTGCCGAACGCTGGAACTTCGACGACCTTTCCAGACTACTTCCCGCCGACGGCAGCGTATCCTTGAAGAACGTCACCAACGACCGCGGCTGCTTTACCGTCGTCGGGCCGAACGCGCGGGCCGTGCTGCAGCCCCTCACGGAGATCGACCTTTCCAACGAAAGTTTTCCCTGGTTCGGCGTCAAGACCGGCAGCGTCGCCTTGGCAAGCGACGTGCGGCTGCTGCGGGTGAACTATGAAGGCGAGCTCGGTTGGGAACTCTATCATCCCCTGCCCTACCAGCGGCGATTGCTCGACGCGATCCTCAAGGAAGGCGAGAAGCACGGCATGCGGCTGGTCGGGCTGCACGCGCTGGAGTCGCTCAGGCTCGAGAAATCCTATCGCGCCATGTATCGCGACATGAACCCGGAGCTCAACGCGCTGGAGAGCGGGCTGGAGCGCTTCATCCGGCTCGACAAGGGCGACTTCGTCGGGCGCGACGCGGTTCTGAAATACAAGGAGCGCAACGACCAGCGGCGATCCGTGACGCTCAGGATCGAAACCGACGGCGCCAGCACGCTTGCCAATGAAGGGCTCTACAGCGACGGCGCGCTGGTCGGGCGCATCACGTCGGGCGGCTACGGCTACGCGCTCGGACATGACGTGGCGCTAGCGCTGCTGCCTGAACCGTTTTCGAAACCCGGCACCAAGCTCGACGTCGCGATCCTGGGCGACTGGAAGGTCGCCGAGGTGATCGCGGATTCGCCTTACGATCCGACCTCGGCCAGGGCGCGGATGTAGTAGGCGGGGCCTGCAAAGGCCCCGTTGCCGACGTGTCCTTCGGAGGGAAGCCCGTATGCGTATCGATCGGATCAACGTCTATTCGGCGCAATTGCCGGTCAAAGGCGGCGTCTACCGGATGGCCAGCGCCGATGTGGAGGCGCTGGATTCGACGCTTGTCGAGATCGTTACCGATGACGGTTTTGCCGGCTGGGGCGAGACCTGCCCGATCGGCCCGGTCTACCAGCCGCATCATGCGCTGGGCGCCCGCGCGGCGATCGCCGAAATCGCGCCGGGGCTGATCGGTTCGGAGATCGCCTCGATCCGGCTTCTGGCCAAGCAGATGGACGAGCGGCTCAATGGCCACGGTTATGCCAAGGCCGCCTTCGACATGGCGTTCCTCGACCTGCTCGGCCAAAAACTCGGCGTGCCGGTCTCGACGCTGCTGGGCGGCGCGCTGACCGACCGCGTGCCGGCCTATTATTCGCTGATCGTGGGCGCCCCGGACGAGACGGCGAGGATCGCCGCCGACAAGGTGAAGGCCGGCTATCCGCGCCTACAGGTGAAGATCGGAGGCCGCAACCTGGAGGAAGACGTCGCCGTCATCCACAAGGTCTGGGAAGCGGTCGGTTACAAAACGCGCATCGCGGTCGACGGCAACCGGGGCCTGACGGTGGCCGCAGCGATCCATCTTGACCGGCTCTGCCAGCAAATTCCCTTCGTCTTCGAGCAGCCCTGCAACACGATGGACGAGATCGCGACGCTGAAAGGCCGCATGACGCATCCTGTCTATCTCGACGAAAGCACCGAGGATCAGAACGCGGTGCTGCGGGCAATCTCGCTGGGCATCGCCGACGGCTTCGGCTTCAAGGTGACACGTCTGGGCGGATTGACGAAGATGACGACCGTGCGCGATCTCTGCGCCATCCGCTCGCTGCCGCACAGTTGCGACGACGCCTGGGGCGGCGACATCATCGCGGCGGCCTGCGTGCATCTGGCCGCCACCGTCGAGCCGCGCCGCATGGAGGGCGCCTGGATCGCCCAGGAATACATCAAGGGCCATTTCGACCAGAAGCAGCCGGTCGTCATCAAGCAAGGGCACATCGCCGTGCCGCAACGGCCGGGGCTCGGCGTAAAGCCGGAGCCTGGCATGTTCGGCAAAGCGGTGGCGATATACGGGCCGTAAGGGGCAAGCGGCGGGCAGCCAGGCTTACTATTCGGATCGGAATGGCCGCGGACGTGGCCGATGATTTTCAGCGCCGTCCCCCACTCCGTCTCGGCTTCGCCGAGCCACCTCTCCCCCCTCCGGAGGGAGAGGAAATGCTGACCGGCAACGTCGCGACCTCGGCATTGCTATTTCCTCTCTACTTGGCGATTGCCATTGCTCGCCTCCGGCGATTGGCGTTTCCTCTCCCTCCGGAGGGGGGAGAGGTGGCTCGGCGCGCAGCGCCGAGACGGAGTGGGGGAACCACCTGCGCGATTGTCGCCACGCCCGGCATGTTGACCGGCAGCACAGCACCCGATCACTTCGTGAACGACGCGGATCGTTCCGCCCTGTCCTGCGTTCTTGTGACACGCAAGGAGGAACGGCGATGGACGACGATCGGACCGAAAAGATCAGGCAGCGTGCCTATGAGATCTTTCAGCGCGAGGGCGGCATCCTTGGCAATCATGAACGGCACTGGCATCAGGCGGAGTTGGAGATCGACCGCGAGGCCGCCCTGCCGATGACGGCAGACGATGCGCTGCCCGAAACGCGCGAGATCGACAGCGCGGATGTGCTGACGGTGGAGGCGCTTGCCATGCGCACCGGCATTTCGGGCGACGAGGCGCAGGAACTGCTCGACAGGCTGGGCAACGACCGCGCTGCGATCGAGCAAGCGGCGCGCGATCTGCAAGCACGCAAGCGCGGTGTCGATTAGAGGCACTGCTGAGATTTTGACCGGTCGGCTCTGTTTGTGTTGGCAGGTGGCACGCGTTGGAGATTGGCCGAAACGCCCATCGCGATCGTTTTCAGGGCAGAGCAGGAGCGAAGCTCCGTCGCGAAGACCCTGGAATCCAGCCGTTGCCTTCACCCAGGAATGCAACAGAGCAAAATTCTGCACCGTGGCGTCGCTTCCAAGTCACGGAATGGGTTTCTATGGTCTGCGCCGCGTCGCTTCGCTCCTTGCTCCGCCATAGAATGACGAGGTTGGGGCGGCCTCCACCAATCCCGGCGTTGCGCTGATTCACGGAAATGAACGGAAAATCTTGCACCAAGAGGCGGTTGGCCAGCCAATCGGACCGGCCACAGGTGGCACTCTCCACCCGGGTTGACAGGGCAAGCGCCTCGCCCTAATTTCGCGTTAGTGGCTACTAACGCGAAATACTGGACTGCGCTCGGCGATCCGACACGACGCACGATCTTCGAACTGCTGGTCGACCGACCCAGTTCGGTCAGCGGGCTCGCCAATGCGCTGCCCGTGACGCGGCCGGCCGTCTCGCAGCATCTGAAGGTGCTCAAGGATGCTGGGCTGGTGGCTGATACGCGCTCCGGCAAGGAGCGCATTTACCGGATCGATCCGGATGGGCTCGCGGCGTTTCGCGCGGAGATCGACCAGTTCTGGGTGAAGACGCTCGCGGCCTACAAGCTGGCCGTCGAGCGACCGACAAAGGACGAGACATGATCAAGCAACCGGCACCTGCTCCCGTAAGGCATTCCGTCGTCGTCGAGGCGCCGATCGCGCGCGCCTTCAAGGTGTTCACCGAGGATTTCGGCAGCTTCAAGCCGCGCGAGCACAATCTGCTTGCCGTGCCGATCGCGGAAACGATCTTCGAGCCGCGCGTCGGCGGCCACGTCTACGACCGCGGGGTCGACGGCTCAGAGTGCCGCTTCGCCCGCGTGCTGGCCTACGATCCGCCCGACCGGCTGCTTCTGAGCTGGGACATCAGCCCGCGCTGGCAGATCGAAACCGACCTCGCCAGGACGAGCGAGTGGGAGGTCCGCTTCACGGCCGAGGCGGAAAACCGGACCCGGGTCGAGATCGAGCACCGCCATATCGAACGGCATGGCCAAGGCTGGGAAGGCGTACGCAGCGGGGTCGACGGCGATCAGGGTTGGCCGCTCTACCTGCAGCGGTTCCAGGCGCTTTTTTCCCGGGCAGCCTGACAGCACCTCCTTGGGGCATGGCCCCCACGGTGGCGATCGGAGGAGCACTGGAAGCAATGGAAGCCTATTGGTTGAGCACCCTCGGCGTGCTTGCGCTCTGCCTCCTCTCGGTCGCGCTGGCGATCTACTCAGGCTCGTCCAAGGGTTTTGCAGGCAAGCTTTCAGGGCCGGTGATCCCGGCGGACGACGACAACTGTCTTTACCGCATCGATCGCGTCCACATGAACTCGGTCGAGGCGCTCGGGCCCTTCGTCGTGCCCGTGTTGCTGGCGATGATGGTTGGCGTCGAGCCGGTGACGCTCGCCGTGCTCGTCTGGGTTCACTTGGCGATACGTTTCGTCCACATGATCATCTACCTGCGCGGCGGCAACGCCGCCAAGGGCGGCAGCGTCAGGACGATCCTTTATGTCTCCGGAGCGCTGGTCACGCTTGTCCTCGTCCTCGTGACGGGCTGGGCAGCGCTTCGCTGAGCAGCGCTCGCTTTTCGCTCCGTCGGCGGAACCCTCGCCCCGATCAGAGGTTCATCCCTGTACAACCACAGGAGATGCGCCATGGACCACACCAGCCACGTAAGACTGACCAGTGCCGAGCTGACGCCCGACATCCTCGAAGGCGCCACCATCTACGGCCCGGATGACGAGAAGATCGGCTCGGTCGACCACCTGCACGGCAGCCAGGTCGTCATCGATGTCGGCGGCTTTCTCGGCATCGGCGCCAAGCCGGTGGCTGTCACTGCCAGCCAGCTCGATTTCATGCGCGACGAGGACGGCGACGTGCATGCCGTCACGAGTTGGACGAAGGACCAGCTGAAAGCAATGCCGGGGCATCGCGACTGAACAGGGACGCTTCGCGACTGTGAATCAATCCAGAGAATCCGGCCCGGCAATTGCCGGGTCGGGTTTTTTTGCGCGGCGCGGTATTCGTTTGTCGCCTGACGAGCGTCACGCGAATTGCCGTCGCGTCAAAAATGTGTAGCGGGTTCCCTCTGGAGCGGCGAGAAAGCCCGGGACAGGTCGGCGATTTCGTGGGGTCGATGAACCGCTTCAAGGATCAGCGGCGCATGCTCGCAAGCAGGCAAATACACAGCCCCGCGTTGAGCGTTGCCGCGAGCGCCAGCGTGGCCAGGACAAGATTGGCGCCGCCCGTGCCAAGAAGCACCGCTCCAACGGACGGAGCCGCCGCCTGGACGATGAGGCTGGGCGTCGCGAGCTTGCCCATCAGCACCGCGTATTGCTGCGGGTCGAACAGCACCAGCGGCAGCGCGCCGCGCGCGATCGTATGGATGCCGTTACCCGCGCCATAAAGGATCAAGGCGAGAGCAACAAAAGTCTGGCTCGTCAGCAGCAGCCAGATTCCGGCGGCAAGCAGCGTTACGGATGTCAGCATCGTCCAGATCGGATGGTGCCGGTTGCGGCCGATCAGCAGCTCCGCCACCCTAGCGCCGACTTGTGAAGGGCCGACCAGCGCGCCAAGTCCGACGGCGGCTGCCAGGCTCGCGCCGCGCAATTGCAGCAGCGTCAGCAGATGGACGGAGAGCATGGACGCGACCAGTGCGGCCAAGGTCTGAATGGAGGCCAGCAGAATGAAGCGCGCCCGCGCTCTGCCGGTGGCCGATGCCTCTTTCGACCTGTCTTTGACCGGCACAGGCGCGGCGGCCGGAGGCGACGGTATTATCCACAGATGGAGCGGCAAGCAGATTGCCAAATGGATCGCGGCATAGGCAAGGCAGGCGGTGCGCCAGCCGCCATGCTCGACAAGGAAGGCGCTGATCGGCCAGCAAATGGTGCTGGCAAAGCCGCCGAAAAACGTCAGGTTGGTGATGGCGCCGCGCGCGCTCTGTCCATAGAGGCGGCCGAGTGTGGCGAAGCCGGCATCGTAGAGGCCGCTCGACATGCCCAAGCCCATGAGCAGCCATGCAGCCAGATAAAGAGGATAGTCGGTCGCCGTCGCCAACAGCGAATGCGCAGCAGCCAGCAGCAACGAGCTGGCGGCAAGCACCGGCCGCCCACCGTGGCGCTGGATCAGCCGCCCGGTGACGGGGGACACCAGCCCGGCAAGCAGGAGCCCGCAGGATAGCCCGGCAACGACCGAGGCGAACGACCAACCGGTATCTCTAGCAATCGGCGCGGCAAGCACCGCGGGCAGGTAGTAGGATGATCCCCAGGCGAGAATCTGCGTGATGCCAAGAGCCGTAACGAGGACGCGGCGGTTGTGTGCGATGGGCGCGGTGGCTTCCAATCAGGCTTGCCCTGGCGGATAGGCGACCTTCTCGCCATCCTCCTTGACGAACTCCCGCACCGGATTGTCGAGCAGCGGCAGCACAGCTTCCGACGGCCGGCACAGTTTTGTCCCTTTCGGCGTCTCGACGATCGGCCGGTTGATGAGGATCGGATGGGCGAGCATGAAATCGATCAGCTCATCGTCGCTCCATTTTGGATCGGCGAGGCCGAGTTCGGCGTAAGGCGTGCCCTTCTCCCGCAACAACTCGCGCGCAGAAATCCCCATCGCGGCGATCAGTTCGAGCAGCCTTTCGCGGCCCGGCGGCGTCTTGAGGTATTCGATCACGACAGGGTCTTCGCCGCTGGCGCGGATCATGGCGAGCGTGTTGCGGGAGGTGCCGCAGTCGGGGTTGTGATAGATCGTGACCGTCATGGCTCTGCTTTCAAGGGTTGTGGAGTGGCCGCGGGCCGCAGCAGCCAGCCCATCAACGCGAGCGCGATCAGGGCACCGAGCAATTCGGCGACGACGAAGCCGGGCAGATCGAGCGGCCTGATGCCGGAAAAAGTGTTGGTGAGTGAGCGCGCCACGGCGACGGCAGGATTAGCGAAGGAAGTGGATGCCGTGAACCAATAGGCCGCTGTGATATAGAGCCCGACCAGCCACGGCACGGCCCGCCGCTCGAAGCGGAGGCCAGCGAGAATGACGGCGACAAGGCCGAATGTCGCGACCACTTCCGAGAACCATTGCGCCGGCCCGGCACGCAGTTTCGTCGCGACCTCCAGTACCGGCAAAGCGAACATGAGATGCGCGGCGATCGTGCCGGCAATTCCGCCGACGACCTGCGCGAACAGATAGGCAGGGAGATCGCGAGCAGGCAGCGACCGGTTGAGACAAAACACCAGCGAAACGGCCGGATTGAGATGCGCGCCGGAGATCGGCCCGAGCACGGTGACCAACACCACCAGCATGGCGCCGGTTGCTAGCGTGTTGCCAAGCAGCGCCAGCGCGGTGTCATGCGTCAGCGTCTCGGCCATGATGCCGGAGCCAACGACGGTCGCCACCAGCAGACCGGTGCCGAGGGCTTCAGCCGCGAACCGGCGCGGCAGATCGAAAGTGTTCATCGGTCGACCCTGGATTGGACAATGGGGAGTTGGGTAGCGGGCGTGACGGTCATTGCCGGCTCTCCTCGCCCGGCTGGCAGCAAGATGCCGCAAGCGCCGGCGCGCAGATTTCCGGCCGGCCCGAGCAGCAGTCCTCCATCAGGAAGCGGATCAATCCGGACAGCGCGTCGAACTCGGCGCTGTAGACGATCGAGCGGGCATCACGCCGCGCGGTCACGAGACCGGCGCGCTCAAGTTCCTTGAGGTGGAAGCTGACATTGGACGGCGAGACCTCGACCTGCTCGGCGAGCGAGCCGGCGGCAATGCCTTCCGGGCCGGCAACGACCAGCAGCCGCAGCAGGCGCAGCCGTGTTTCCTGCGACAGCGCGCCAAAGGCGGTCAGGGCTTGACGTTCATCCACGTTTCAATAATCCTTGAAATATTGAAATGAGGAATAGCCGACATGCTCTCTTCTGACAATCGGAAAAACATCGCTCCTATAGACCCCTCCGACCTGACCATCGGCGATCTGCTGGCGGCGCTGGCCGATTACAAGGACAAGCCGTTGGTTTTCCGCTACGGCGGGCGGCCGGTAAAGCCTGGCTACCATGTCACCGAGGTGAAGGCTGGACAGTTCGCGGCGCTGGATTGCGAAGCAAATCCGGAATCATGGTCGGAGATATTCGTCCAGCTGTGGGACGTGGACGAAGGCGGACCGGTCCATATGCCAGCCGGCAAATTCGCCGCGATCATCCGCAAGGTTTCGGACCATGTCTCTCTCGATCAGGCGGCGAAGCTGACCTTCGAGGTCAGCGACGGCGTTCGCCCGATGGAATTGCACCGGGCAGCCCAGCCGAGCCTTGTTGGCGGGACGGTTGAGGTCGAGCTGTCGCCACGGCCGTCAAGCTGCAAGCCGCGCGACCGCTGGCTGGAAGAACAGAAGGCAGCGAGCGGGTGCGGAGGGAGTCGCTGCTGTTGAGCCCGCTAATGGTGACGCGCCGCCCTGATCAGAACCGGATCATGCCATTGGCCTGCAACAAATAGAGGCCCACGAGAACGATGGCGATCAGCGCCACCCAAACGGCTGTCTTGCTCATCCGCGCAATCCCTGTCGATCGGCGATAGTGAACGCGCGCGCCACGGTTGTGTTCCCGATATGCCGGGCTGCACATCGCCTAGGCAGGATCAAGTCACGAATTGCTGGACGATGCGCGTCCGTGCATAGTGGCGGCAATGGCGCCCGGTCGATGAAAATGGCTATGGATGACAAAGCGGACAATCCGGGCGTGGCGGTGTTTCCGCCGCTGCTCTTTCTCGTGGCGCTGATCGCGATGCTGGCGCTGCGCTATGTCTGGCCGCTGGCGATCGGCGGCCGCCCGCTGACCATCGTGCTCGGCGTAGTGCTGGCAGTACTGGCGGTTGCGATCATCGCTTGGGGACGCTCGACCATGTTGCGCGGCGGCACCAATGTGAACCCGACGCTGCCGACCACCGCGATCATCACCGGCGGCCCGTTCGGCTTCACCCGCAACCCGCTCTATGTCGGCTTGATGGGACTACTTCTCGGAATCGGGCTGCTCTTTGACAGCTGGTGGGCCGTCATCGCGACCATCGCGAGCTTGCCCATCCTGCATTACGGCGTGGTGCTGCGTGAGGAGGCCTATCTGGAACGCAAGTTCGGCGAACCCTACCGCGCCTACAGGGCGAGCGTGCGCCGCTACCTTTGAGCATCAGTCCTTCGGCGCGTTGCTGTAGAGCGCCACGCCGACGCGGTCGTTGCGCCGCCACCGCACCAAAGCGCGATAGGCCGTATCGTCGGCCGGGACCTCGAGCAGAAAGCGGTCCGGAATCTCCACATTGGCACCGACGCGCAATTCCGCGCCCTGCTCGTGCTGATTTCTGACCGAGCAGCCGATCCTGACGCCGGCGGCGATGATCGTGGCTTCCTTGAGCACGAATTCGCGCGCATGAAGACGGCGTTCGATCTCGGGAAAATTGGCCATATCCGGCGGGCTCCTCAGGCAAGGTCCTCCTTGCCATGGGGCAGCACGATAGCAGCGAGGCGTTTCCGTTCCGTTAGCGATTGCTGAAACGACCAGGCCAGTCGGGCCTGACGGCTGTTGTAGCTTTCCCGAAGCAGCGTCGGTTGCCTTGTTGGATGCGCTCGTTGTTACCATGACGGAGTTGAACGAGCGCACCAGCGCAGCATAGCTGCTCCAATCTATCGATTGGGGCAATGATCGGGGGCGCGACGCGAAAATCTAACCCGCTTGTGGATATGGAACCCGATGGCTTGTCTTCGGCTAATAATACGAGCTCAAACGTGCTTCGCTCATTAAAGCTGGGGGTGGAGATAATGAAACTTAGGTTCGCTTTCGCGACATTCGTAGAAATTTCGTTCGCGTGTTCGGCTGCTTGGGCCGCGAACTCAAATATCGAGTATCTGGCAGGACTGCCCGACACCAAGTTAAATTTGGCCGCTACAATCGCCGGCAACCTCGTCGGTGTAATGAAAAAATGCCCGGCGCTGAGGCTAAATGAAGATGGAAAAGCTATGATAGCTGTTCCTGTCCTCTTGTACGATGGGATAGACAAACACCTGACGCCCAAGTCCTCTAAGTTCAAGAAGGCTATACGTACCTATGAAAGAGCATTTGCTATAGCGGCTCAGAGAGGGAGCAATTGCCAGGCTGAGAAGGCCAGATACCCACACCTCTACCGGTAGAACGTGATGAGCAGAATCTTTGGTGTTGCCGTTCTTTCCGCCTGCCTGATCTGCCCTCCCGTGACATGTGTGGCCTCCCAAGGGTCTAATTTACGTCCAGAAGAACAGAATGCTGAATGCACGCCCCTCCAGGAAGCGAATGAGCGGATCATTAAGCTTCCGCTTATTCAGATGACATCCCGGTTCCATAGATTTGGTGACCATGCCCAGTTTGTTCATCGGGAACTGATCTACACCGCCGACATGGAGTATTCACGAGACAAACCCTACGGACGGTGGATCGCAAAGAGGATCCCCCCGAAGCAAGCCGTGCCGAAAAACGAAGATGGGTCACTGATTAACAGTAATTGTCATCGCCTCTACAACGCCACGACAGGCAGAGTCCAGACAATTGTTTTTCAATTTGACAAGACGCTCAAAAGCGACGGGCAGTGGTATCGCTGTAACATTTGGGTTGAATCACCGAATTATAGACCGCTAAAGGCAATTTGTGAGGGGCCCTTTGAGTGGACGAGACGCTGGTTCTATCAGTCCGATATAAAATTACCCGATGTTAAACCGGACTTTTAGCCTCCGGATCGGCGCCGCCTCACCGTCGCGTCGACCGTTTCCCTGACCGTCTGCTGGCTGCGTATCGTGCCGTTCGCGCGCGGGGGCTAATAGTCCCCGACTGTTCGGCCGGCGACCACGCCGCTCGCGCGCAGCACCCAGCGGCGGCCGTCGCTGCGGAACTCGGTGAGCGACAGCGGCTCGATGTCGATCTTCCAGACCGAGGAAAGCGGCGCGCCGAGCACATGCGCCATGGCGGCGCGGATCGGCATGGCATGCGTCACCGCGACGGTGTGACCGCTTTCGCCGGCCAGCCGCTCCATCAGCGCAGCACCCCGCCGGGCGACGTCGGCGAGCGATTCACCGCCATGGGGCGCCGCGTCTGTACCGGCGAACCAGGCCGCCATACCTTCGGGATCCTCGGCCTGCACCTCTTCGAAACCTTTGCCGGCCCAGCGCGCGAAATCCTGCTCGGCAAGCAGCGGCTCGACCGTCGCGTCAAGGCCGAGCGCCTCCGCCGTCCGCCGCGCGGCCAGCGCCGGGCTTGTCCAGATACGGTCGGCGCGACGCAGCGAAGCGGCCAGCGCGCCGGCGCGATCGAGGGCGCGCGGCTCCGGCGGCTCATCATTCGGAAAGCGGCCCTTGCGCATCCCGGGCGTCGCTCCGCTTGCGATCATCGTCAGGCGGACAAGCATGAAAAACTCCGTGGCACAGCGAAAAACAGGCCTCACGAAGCCGTGCCGCCATTACATGTCGTTGACAGGCGAACGAAGTACTGACAAGTGTCTTAATGCTATACGGGATTGGAAGCCGGTGCGAGTCCGGCACGGTCGCGCCACTGTGATCGGCACCAGCCGAAAGTCAGGCCTTATTCCGCAGCACTCGATCAACGGGACGCAGTATCCCAAGGGAGGTCAATATGTCCGACACCACCTTCGCCCCCAGCTACGGCCCGGTTGCGATTCCGGTCCGCGAGCTTCTGCCCTGGGCCATCCTCGGCGGGCTGCTTTTGATGCTGGCGATCTATTTCGTCGGCGCGGAAGAAGGCGCCACCTCGCTGATCCGCGGCACCTATGTGCACGAATTCGTGCATGACGGCCGCCACCTGCTCGGCTTCCCCTGCCACTAAAGCGGTTCGGCATCGCTGAACCCGCTTTCGATTCTGATCCAACGCAATTCCGGACGGAAAACCGCTGCGCACTTTTCCTGGAATTGCTTGGTTGGCTTAACGCAATTCCGGACGGAAAACCGCTACGCACTTTTCCTGGAATTGCTTGGAGGGATTGGTGACATGGTTGGAAAACTTTTGCTGCGCGGCATGGTTGTCGGGCTGGTCGCCGGGATTTTGGCGTTCGCCTTCGCCCGCGTCTATGGCGAGCCGCAGGTCGACAAGGCGATCGCCTTCGAGGAACAGCAGGCCCAGGCCGCCGGCGAGGCGCCGGAGCCCGAGATGGTCAGCCGCGCCACGCAGGCCGGCATCGGCCTGGCGACCGGCGTGCTGATCTATGGCGCCGCGCTTGGCGGGCTGTTCTCGCTGGTCTTCGCCTACGCCTATGGCCGGCTAGGCTCGCTCGGACCGCGCGGCACCTCGGCGCTGCTGGCGTTGCTCGGCTTCCTGGCCGTGATCGTGGTGCCCGGCCTCAAATATCCGGCCAACCCGCCCGCGGTCGGCAACGCCGAGACCATCGGCTACCGCACCGAGTTGTTCTTCATCATGATTGTCGTCTCGATCGCGGCGATGGTGGCGGCGGTCGGCCTGGCGCAGCGGCTGTGGAAGCGGCTCGGCGCCTGGAACGCCTCGATCGTCGCGGGCCTCGCCTTCCTCGTCGTCTTCGCTTTGGTGAAGGCGGCGCTGCCCGACATCAACGAGGTGCCGGAGAACTTCTCGGCGACGGTGCTGTGGCAATTCCGCGTCGCCTCGCTCGGCATCCAGCTGGTGCTGTGGACCGTCGTCGGGCTCGGCTTCGGCGCGGTTGCCGAACGCGTGGTCGCGGTGCGCGACCAGCGCAGCCCGGCACGCCGCTACGCCTGAAATCCGATGCGTTGGCCGCCACGGTTCTGCGCCCTGGCGGCCAAAGCGGCTCAACGGTCTGTACGACCGCAGAGCCACTTTGGCCTTTCGTTTTCTCGCAATTCCGGACGGAAAACCGCCGCACACTTTTCCTGGAATTGCTCGGTTGCGGCGCTGCTCGCATTTCTGGCCGCCACATCCGCGCAAGCGCATGGCGGATCCTCGGCCCCGCCTCCTCCCGGCATCCAGATCCCCAGCCTGACCCACGGCCAGATGGCCGTCATCGCGCGCTATCGCGGCGAGATCCTCGACCTCGCCCAGCGCCAGACCGCGACCGACCCGACCTTCCGCCGCCTCTACAATCACGGCAATCTGCAATTCACCTATTGCCTCTGGGGCCTGATGCCGGGCAGCCTCGGCGACGAGGAAAGCCCGTTCAACGAATGCAGCCACGCCTATCTCGCCACCGCCAAGGCGCTGCTCGCCCATATGGCGATGATGCCCGCGGCCGGGCGCGAGGCGAAGGCGCTGATCTCGGACATCGATGCCGAGATGGTGCGTAGCGGCGCGTCGTGGATCCTGTGCCAGTATAGCGGCGAGGCCTTCAGCACCGGCGCGGTCGTCGAGCCCAGATGGCGCGACATCTTCTTCCACTTGCCGAGCCTTGCGGTGATCCTCGCCATGGTGGCGGCGTTCGGCGCCGCCGCATGGTCGATTTTCCGTTCACCCGCTCCGCGAGCCGGCGCTGCTTAGAACGGTTCAGCGTTTCACGGAATCACCGAACCGCTCCCGGTCTTGCGTGCGATCGTTTTCAGGAAAGCCTGAACGCGCAACCATGTCAGCTCGGCTGCGGACGCATCGTAATCCGGCAGCGCTTGATCGGTGTAGAAATGGCCGATCCCCGGATAGGTGAAAATTTCTGCCCTGACGTGGCAGCGCTTCGCCGACGCCGACCAGTCGGCAACTTGTTCTGGCTGAGCAAATGCATCTGGGTCGGCGACGTGGACCGCGACCGGGACGTGTCGGCGAACATTGCTGGGAATATCAGCAAGGCCATGCAGCAGCACAATGCCGGCGGCAGCGACTCGTTCTGACCAAACGGCACTGATCACGCCAGCTCCCATGGAATGGCCAGCGAGCACCGCGTCTGGAGAAGTCTGGAGGAGCGCCACCCTGGCGCGGTCGCAGATGGTTTCCCACCCAACATGGCTCATCAAGTCAAGCCCGTCGTCGACCGATGTCGCAGTCAGCCCTGCGTAGAGGTCCGGCGTCACAACATCGTACCCCGTGTTTCGCATGCGCTCAGCAGCTTGATGCTCCACCGCCCGAAGGCCCAGCGCCGAGTGAAAGAGTACAATAGCAGCCATCCGCTTTCCCTTCGGCGTCGCCTGGCCGATCGCGTTGAGCTCGGGCAATGATCGTCTCTTATCCGGCTTATCGAATCCCCACCACCAGCCATGCCCTTTCCGAAGCCTGCGCCGTCACCCTATCATCCATGCGCGCGCTCGTGATGGTGACCTTGCGGTTCGGCCATGGCGAAGGGCAAATCCTCGGTGTCGGGACCGGCCGCCAGTTGCAGCCTGGCGCTGAATTCATGCGGTTCGGTCGGCGCGACCAGGCTCTGCAGATAATGATGGTCGCCGCCGACCGGAGACAGCGGCAGGCTTTCGACCGCACCGTCCGCCCTTTCAATAGCGACGTTCGCCCGCAGGCCCTCGGCGTGACGCGACAGGCGCAGCCGCATGCGCTCGCCCTGCGGCGTGTCGACGATTTCGAGCAGCCCGCTGGCTAGCTTGCCGTCGACAAGGAACGGATCCGGCGCATGATGGTGGCCGGCCTCCGTCTCCAACTCGGCAAAGTGCACCGTGGCGACGTCGAGCGCCGGGATGTGCGCGAAGAGCTCGGCCTTGAGCGATGCGGCGATGTTGTTCGCGGCGGCAAGCAGCAGGCCGTCATTGACGGCGATCGTAACATCGACATGCAGCTTGTGGCCGAGCCAACGGGCCTTGACGTCGGCTACCTTCTCGATCCCGGCGACATGGTCGGCAGCATGGTGAATCTGGTCAACGAGGCCGGGCTCGACGCCGTCCAGCATGCGGGTCAGCACCGAGCGCGCCGATTGCCAGACGATACCGAAGATGGCGACGGTGATGAGCAGGCCGATGATTGGATCGGCGAGCGGAAGACCGAGCCAGACGCCGGCCGCGCCGGCAACGACGGCAAGACTGGTGAGGCCGTCGGTGCGGGCGTGATAGCCGTCGGCAACCAGCGCCGCGCTGTTGATCTGGCGACCGACGCGGATGCGAAAAACCGCCACCGCTTCATTGCCGAGGAAACCGATGATGCCGGCGACGGCCAACCAGCCAAGGAAATGCACCGGCTGCGGGCTGAACAGGCGATTGATCGCCTCGTATCCGGCCACCAGCGCGCTGGCCAGGATGATGAGCACGATGATGATGCCAGCGAGATCCTCGACCCGGCCGAGGCCGTAGGTGAAGGTCCTGGTCGGTTTGCGGCGCACGAGCACAAAAGCGATCCAAAGCGGGATGGCGGTGGTCGCGTCGGCGACGTTGTGAATGGTGTCGGCAAGCAGGGCCACGCTGCCCGAGAGCATCACGACGACGATCTGCAGCGCGGCCGTGACCGCGAGAATCACGAACGACCACTTGATCGCCCAGATGCCGCGGTCTGTGGTGGCGATAGTCGCGTCGATCACGCCATGAGTATGGCCATGCGGCCCATGATGGTCGTGGCCGTGGCCGCCATGATGTCCGTGCGCACCGAAGCCGAACCAGTCGAGCGCTTTTTCCCACATCGCCGCCTCACAGATATTTGGTGAGCTGCTTCAGCTCTTTGAGCGTGTCCCTGGTCGGTTCGCCGCCTTCGACAAGGCAATGCTCCATATGGTCGTGGATCAGCTCGCGCTTGGCATTGCCGACCGCGCTTTCGACGGCATGGAGCTGTTGCGCGAGATCAAGGCAGGACCGGCCCTGCTCGAACATGGTGAGCACGGCAGCGAGATGGCCATGCGCTCGCTTGAGTCGGGCGATGATATCGGGATGGGAGCTGTGTATCGTCATGGCAAACATCCTATCCCCCTGGGTAGGATATTTCCAACAGACAATACGCCTCGAACTCTCGAGGCTAGCCCGCGGCAGGGCTGGACTCGCCGCCCGGCCGAGCGTGCCCGCTGGCAGATGCTCGCCGACGCAGCAGGTCCTCGGCCCGCGGGGCAGTCTCTGCCGCGAAATCCCGATTTCATGTGATCAACCGGCTGCGGCGAGCGGCAGCCCCCCGGGGCAACCAAATGCTTGGTTTGCCGTTTATTTTAGCGGCTGCCGCCACCTATCGTGGGGCCAGGCGGCTCCGGCGGCCAGAGACCGCGCGAAAGGAGGCCGCAATGACACGGCCCGCAGTGGAGATAGGCGACCGGGTGGCTGTCATCGCCACCGTGATCGAGCGCATCAAGGACCGCGTGATGCTGAAGCTCGACGGCGATGGTCATAATTATTCGATGGCCGAGCCCAATGCCAAGCCAGGCGACAAGCTCAGACTCGAAGGCGACGTCGTGCATGTCGACGAGGATCTCGGACGCACGACCGTGCAGGTTCTGGGACGCGTGACGGTCGACACCAACTCGGTCGAAATGGTGACGAGGCGTTGCGACCTCGACCATATCGGCTCGAACGTGCCCGGCCACCCTCGCCCGCGCACCCCGCCGAGACCACACGGGTAAACCGGTAGCAGAGGCGCGATCCTCCTCGCCGTGAAGCGGTGGACTGCCTTAGTGACGCTTGAAATACTGCACCTCGCGTTCGTGCTTTTCTGCCGCTTCGCGGGACTTGAAGGTGCCCAGGTTGCGGCGCTTGCCGGTTCTGGGATCGACTTTGCGCGAATAGAGCCGGTATTCACCGGATTTCAGCTTGCGGATCATGGCGGTCTCCTTGTGAACCAGGACTCTAATCCGCCTGGGGCCCTCGCGGTTCCGAGCAGGGCCTTGCCGCCCAGTCACGGCCCGCCGGCAAAAAAAGCGCTGCTGTCGGTGAACCATTTCACGGACGCAAACGACCCAATGTCGGAAGCGACACTGTAACGACACGATTGAGTCGGATTATTTGTATTCAAATGACTTTCGCGACGTTATGCCGATGTCGCTGAAGTGCCGGATCTGAGGAGGGTGAGATGGTTACGGCGAAGCTTCACGGCGTTGAACTCGTCAGGGGCCAGAAGTGGACGGTGCGCGTCACCGCCTACGGCACAACGCTCATCTTTCCATTCGAAGCCGAGCAATATGCGCGCTCCTATGCCGATGGCCAGGCCTTCCGCCTCGGCGTCGAGGTTGTCGAACTGAAGGATTGCGCCTGAGGGGCCGAGCCGGCCATCGCTGAATGGCCTCAAGACCCGCACAGCTATAGAATAGGCGCATGTCGGCTTTCGACTCGGCAAAGCAATGGGCGCGAGGGATCAAGCGCGATGTGATGGCGCTGTGGATTGCGGCCCGCGATCCGCGTGTCCCCTGGTATGCAAAAGCCACAGCGGGTGCGGTTGCGGCCTATGCGCTGAGCCCCGTCGACCTTATCCCGGACTTCATCCCCATCATCGGCTACCTGGACGACTTGGTGATCGTGCCTGTCGGCATCATGCTCGCGGTCAAGCTGGTCCCGGCCGATCTGATGCAGGAATTCCGCGAAGAAGCGGTGAGACGCGAGAAGCCGGTGAGCAAGGCCGGGCTCGCCTTCATGATCGCGCTCTGGGTGCTGGCGGCGCTGGCGCTCACTTGGCTGTTCTGGCCAAAGCCAGCCTGAATGCTTCGGGGCCCGACCAGACGGGTCGATTGCATTGGCCTGGCGCGGCCATCTTTAGATTAGCGACATCTTGTATTTGTTGTAAATCAGGGTCATGCTTTTGGCGCGCGCGAAACCTCATGCGCAGTGTGCAGGGTCAAAAAGGGTCAGGCGTGATGCAATTCGCAGTTTGCTACGACCACAGCGGGTTCGATCTGGCGCGGTCGATCCTCCTCGATGTCACGGCGTTCTTTGCGCTGATGGCGCCATTGGCGATCGCGCGACTGGTCGAGATATCCCGACAGGACGCCGCCCGGCTACAGCCCGCCTGAAGCCTGAAAGGCACGGAATTCCTAACCGTCGCCGGCGACCTTTCGGATCGGCAGGTCGCCGAGCAATGCCGAACAGTCGATCACCTCCTGGAAGTGAGCCTGCGGATCGAGCACGAGCCATGAAGCGTGGGTGCGAAGATCCTTCAGCCTGGCATTCTTTTGCGCACGCGCCAGGCGCTCCGCCTCGGAAGCCTGAAAAGGGCTTTCGGCCTTGTGATGGTGAGGAGTCCTCGACATCGCGGCGGAAAACGCGCCGACTCCCCTTTTCGTTCCGCGAAAGCGGATGACCCTCTGCGCATTGCAATGACCCGTGGGGCCAGGCTGGCGGCACCGCGCAACGCTGCTACCGATGCGACAAACGAGCGGAAAGTGCCGGACCGGCGGTTGGGGTAGCCCGGCTTGCCTTGGCGGTAAAAGAGTACGGCTCTTTGACTGGCAAGCCGGGCTGAAGCGCCGACCTTTGGGTTTCCTTGGGGGGAGCCGGCGCAGGGATAGAGTGTCGGTTTCCCGCTGCGCCCGCAATTGTTGCTGAGGTCCTACGCGCCGGCGCAATGGTCCGACCGGTTGGAAGCCGCGGTGCCGCAATTCCAAGGCTGAAAACCGCTCAGACCTTCCTGGAATTGCTTCAGGCGCCCGAGCGCTCAAACTCGTGTAAGACGGCCGTCTTCTTGGAGCGCTCTTTTGACGAAAAGCTCGGCGTGTTGCGCCCATTCCGCTTCCGCGACGTCATTCTCGCGAACGGACTGCCTGAAAGCTTCCCGCAGTGCCTCGAGCTCAAAAATCGACAACCGCTGGTTTGTTTTTTGCTTTTTTTTGCCGACGTCCATACTGCGTTGCCAACAGCGTGATGAAGCCCATTGTATATGCGGCGGTTGTTCGACCCATCAACAGCTTGATCCTGACTTCTTTTGGGGGCAAATTTTTGCCGCGACGTCCGCAGTTCATGTCGGGAAAGAGCGGCCCGCCCGCCGATATGGACGGGTTGCAAGCCGGGCCGCCCGCGAGAGGTCGCCGCTATATGTCTACATCCACAACGATCGATGAAGAGACCGCGCCAGGCCAAGGCATCAGCGGTGTGGCGCTATATCCCGCGGGGCATATGCCGTTGGTCCGGAGCCGGGGCTTGATTGGTGGTTGTGTCGGCATTGCAAAAGAACCCGTAATTTCAGGTGGCAGCCGGCCCGCGTCTCCTCCGTCAACAGGAGTGTCGCTGGCTTTGCCGCCCGGCGGAGCAAGCAGCCTCCTTGCTTGCGAATCAAAGCCCGCCCGTCGGCGTGCGCCCAAACCTGCTCTGCCATTAACCTTCCTCACGGGCACGGACCAAGGTCGGTGTCGCAATTGCCTCCCCTCACCTATACTGTCGCGGACGGGTGGGTGAATGGTGCCGATGGTTGGGAGGTATTTAACACGACCTGCACGAATCTGGAGCGGGCTCTCTCTGGCCTGGCAGTTCGTGATCGCGGGCGGTATCGGCCTTCTGGCGGTGATGCTCGTGGTCGGGCTGTGGGTGACATCGCAGATCCGTGACGGGGTCCTGCACAATTCCGCCGCCACCACCGCGCTCTATGTCGACAGCGTGATCGCACCCTTGCTGCCCGATATGCGCAAGAGCCAGGAACTCGACGACACCGTCAAGCGCGCGCTGGACGAGACGCTGGGCCAGGGCGCGCTCGGGAAAAGGCTGGTCTCGTTCAAGCTGTGGCGGCGCGACGGAACGATCCTCTACTCCAAGGATGCCAGCCTGATCGGCAAGCAGATCAGGCCCAACGCCAACCTCATCGCCGCTTTCGCCGGCAACGTCATGGTCAAATACAACAGGCTCGAGGACGAGGAAGACGACAAGGAGCGGTCGATGGGCGTTCCGCTCCTCGAAATCTACAACCCGGTGCGCGAGCCGTGGTCCGGCGAGGTCGTGGCGGTCAGCGAATTCTACGAATTATCCGGCGACTTCGAGGAATCGCTCCACTCAGCTCTGCTGTGGACATGGCTGGTGGTGGCGGCCGCCACCGCCGCGGCGCTTGCCCTGCTCTCCGGCATCGTTTTCCGCGGCAGCCGCACCATCGTCACGCAGCAGGCTGCGCTCGAGGCCAAGGTTTCCGAATTGCAGACGGCCCTGGCGCAGAACTCGTCGCTGCGCCAGCGCGTTCAACGCGCCTCGCGCCGCGCCACAGCGATCAACGAGCGGTATCTGAGGCGCATCGGCGCCGACCTGCATGACGGACCGGCGCAACTGGTGGCGCTTGCCGCGCTGAGGATGGACAGCCCGGCGCTGGTCGACCCGGCCACGTCCAGCCAGCTGCGCGAAGCCGAGATCGCCGGCATACACAAGACGCTCGGCGAAGCGATGCGCGAGATACGCGGCATCTGCAACGGGCTGGTGCTGCCGCAGATCGAGGCGCAGGCCATCGCAGACATTTTGCGGCTGGCGGTAGCCGAGCATGAGCGCCGCACCAGCACCAAGGTGTTGCTAACCCTGCCTGAGCGCTTGCCGGAACTCGGCACCTCGGAAAAGATAAGCGTCTATCGCTTCGTGCAGGAAGGCCTGAACAACGCCTTCCGGCATGGCAAGGGCAAGGGCCAGCAGGTCAGAGCCACGACGAAAGGCGGCAAGCTTTTGGTCGAGGTGATGGATTCGGGTCCCG
This sequence comes from Mesorhizobium sp. CA16, assembly GCF_020165175.1. NCBI lineage: Bacteria > Pseudomonadati > Pseudomonadota > Alphaproteobacteria > Hyphomicrobiales > Phyllobacteriaceae > Mesorhizobium > Mesorhizobium sp. CA16. The sequence goes on from NZ_JAIUHP010000003.1 coordinate 46,495, forward strand.
GCTTCGACCCGGCCCGAAGCGAGGGCCTTGGGCTTGCGGGCCTCAGGGAACGCATCGAAAGCATAGGCGGGCAGTTCGAGACGCTGTCCGGCCCGGAAGGAACAAGACTGGTGATTGCCTTGTCTGTCGAGGAGCAACCGTGAGCACATCCATCCGCATCGCAATAGTGGACGACCACCCCCTGTTTCGCGAGGGCGTGGCGCGCAGCCTCGGCGAAATCGGCGGCTTCGAGCTTGTCGGCGAAGGCGCCAGCGCCGAGGACGCCGAAAGGCTGGCGCGCGCCAGCGCGCCCGATATTCTCCTGCTCGACATCAGCATGCCGGGCGGCGGTCTCAACGCGCTCGCCAGTATCCTTTCAGCGATGCCCGAACAGAAGATCGTCATGCTCACGGTATCGGAGACCAATGCCGATGTCGCCCAGGCGCTGAAGGCCGGCGCGCGCGGCTATGTACTGAAAGGCGTGGGCTCCAAGGCGCTGGCCGAGATCCTGCGCGATGTCGCCAACGGCCAGAGCTACGTATCGCCGAGCCTTTCGGCCAGGCTGCTCTCCGACCTTTTGCAGCCCACCGGCAGCAAGCCCGATCCGCTCAGTCAGCTCACCGGCCGCGAGGCCGAGATCCTGAAACTGGTCGCCGAAGGATTGAGCAACAAGGAGGTGGCCGCCCGGCTGTCGCTGCAGGAGAAGACGGTCAAGCATCACATGACCAGGGTGCTCGCCAAGCTCAACGTGCGCAACCGCACCGAGGCGGCGCTGCTGATGCATGAGGCGAGGGAAAGGCACTAAGGCACTGGGGAATTGAAGAATTGAAGAATTGAGGAATTGAAGAAGAGAGGGCTCTTCAGTTCTTCAATTCCCCAGTTCTTCAATTCTCAACGCTCACAAGTTCAGCAGGCGCGACAGGTCCTCCTCCGTCGCTTGCCGTTCGATGATGGTGCGGCCTTGCGCATCCGTCATCTCGAAACGGCCGTTCTGGACCTGCTCCTTCATACCGTTGCGATGAATGACGGTGACCTTATCGCCGTCGATCGAAAGCGTGTCGCCGGTTGCGGCATTGGTGTAGCTATTCTTGCCGCCGGGATTGGTGTTGCCCTTGCCGCTGTTGTTGCCCGGCCCGGCATTGGGATTGCTCGCGCCGGCGTTGCTATTGCCGTTGTCGCCCTGGCCATTGCTGTTGCCGTTGTTGCCACTATTGCCGGAATTCGAGCCGCCGGCCGATCCCGAATTACCGCTGCCGCCGCCTCCACCACCGCCGTTCCCCCCGTTACCGCCATTGCCGTTGCCGGCGGCGGTGGCTGCGGCAATCCTCGGCGCGCCGTCAAAGGTGATGTGCCAGGGCGCAAAGATCAGCGCCAGCGCGCTAAACACACGCAGCGCGAGCCAGGCGAGCCTGCTGAAGGGGCGGTTTCGCATATCTTCTCTTCGTTCCGGTCCCACTTCGGCATGGCGGAAGCTCCGCTCACGGCACAGACGAGGCGGAACCGGTGTGTTGATCCGGCGAGAATTCACATTCCGGCGGGGCGACGAAAGCGGCCCACGACCCTTGCCCCCACCCGTCGGACCATTTCGGGCGCCATAGCTGACCAATGTCGCAACGGACAGGCTTTCCCGGCGCAAAAAAATTACCCCCGCACGAAGGCGGGGGCAAGGTGAGTAGCCAAGTTCCATCGCAAGACGATCAGGACCGCAGAGACGAAGCAAAAGGTGGCAACCTGATTTTGCAGCGCTGACCTTCGGTCCCTTAAGATCTAATCCGGATAAAACCTCACTCCCACAAACTCTGTCTCACAAGTTCTTCAGGCGATTGAGATCGGCCATGGTAGCCCTGCGGTCGACGATGGTGCGTCCGTACTTGTCTTCCATCCTGAACCGGCCGTTCTCGATCGTCTCCTTCATTCCATTGCGGTGCGTGACCTGGATGCTGCTGCTAGTGGCCTCGACCTTGTCGCCGGTAACGGCGTTCACATGACTATCGACATCCGCGGTGCCTGCCGCGCTGCTGCTCGCGCCGTTATTGCTCTTGCCGTTGTTGCTGCCGCTATTGCTGTTTCCGTTGTTGCCGCCGCTATTGCCGTTTCCACTGTTGCCGCCGCTATTTCCGCCACCGTTCCCGCTGTTGCCGCCGCCGCTTCCGTTTCCACCACCGCTGCCGCCATGACCACCGCCGCCTTTGTCGGCATAGGCCTTGGTCACGACGAGACCATCGACGGAGAGACTGACAGGCGCGACGACAAGCGCCAACGCAGCCAGCGCTGGCAAGACTAGCCTGCAGCCCCCGCGCGATGTGCGCATTCGGTTCTCCCCATGCCAGCCCTTCAGCCCGTCGGCCGAACTACCCCACCGGCAATATCGCAGCATAAGCATCCCCAATCAGCAGTGCATAAGGAAGTGGCCCACGACCCATGTCTTGTCCATTCGGACCTATTGCAATTTTGTTATAGGACTTAGGTCTTATTTCAACCACCGGATGCGGTCGGATGTTGCCGCCACGGGGGTGTTTTTCCAAAGCCAACCAACCCCTTAACGAGCTGCGGGTGCCGAAGCGGTTCACCGTTTCACGGAAACGGCAAACCATCGCACGTCCTTGTTTCGAAGCAGCTCAGGATGGATTACCGCTGCGAGGCGCCGAGCCTGCCGTCTCGCGCATTTTCCGGGATTGCCCCGGTCCGAAAGATGGATTCAGGCCGGCAAAGATACCGGCCGCCGCGCCGCGACCGCGGTGCCGAAGGCGGCGGCAATGACGGCGGCGACGCCCGCGCATTGCAAAAGGTTGAGCTTCTCATGCAGAAACAGGAAGCCGGTCAGCGCGCCGCCCGCTGGCTCCAGGCAAACCAGCATGCCGTAGACCTTGGCCGGCATGCGCGCCAGCACCAGCATTTCCAGATAGAAGGGCAGCGCGCTGGAGAACAGGCCGACCACGGCCGCGCCCGCCATGATGTGCGGGTCGGCGAGATAGGGTTGAGCTGCGCTGAAGCCGAAAGGCAGCGCCAGCACAGCGGCGATCGCCATGCCATAGGCGGAGGTGCGCACGCCGAGCTCGGCGCCGGCCTTCTGCGCGAAGATGATGTAGAGCCCCCAGCAGGCGCCCGCTGCGAGCGCCAGCACCACCCCCAGCGGATCGAGCCCGCTTCTGGCATCCGCAAAAGGCGAGAGCAGCACGATGCCGGTTATCGCCAGCGCCACCCAGACGAGGTCGAGCAGGCGCCGGGAGCCGAGCATAGCGACGAACAGCGGCCCGGTGAATTCGAGCGCCACGCAGATGCCGAGCGGAATGCGCTGGAGCGCTGCGTAGAACAGCATGTTCATGGCACAGACCGTGATGCCGTAGGCGGCGAGCCAAGGCAGGGTTTTCCGCGAGGGCAGCACCTTCCAGGGCCTCAGCACCGCAGCCAGCATCAGCGCGCCGATGGCGAGCCTCAGCATGGTCGTGCCTTCCGAGCCCAGCACCGGGAACAGCCCCTTGGCAAAGGCGGCGCCGACCTGAACGGACAGGATGGCGCCGAGCAGCCCCAGAACGGGCATTGCGCCGACATGGGTTTCCGGCTTCGCGGTCTGCGTCGAGGTCAATCCTGGCTCCATCCCTGGTTCGGGAATGGAGATAGGGCGCGGGCACCACGCTGTCGTGAGGCAGTACGGGGCGGGTGGTGGGACAAGAGAGTGAGGTTTACGCCTTCGTCATCCTGGCGCGGAGCAAGGAGCGAAGCGACGCGCGCAGGGTCCATACCATAGCGCTAACGTATTGCAACGCTTACGGAATTCAGTACCGCCGCCTCCAAGTCGAAGGTAACGGCGTGGATTTTGGGGTCAAGCCGAGGACGACGAAGCGTTGGCGCAGGCCCGCACTCCGGCCGCAGCACGGCCACCTCTCCCCCGCCTTTGGCGAGGGAGAGAAATGCGCCGGCGTTATCCCGCCATGGCGAGCGGCGCGGCGCTCTTGTTGGGGATCTGGATGTCGATCTCCAGCGTCGACATGGTCGCGCCGCGGTCCATCGAGACCTGGAGGTAGTCCTGGTCGATCTGCACATGCTTGGCGATGACCGCCATGATCTCCTCGCGCAGGATGGAGACGAGATCCGGCTGGCCGCGGCTCTGGCGCTCATAGGCGAGCAGCAGCTGCAGCCGCTCGCGCGCCACCGGCGCGCTGGTGCGCCGCTTGAAGAGATCGAGGATGCTCATGCGGCCCTCCTTCCGAGAAGCCGGTCGAGGAAGCCCTTACGTTCGAAGGGGACGACCACCGGCAGGTCCTCGCCTTCCAGGCGTCTTGCCGCTTCGAGGTAAGCCTTTGCGGCACCATTGAGCGGTTCCGAGAGCGTGACGGGCGAACCGAGATTAGAGGCCCGCAGCACATCCTGGCTTTCCGGGATGATGCCGAGTAGCGGCGTCGAGAGGATCTCCAGCACGTCGTCGATCGACAGCATCTCGCCGCGCGCGGCGCGCGCCGCGTCATAGCGCGTGACCAGCACGTGTTTTTGCACCAGCTCGCCCTGCTCGGCCTTCATGGTGCGAGCGTCGAGCAGGCCGATGATGCGGTCGGAGTCGCGCACCGACGAGACTTCCGGATTGGTGACGATGACCGCCTCGTCGGCGAAGCGCATGGCGAGCTGGGCGCCGCGCTCGATGCCGGCCGGGCTGTCGCAGAAGACATAGTCGAATACCGATCGCAGCCGGGCGATGACTTCCGCCACACCCTCTTCGGTCAGCGCGTCCTTGTCGCGCGTCTGCGAGGCGGGCAGCAGGTAGAGAGTCTCCAGCCGCTTGTCGCGGATCAGCGCCTGCGAAAGCTTCGCCGTCCCCTGGATAACGTTGACGAGGTCGAACACCACGCGGCGCTCGGCGCCCATGATGAGGTCGAGGTTTCTCAGGCCGACATCGAAATCGACCAGCGCCACCTTCTTGCCTGTCCTGGCCACGGCGGCGCCGAGCGCGGCCGTCGAGGTTGTCTTGCCGACGCCCCCCTTGCCCGATGTGACCACGACTACCTTGCCCATATATCCAGCCTCCATTGGCGGTTTTTATTCTCTGGCCGTGCCAGGCACGGCGGGATCATTCGCTTTTGGTGCATGTCGTTCTCCCAAAACCGCTGCACTTGGGGCGACATGCACTGATAATCTTCGCACGCGAAACCGGTCCGAAGCTTGCGGCCAAGAACTCAGCCGAGCGGCACCACGCACAACGCATCATTGTCGAGGAAGGCCTGCACGGCCTTGCCGCGCGAGGTGCCTTCCATCTCCTCGGCCGTGGTGTACCAGCCGTCGACGGCGAGCAGCTCGGCCTCGTTCTTGCGGCAGAAAATGCGCGCCGAAATATTGCCTTCCGAGCCGGCGATCGCCCGGCCGCGCAGCGTGCCATAGACATGGATCGAGCCGCCAGCGACAATTTCCGAGCCGGACGCGACCGAGCCCAGCACGATCACGTCGCCGTGCGGATGGAAGACCGACTGCCCGGAGCGGATCGGCGCCTTGATCATCAGCGTGCCGGCGGCAGGTGCCGGCACGGCGCCCTGCCCTGGCTTTTCCGGTTCGGTCTGGGCCGGCTCGATCCTGACCGCTTCCAGCCTTGCCAGTTCGGGATCCACCGGCTCATCGCCGGTCGCCTGCAGAACCTCGGCAGGCGCCGCCGCCTGGATCGTTTCTCGGGTCACCTCGGCCCGCTCCCCGGCGACGGCCATTTCCAGCTCTTCCGCCCGCGCCTTGCGCGCGGCCCGGCCAAGCAGGCCCTCGGCGGTCGCCTCCTTGGCGCCGGCCAAGAGCGGCGGCAATTCAGACCCGAGCTCGGCGCCTTCGAGCTCGATGGCATAGACGCGGATGCCGCGCGAGCCGAGCACGCCGACAAGTGCTGCGATCTCCTCCGGCCCCGGTTGCAAGGTGTTCAAATCCAGCACCACCGGGCGCCCGTTGAAATAGCCCGGCGAATTGGCGATCCAGTGATCCAACCCCTCCAGCCAGTCGGCGATCGGCGCTTCTGGCGTCAGCGTGAAAGCGACGAAAGAACGGGCGCGAAAGCGGATCGATTTGTTGTGCAAAGGGGCGGCGAAGGTCACGTCCGGCGAATCCTTACTCAATGGTTAAAGGGTGCCGGGCTAATGGTTAACAAAAGGTTAATTTTGGGGATTGGAGCCGTTAATAGCTGACGCGGCTAACTGCAGTGGCCGGGCGGTCACAAGGCCAGCCGCCGCCCCGCAATTCGCCGAAGATCGAGGCTCCGACGAGCCAGGCGTGTGAAGCGCCTAATATACGAAGCGACGCGCGCGGACCATCTTCTTGCCCGGAACTTTCCACTCTCTTCAGGGAGGAGACGGGCATGGGCATTGACCGGCTAGACAGCAAGCGAGCAGGCAAGACAGGTGCCGCAATGGCAGTCCTGATGGTGCTTGCAGGATGCATGACGCACCAGCCGAGCGGAATAGACGCATACCAGACGAGCAGCACAGACCAATGGCTGACGACGTCAGATGCGGACAAGGTCGTCAGCGCGATGAGCGTCAAGGGAATGATGCCGGCGACCATCGACTGCCGGTTCGACAACGCCACGCCAGGCCAGGTGGCCTACCGCTCGAAATTCACCTGGAAGCAGGCGCCTGCCAACACGCGCTACCACTGGGAAGTCGGCGACCCGACCTACCTCGCAAGCAAGGATGTCGCATCCAACCGGACCGGCCTGCGGCGGGTGTATGCGAAGACGGTGCGGGATACGGCCACGGGGCAGAAGGTCGGCTGCTCGATCTGGGCGAGCAGCAGTTGAGAAGCGAATTGCCGATCGGCGATCGAACCTCTGCACAAGTCGCGGTCGGCAGCTCAACGGCTCTCATTTGCAGCGGTTTGGCTGGCCAGACAGGAAACAAAGGCGCACGATACGATCTCGCTGGTGCGGCGAGGACAGTCCGGCTTGATCTCTTGCTGAGTAGGGTCGGGCTGTCCAGGAGCCTCTCCTTGATCTTGCACCATGCGTACGGAGCCTTGCTTGCGGCTGGTTTCCCAGCCGGTCGCCTAACATCGCGTCATTCAAGCTACTTCCCGTTCGCCCACCCGAAAGTCCCACTACAAACAGTGCTTGCTATGTTGCGCGCCCCGGCCTAAGCGCAGTGATGGCAAATGAAAAATTCGACCAGTCGGTGACGATCATCGTTGATCCGGCCGGCGGACGGGAGGCAATCGGCGATGCCGCCGCCTGTCTGGACTTCCTGCTTCGAAGATGGCGCGGCAAGCGAAGCGAGAAGCACCGTGCAGCCATTCAGGCCTGCACTGATGTAAACAGCGGGCGCCGACCGGCTTCATTCGCGCGCAAGGCGTTCATAGCAGCCGCCCGCGAGGCGGCTATTCTTGTGACGCCTTAAGGCTGCTCGCGCGGTCTGAAATTCTTGCTTTCGATGTCGATGATCTCGCCGCAATTTTCACACTCCATCTGGGTGTGAGCGCGTATCCAGCCCACACGCGTTTTCGCCTGGTGATGGCACCGCGGGCACTCTACATCGATTTCGAAGTGATCGGACTCTCGTTGTGTCATTGCGGTTCCAAGGCCGGCCTGCCTAACGCGACATTATCCGTTATCAGTGCTCCCCTCCCGCTCGTCTTCCGGATCCACCACTTTCTCTTTCGCCACCTTGGCCGCGAGCTTCGCCTCTTTCTTTGCCGCCTTCGCCTGATCGCGTTTGCTGCGCTCGTATCGGTAGTTGGGTTTCATCGCCATGGTGTTTTTTCCGGTTTAGGCAATTTGCGCCTTGGGATTTGGACATGCCCAGGAGCGGGAAAGACAGTTCGCGAGACATAAGGCCCAAGCAAGAGGCACTTGTCAGGCGGCCATCATGTCAAATCAGGCGATTGCGTTCTGCGATCTGACGTGCCCGCCGCAAGGTGCCGTCAGTGTCGGCGAGCTTGCGCCTTGCTGCCTCGTCCTTCCTGACCGTCAGCCGCGCGGACATGATGCTTGAGGGACTGACGATCGACTTGATCGCGGCGGGCGGCGCCTCGGGGGTTTTCATGGAACGCATCGGCATTATCCTTTCTTGTAGCAGCCAGGCTAAGGCTATTCGCGGCTGCGGGTTTTCCCTGCGACATTGGCTTCCTGCCTATCGGAAGCCGGAAGCCGTGAGCGTGTAGGAGTTTCGGCGCTCGCGCGCATATGCTTTGCTGGCGGCATCCTGGATGGAACTGCGCAAGGCGTCGAACGCCGAAAGGTATGCCATCTCGGCCGTTTCCTTGCCCCCAGCATCGCCAAATGTCCCCAGGGCCTCGACCTCGACGAAGAAGCGGACCTGGAACATACCGTCATGGCCCATGAAGCAGACGGCGCGGCGCGTTTGATCGAAACTCCGGCTGGGATTTGGAAAGGCGAGCGTCATGGGTTGCCCACCCGTGTTTCAGCGTGTTCAGTTGGCCGGGTTCTATTCCATTCCTTTCGAGCCTCGACATTGCGACGGTTGAGATCCAGCATGCTCGTCGTCGCATGCGCACGCGTCAGCCCGACCATCGGAGCGCCGTCGACATGCGCCGGAATCCCGGTGAAGACATGGTAGACGGTCCAGGAATGATCCGCTTCGACGCGGCGGCCGTATTGATGATCCCTGAAGGCGTGACCCGACAAGCCTCTGTTGTTTGGCGAACAGCCGGATACCGCCTTGTGGCCCGCCTCGGTCTCGCCGTTGGCCATGGACCTGTTCATACCTGTCTTTCCTCGCCTTCCTGCGCGGCGATAATCTCCGAATAAAGCGCCGCGCCGTCAGCTTCGGAGATCGTGACCGCATCCGGCCACTGCGGCATGTTCAGCGTCCTCGCCAGAAGCCGTGCGATCTCGATTGCATCGTCAAGACCCGTTGCCAGCACCGTCTCGCGGCCGATGACGGCATGCGCGTCATCGCTGACGCGCGTGCGATAGAATTCGATCACGACCTTCATCGAGACCCGCCGCGCGATGGCATCGAGCCCTTCGCGCCGAGGCCGGCGCCTTGATTGAACGGGCTCTCAGGCCTGGTCGGAATTCTTCCCTGCTTCGGCGTCCTCATCTCGCGATTGGAGCGTTGCCGTCCCTTGGCCATGTCCGAACGTCCTTTCGATCAGCATCAGGCCGGGATCCGAGGCCGGGGTTCCGGCCGATTCCAGCCTATCCTCGGTCACCACGCGCTCATGCGGTTCGGTGTCGCTGCGGATGCGGTATTGCGGCGAGTTTTCTTTTGGCGGCAGCGTGCCGGTGACGTGGTAGACTTCCGCGGTCAATGTCCGGAAATCTCCCTTCAGACGGACCGCTTGTCCGATGTCGAACAAGCGCGGCGGGGCGCCGTGCCGTATCGGCCGTGTGTTGCGCTGCATAAGGCTTGTCATGATGGTCTCCGGTCGTCTTCGAGCGCCGCCTCGAGAGAGGCCGGTTGATCGATGCTTTTACCGTGCGAACCCCATTGTGCGGAGGATCGCCGGCAGGTGAATGAAAGAGGCCGCGTTGCGTCGCGGGAAAGACCCTTCCGGGCCTCCTCGTCGAGATCGGTAGATACTCTGCGGTCGCGGCGCGTCTGAAGCGCGGCAGCACCAAGGAGAGCCGAAGCAGACGACGACGGTGGACGCGATGCGAATGGCCACGATTGCAGCTTTCCCGTGAAAACATGCTAGGATGGACTTCCGCGTTATTCAGTCGAACCGCTGGAACGATTTGCGGTGCTGCCAGTACATCCGTGGTCAGCGCCCTGCGTCGTTCCAGGGTTCAAACGAGCAAGCTGCCGCGCCGGACCGGCGCAACGCTTCGCTGTCGAAAATTCGGAAAGGATTGGCGCGGCTCCGACGGGGCGAAAGCCAAACTCAACCAAATCAACACTATTTGTATGCGCCTCAATTGCGCTCAAAGCAAGACTTACACGTCCATTATTTTTTTCCCGGGTAAATAGAAATCTCGGATCCGAGCCTGAAACAGCGGTAAATCGATTTCTAGGCGCTCGCCTGAAAACTTCGGATTATTTCATCCAAACAGTTTTGAGCTTCCCCGGAATTATTTTTTCACTCCTATCGGCCACAACCAAAGCCGTCTACACGACGACACGCTTGGCCAGAAAAAAGCCACCGAAAATCCGGGCACATAGCGGCTATATGGTCGTCCGGGCACCGCTTCCTCCGAGGCGTTTGCGTTAAACGGTGAACCGCCATAGGTCATTCTCCGGACGCCACCTTGGGCTCCGCGCGAGAGCCGCGACCCTCCGACCGGGCCAAGCCGCGGATGGCCGGGCCGTTGAGCACCGTCCCGTCCGGCGCGAACTGCGAGCCGTGGCAGGGGCAATCCCAGCATTGCTCGGTCGAATTCCAGTGCACGATGCAGCCGAGATGGGTGCAACTGGCCGAATGCCGGTGCAGCTTGCCGTCGCGGTCGCGGCACACGGCGAACTTGCTCAAGCCGTCCTGCAGGATGCCGCCTTCGCCAGGCTTGAGGTCGCCGGCCGACTTGACCTCACCGGGCAGCAAGTAGCCGGCGAGGTTCTTCACTGTTGTAAGGTTCTCATTGACGTAGTGCGCGAGCGCGGCGGGCGGCTTCCGGTCGGGAGCATAGACGGCTTCCCATGGGTTCGATCCGGCCACGATCAGATCGCGGATCAGCAGTCCGGCCAATGCACCATGCGTCATGCCCTGGCCGGAATCGCCGGTGGCCATGAAGACGTTGCCGTTGCCGGGGCTTCGGCCGATGAAGCCGCAATAATCGATCGTTTCGAGAACCTGACCGGACCACCGCGCTCTTTCTCCACCAAGATCGGGTACCAATGCCCTGATCCATGCTTCAAGCGCGGCAAAGCGTGCCTCGCCGTCATCCGCTTCGCCCGATTTGTGATCGCGGCCGCCGGCGATGAGACAGTCCGTCTTGCCGGGGCCTGGATTGAGGCGGACGTAATAATAGGGATCGTCCATGTCCCAGTAGAGGGCATCCGGGAGCGTTCCCCTGGCGATGTCGAAAGCCATGGCATAGGTGCGGTAAGGCGCCATCTTGCTATGGATCTTGACCCATGTGTTGATCGGGGAATTGGTGGCAAACACCGCGTTCGAAGCCGTGACGGTGGAGCCGCCGTCGCATTTCAGGCGAACCTGCTCCCCCTCCTCGATCTCGACCACGGCACTGTCGGCGAATGCCTTGCCGCCTCGCTTCTCGAAATCACCCAGCAGGGCGCGCAAATATTTCAGCGGGTGGAAGGTGGCCTGTCCGGGGTAGCGCAGGATGGGCGCCGATTCATGACCCTTGAGCGGCACGCCTTTGCCATGCTCAGCCTCAGCGCCGATCTTTGCCGCAGCCGCATACTCCTTATTGCATTCTCTGGCGGCCTGCTTCTCGTCCATCCATGCGGCCGGGAAAAGGAAGCCGTCCAGCCGTCGGAAATCGCAGTCGATCTCCAGGCTGGCAACGTGCCGTTCGATGCGGTCGACGGCGGCTTGCTGGCTCTCCTGAAATCCGCGCGCCAGCGCCTCGCCGCGCATATCGATCAGCGCGCTCAAGCCATCGTCGCAGATCGGCGCCAGATGGGCGGTCGTGCGCGATGTCATGCCTCCGAGCAACGGGCCGCGATCCACGAGCACCACCTTGCGCCCTGCCAGCGCCAGTTCATAGGCAATCGAAATCCCGGCGATGCCGGCTCCAACGACGGCCACGTCGCAATGCTCGTCTTGCTCGAGGCGGGGAGCGCCGGGCAAGCTGGCGTCGAGCATCCAAAACGATCTGGTCGCTTCGCTGCTGACGTTCATCGCGCGCCCCGTCGAGACGATATCGGATGGCCAGCGACCAATGCTGCGCAGCGCGGGTTGTAGGTCATCGTGACCGGCTCCATCCTCGCGGCTAGGTGCTCTTGAGCGTTCCGTTCATCCCGTTCGGGTAAAAGCCGCCCTTGCTGACACCCGATTGGTCGGTCAGATAAACAATGCGCAGCACCTCCTGCGGCGTCCTTGTGAAGGCAATCGCATCGGGCGTCGAAGGAACGAAGTTGGCCTTGCCGTCGACGCGAATGCCCTGGTCCTTGTCATCGGGCCCGTCGATCTTGTCGCGTGCGTCGGAAATCGCATTCGCCGCCTTCCAGGCCTTCTCGCCCATGCGATAGAGCGACGACCGCGCCATCCCCATGTGGTAGGCCTCGACCGCGAGAATTCCAGCCGCGGCTGCCAGGAATTCCTTGTTCTTCAGGACGGTTGCCGCACCGGCGTAGGCGGTGACGCCGACATCCTCGAACAGCATGCCGCCAAGCACGAAGTTCATCTGGTTGCCGAAGGGGTCGAAGTCGGCACCGAGCCCGGCCGCCTTGGCGACCGCGGCAAAGCCGGCATCAAAATCGATCGCCGGCCGGTCCACCGCATTCGACGCCAGGGTCTTGCGGTAGAACCTGACATGGGCAAGTTCATTTTCCGCGACTTCCCGCAAAAATTCAGCCAGTGCGGGTGTTTCGAAGGGAACCTTCTTGCCGCCGACGACGTCGCCGGGCTTGGAACCGGCATCTGAATCGTCGATGCCTTTTCCTGTGGTGCCCCGGAGGTAGTATTCGGCCTCCATATATTCCAGGTTCAGCGCGAACCGGAAAATGTCTTCGTCCTTTATGTCATCTTGTGCGAAAGCAGGCGAAACGGGGGCGACGCCGGTCGCTGAAGCGAGCGTCGCTCCAAGACCAATTTGCAATGCGCCGCGGCGAGAAACATGAAGTGAAGGGGTGGCATGGATCATAGCTTCCTCCCGAAGCCCGCCATGAACCGGTGTGGCCTCAAACGAGCGGGCCGTCCTGTCAACTCCGCCAAACGCGGAATGTTCCTGAACCGAGCCGGTATGGTTGTGGACCCGGGCGATTCGATGGGCGTGCCGGCGTGACTCCCGGGCTGCGGTTCCTCTATAGGACGAGCTTCACGTCCGACGCCGGATCCATTTCATGGCCCTCCTCCCCTCTCTCCGCGCCGCCCTCCCCAACGCCACCATCTGGGACGCCGCCGAGCTCGCCTCGCGCGATCCTGGCTTCGACACCCGCAATTTCGGCGCCTCGGCTCTGGTGCGTCCGCGCGATGTCGAAGAGGTCGCGGCGCTGGTGAAATTCTGTTCGGAGCGTGGCATCAGTCTTGTCGCGCAGGGCGGGCGCACCGGGCTGGCGGGCGGAGCAGCCACTTCCCAAGGGCAGGTGATCTGCGACCTTGGCGGGCTTAACAGAATAGAGGACATCGATCCGTTCACGCGCGTGGCGATCGTGCAGGCGGGCGTGACGCTGGGCGCGCTGCAGGAGGCGGCAGCCCAGCATGGGCTCGACCCGGGCATCGACCTTGCCGCGCGCGGCAGCGCCACGATCGGCGGCATGGTTTCCACCAACGCCGGCGGCATCATGGCCTTTCGCAACGGCACAATGCGCCACCGCGTGCTTGGCTTGGAGGCCGTGCTGCCGGACGGGCGGTTGTTTTGCGATCTCACCCGGGTGCTGAAAACCAGCGCAGGCTACGATCTGAAGCATCTCTTCATCGGCGCGGAAGGCACGCTCGGCATCGTCACCCGCGTGGCGCTGCGGCTCGATCCGGTGGCCGGGGCGAGTGCCACCGCGCTTGTCGGCGTGCCGAATGCGGCCAGCGCCCAGCACATCGTGCGGCATTTTTTGACCTCGACCAGCGCGAGGCTCACCGCCGCCGAGATCCTGTGGCGTAATTTTGCGTCCCTCATGCAGCGGTCGCTGAACTATGCCTCGGGCAGCCTGCCGCTCGATGCGCCCTGTCTGCTGGTGCTGGGCCTAGGCGCCGACTCGATCGAGGCGGCGAGAAGCGCGCTCGAGGGCGGGCTGGCGGCGATCTGGGAAGAGGTCGGCATCGTCGACGGGCTGGTCGCGAGCTCCGAGGGCCAAGCCGCAGCGATGTGGCGGCTGCGCGAGGAGACTGTTGAGATCGAGCGCGCGCACCCTATGGCGCCCTCGTTCGACGTCTCCGTGCCGGCCGGCGCGCTGGACGCCTATGTGGCGCGCATCGAGGCGGGGCTGAAGAAGCTCGACGCCTCATATGCGCCCTATGTCTACGGCCATCTCGCCGACGGCAATCTGCACATCTCCCTCAATTGCGAAGGGCCGGTTCCACATGAGCGGCATGAGGCGATCGAGGACGTGCTCTATGAGGGGCTGCGCGAGGCCGGCGGTTCGTTCTCAGCTGAGCATGGGGTGGGGCTGGAGAAACGCGAGGCCTATGAGCGGCATGCTAATCCGGTTAAGCGGGATTTGGCGAAGGCGATCAAAGAGTTGATCGATCCGGGCAATGTGATGAATCCGGGGAAGGTCGTGGGCTGAGTTTGGCGGGGGCGCTAGAGCGAACCTGCCTGTGTCGCAGCCCCTCTCCGGTCGCTTCGCGATCACCTCTTCGCTGTCGCGGGCCAGAAACACTACTCGCACTGGCGGCGCGGGCCGCCGTCGAAGGGCTGGTAGGTGTTGTCCTGCGGATCGTAGGAGCGGTAGCGGCTGAAGCAATCGTCGATATGGGCGGCCGAGATCTGCCGGCCCTGTGCCCGCACGGCCCCGGCCTCGGGCGAGATCTCTTCCGGCGGGCCGCCATAGGTGGTGACGTAGCCGTCGCCCGACGGGGCGTAACCTTCCATCTCGGCCTGGTCGTCGCTCGTCTGATCATCGGCCGCGGCGGGTTGCCGATCATCCGCTACCGCTTGACCACCCTGGCCTTGCCGATCGTTTGAGCCGGTCGAGGCGGTGCGGTCGCCCATCGGGTCGTAATAGGGTGAGATGCAAGGGCGCAGCTCGCCGCTGTAGGCGCGGTAGCTGTTTTCCGCCGGACGGTAGCTGCGATAGCGGGCCGAGCACCATTGCAGATGGGCCACGGGCAATTGCTGCTCGGCCTGCCGATCGGCCGGAGCCGGCTGGGAAGGCTGGGTCGCGTCAGGCTCGGCCGCGGGCTGGTTCGGCTGAGCGGTCGTGGGCTGCAACTGCTGCGGCTGCGCGGGTGCGGTCGACGCCGCGAGCGTCGCCGTCTGCACTGCGCTGTCGGTCTTGGCCGGCTCGCCCCCTGGGGCGGGCGCGACGGCAGCCTGCTGGGCGGGAATGCGCTGAAGATTCTGCTTTTGCGGATCGACCGGCTGAGCGTCCTTGGTCCAGAGCTCGGAAACGCCGATCGCCGGGGTCGCCTGGCGCACTGGCTTGGCGGCGAGCAGCCAGGTGGCGAAGGCGAGCCCGCTGGCGAACACGGCAAGGGTCAGCACGAAGCCGCCGACAATTCCCAACAAAGCCTTCATGCCGAACTCCTTTAGTCCCCGCTGATAGAATGCGAGGCGCGGAATCCGGTTCCCACAGCAAGAGGGCGATGTTGCGACCCGGCGGTAACAAACGAAGGCCCCGCGTGCTCCGGGGAGGAGCACGCGGGGCTTCGAGAGGATCGCTAGGTGAACCCAGCTGGGGACTAGGCAGCTAAGGGACTTTACGATGATCCAAACGGATCGATGACAGTGTCGCGCCTTTGCTACGACGCCGCATCGTGCAAACAGAGGAGTAAAAGCAGGTCGTTCACATGGCAGTCCCACGCCTCGGACTCGCAGCCGGCGGCGGCCGGTCAGGCCCGGCAGAATGCCCCAACGAGGCGGCCGGGCCGCGCCCGAGCGGCATGCGGGCACTCAGCAGTCCGCCACCACCTCGCTGTAGCTCCTCGCCTTCCCGTCCTGGCCGCGAATGCGCCACGTTTCGCCGTCCCGCCCCTCGATATGGCTCGCCGCCAGCGGCACCTTGCCGCCGCCATCCGGCAGATCGATGACATAGGTCGGATTGCAGATTCCGGACAAGCGCCGGCGCAGTTCCGCGACCAGCGCCTGGCCGTGGGCAATCGTCGTGCGGCGATGCGCCATGCCGCGCGCGAGGTCGCCGTGGTGCAGGTAATAGGGTTTTACGCCGAGACGGTACATCAGCTCGCGGCAGAGCTCCTCCAGCACCTCGACCTTGTCGTTGACGCCTTTGAGGAGAACGCTTTGGTTGAGCAGCACGAAACCTGCCTGGCGCATCGTGCGGCAGGCCGCCTCGGCTTCGGCGGTGAGCTCGCGCGGATGGTTGAAGTGCGTGACAACCGTCACCATCAGCCGGCCCTGCAGCGCCTCGACCAAGCCGGAGGTTATGCGCGACGGCAGCGCCACGGGCACGCGGGTGTGGATGCGCAGAAGCCTGAGATGCGGGATCGCCTCCAGCCGGGCGCGGATCTCGGCCAGCGCCTTGTCCGGCAGCGACAGCGGATCGCCACCGGTCAGGATCGCCTCGCGGATTTCCGGGTGCCCGGCGATGTAGGCCAATGCCGGCTCCAGCGCTTCGCTTGTGTAGCCGCGGCCGATCGAGGTCAGCGATTCCTTGCGGAAGCAGAAGCGGCAATAGACCGCGCATTGATAGGTCGGGAACAAAAGCACGCGGTCGGCGTGGCGGTGCGTCAGGCGCGGCACCGGGCTGAAGGCATGATCGCCGATCGGGTCGTCGAGCTCGCCTTCGGTGGCGACGAGCTCGCCCGGCGACGGGATCGCCTGGGCGCGGATCGGATCGTTGGGGTCGCTCCAGTCGATCAGATCGAGATAGGGTTTGGGCACGCGCACCTTGTGCGCGGCGGCGGCTTGCTGCGCGGCTTCGCGCTCGGCGGGCGAGAGTGGCAGTGATGCAAGGTCGCGGACTTGGCGCACGCCGGCGCGGATGTCGTCCTGCCAGGCGGCGTCGGGCGCGGCCGGCTGTTTGAGATTAGTGGTCATTGCGGTTCTCTGGTTCGCCGTCCCTATCGGCCGGATGGTCGATGTGGTCAACCGCATACCGCCTTACGCCGTGTTGGGAACTTGGAACTCTCACCGCTTGAGCTTCGCAATCGCCTCCGCCGTCACCGGCGTGAAGCAAGCAGCTCGGCGAAATCCTCGGTGTAGACCGTGAGCTTGATGCCCGTGACTGTCTCGTAGAAGTCGACGAGCCGCTTGACGCAAGGCATTCAACTGCCGCAAGGCTAGATATCGGCGTAGATCTCTAGCACATTGCCGTCGGGATCGCGAAAGAACAGCGTGCGGTGACCCCAGGGCCGGTCGGTCGGCCCACTTTCGATCGCCACGGCCTTCTCACGCAACGTCTCGGCGCATTGGTCAACCTGGCTGGGCGTCACCCGGAAGGCGAGCTGCATGGAGAGCGCGCCCGCCGGGGTCGGCAAGTCGTTGAACATCACGCCGCGCTCAGTGAGCGCCAGCAGGCACGAGCCGACCTGGTAGGCGATCCAGCTCTCGCCCAGGCTGGAATGGACGCGAAAGCCCATCACGTCCTCATAGAAACGCCGCATCTCCTTCATGTCGCGGGCGAAGAGGACGGTGTAGTCGATATTCCTGATGTTTTTCAGCGCATTCATTTGCGGAATCCTTTGTCTGGCGCCGCGTTCCGACGCGGCGTGATTGTCGATGCGCTGCCTTATTATACTGGTAGCAAGGTGGTACAAGATGAGCGGCGCTGCTAGTAGCGTCGCCACCCCCTTCGAGGCACGAGCATGCTGGAACAGACCACCGAGATGGACAGGCGTAAGGAACTCGGCCGCTTCCTGCGCGCCATGCGCGAACGCGTCGAGCCGTCACGGCATGGCATCCGCACCGGCACGCGACGGCGCGCAAGCGGGCTGCTGCGTGAGGAAGTCGCGCTGCTCGCAGGGATCAGCGCCACCTGGTATACGTGGCTAGAACAGGGCCGCGAGGCCAATCCTTCCGCGCAGGTGCTCAATGCGCTCGCCGACGTGCTGGACCTCGTGCCTGTGGAACACCAGCACCTGTTCAAGCTCGCAAAGCCGGAATGGCGGCCTGAGGCGACGCCGCTCGAAGGCCCCTCGCCCGATCCGCGCATTGTCGGATTGCTCGCCACGCTCTCGCCCAACCCGGCCTATGCGCTCAACCGCGCCTGGGACTTCATTGCCTGGAACGACGAGGCGGCGGATTTGTTCGGCGGCTTCGATCAGGAGGATCCCGCAAGGCGCAACCTGCTGGCGCGGTTCTTCCTCGATCCCGCCTGGCGCGGCCTGTTCGCCGACTGGGAAGTGGTAGCTCGCTCGGCGATCGCGCAATTCCGCGCCGCGACCGTCGAATACGCGTCTGCTGCCGACATCCGCGCCGTGCTCGATCCACTCAAGGCGCTGAGCCCCGACTTCGCGCGCCAATGGGCCGAGATGCGGGTCGAGGAAGCGCCGATCTGGTCGAAGCGGATGGTCGGTCCGAGCGGCGAAATCATGGTCTATGATTATTTCATGCTGACGCCCGTGGGCGTGGGCAAGGAGATAACGCTGAGCCTTTATCGGAAGCGTGGATAAGGAGCTCCCCGTAAAACGGGGAGAAAGACGCTGCCGCAATCGACCAGCGCCCTCCTTTCATGCAATCTCCTCCGGCGGCGATCATGGGGAGATCATCCGCCGCCGAGGGAGGATTGCCATGACCGACACGCCAGCGGCGCTGCCGCGCTATGAGGATGCCGTTGCGCAATTCCGCATCGAGGACGAGATCGCGCGCCTCCACGGCGATCCGGCGACCGGCATCAACGCCTATGTCGAATGCTGCGGCCGCTATACCGGCGACAACAGGCTGGCGCTGCGCGCGATCTCGGCTGCCGGTGAATTGCGTGAATACTCCTTCGACGATCTGGCCGACATGGCGGGCTGCGTCGGCACCCTGCTCAAAAGTCTCGGCGTGCGCCCTGGCGACGTCGTCGCCGGCATGCTGCCGCGCATCCCTGAACTGGTGGCGCTGATCCTCGGCACATGGCGCGTCGGCGCGGTCTATCAGCCGCTGTTCACCGCTTTCGGGCCGAAGGCTGTCGAGCATCGCCTGAACTACAGCAAGGCGAAGCTGGTGGTGACCAACCCCGCAAACCGCGCCAAGCTCGACGAGGTGGAAAACCGTCCGCGCATCGCCACCATCGTTGGGCCCGGCGACGCCCTTGCAGCAGGCGACGTCGATTTCCGCGCGGCGCTCGCGGCTGCCTTCCTCGATAGCGAGCCGGTCATGCGCAAGGGCACCGACCTGTTCATGATGATGTCGACCTCCGGCACGACCGGGCACCCAAAGGGCGTGCCGGTGCCGCTCAACGCGCTGCTTGCCTTCGGCGCCTATATGCGTGACGCGATCGGGCTTCGGCCCGACGACATCTTCTGGAACATCGCCGATCCCGGCTGGGCCTATGGGCTCTACTACGCCATCACCGGGCCTTTGCAGCTCGGCATCGCCACCACCTTCTACGAAGGCGCGTTCAACGCCAAATCGACCTACGACATCATCGAGCGTCTGGGCGTCACCAGCCTGGCCGGCTCGCCGACAGCCTATCGCCTGCTAATGGCGGAAGGGCCCGAGGCCGCGGCCCGCGTCAAGGGCAGGCTGCGCGTGGTGAGCAGCGCCGGCGAGCCGCTCAATCCGGAGGTGATCCGCTGGTTCGACGCGCATCTTGCAGCGCCGATCCACGATCATTACGGCCAGACCGAGAACGGCATGATGGTCAACAACCATCATGGTCTGGCGCATACGGTTCGCGCCGGCTCGGCCGGCTTTGCCATGCCCGGCTACCGCATGGTGGTGCTGGACGAGGCAGGCAACGAACTCGGCCCCAACCAACCCGGCGTGCTGGCGGTCGATATCGCCAACTCGCCGCTGCGCTGGTTCGACGGCTACCACCAGGCGGAAACGCCGGCGATCGCGGGCGGCTACTACCGCACCGGCGACACGGTGGAATATGAGACGGACGGCTCCGTCTCCTTCATCGGGCGGGCCGACGATGTCATCACCTCGTCCGGCTACCGCATCGGACCGTTCGATGTCGAAAGCGCGCTGATCGAGCATCCGGCGGTCAACGAGGCGGCCGTCGTCGGCGTGCCCGATCCGCAGCGCACGGAGATCGTCAAGGCGTTCGTAGTGCTGGCGCCCGCCTTCAAGGGCAGCGAGGCGCTAGCCGAGGAACTCGCCCAGCATGTGAAGAAGCGGCTGTCTGCGCATTCCTATCCGCGCGAGGTCGAGTTCGTCAGCGAACTGCCGAAGACACCGAGCGGCAAGATCCAGCGGTTCTTGCTGAGGAAGGCCGAGGTGGAGAAACGCAAGCCGGAATAAAGATTTGGCTCTCCATGATTTCCGCCACGCAAAAGCCGCCAAGTCGGGCGATGGCTCCCAAGGGCTTTGATCGCTGATTTGGGGTTGCAGCATGCGGTTGGTCTTGACGCTTCTCATTGCGCTGGCGGGCAACGCGGCATATGCCGCTTCGCCGGAAGATGATTATATCGCCGCGCGCGACAAGGCGATCGCCGATATCACCGCGCAGGAAAGCGCCAATACGGCGATCGAAACTATCGATGCCCAGAACGAGAAGGCGCTGGCCGACCTCCAGCAGCGCCTCGCCGCCATCCTCGGTCCGCTCTCCGTCAAAGGCTTTCCGGCGACCGGTACCATCAATGTTCAAAGCCTCAACGCTTCCGATATCGGCTACGGCATGCTGGACGGGCTGCGATATGCGCAGAGCGACGACGGCCCAAGCATCGTCGCCTCGACGCGCGGGTTGACCGAGCGCTGGCTCAAGTCCAAATCGTCCGAAGCGGAAGCGGATTTCAAGCTGCCCGCCGACATCGGCGCGGCGTTGAAGCTCGACAGTTTCTACACCCAGGCCATCGGCAGCGACGCGGCATTCTCGGGCACGCTCGACTTTTCGTTGAAGGAGCCCGACGGCGCCGATGCGGTGGTCGCGCGGCTCGGCGGCTGGACCCAGGATGTCGGACCGATCTACGATCAGCACGTCGTCGTGGCGGTCGTCAAAGGCGACCGCGTGCTGATTGCCGAGGCACCCGCCTCGCCCGCCGTGCCGAAGATCGCGGCCTGCGATTCAATCTGGGCAGCCGCCGACGCCGCCGCGCAGAAAGCCCAGCAGGCCGACCAGGGTTCGGACCAGGACGATCCGCAGGTCTCCGATCCCGCCAACGCCGCCTGGGAAAAGGGCGACGCCGACTACCGCGCCTGCATGGCCCAGCGCCTGCCTGGCGACCCGTCCTTCCCGGCGCTGTTCAAGCAGGCGCAGGACCTTGCCGACGACATGGCTGGGAAATAGTCCGCCAGGGCAATTCCAGGAAAGCGCAGCGGCTCTCGAAGTGGAGCGGTTTCAAACCATAGAGATAGAGCGGGCCGGCGCTGTCGAAGCCGAGCCGCTCGAAACCCTCAGCCTCCGTTCGCCCGCATGTTGCGCCGAGAAACGCGCCGCGCGACGGGGCGCGCCGCTTCCGCGATGATCCCGTTGGTTTGAGGCGCGGCATCCATGCGCGACCTTGCGTCGGTCACCCGATGCAGGCGCTCATAAGGCAGCAATTCCCGGATGCGGGCGTTGAGCGCTTCGACTTCGGCGCGCAAATCCTCGCATTCCTGCTTCTGGATATCGAGCTGGATCTGCTCCGACGCCTGCTGCAGCGAAAGCCGTGAGAAATTGGTGCTGACCTCGGACAGGTTCTTCTTGTCGGCTTCGCTCTCGTCCTTGAGAACGGCGAGCCTTTTCTCCGCAATCTGGCGTTCGGTGACGGCGTCGTTCAGCTGCGCCTTTAGCCTGGTGATCTCGTCCGTGGCTTCGCCATTGTCGGTCGAGACCTTGTCCAGACGCGACTGCAGTTCCTGGATCTCGGCACGCAAACCGCGCATTTCCGCGTGGCTGCGTGCCAATTCGGCGGTGCTGTCGCTCTCGGCGATCCGCGCCGCCTCGATTGTTTCGGCAAGCCTGGCCTGCGCTGCCTCGAGCGCTTTCTGCAGCCGGGTTTCTTCCTTTTCGTGGTTGCCGATTTGAGCCATCAGCTCGGCGATATGGGCGGTTTCGCTGGCGTGGGTTGCCGCGAACTCGTCGAACTTGTGCCGGGCCTCCGCCTCGCGCTTTTGCGCCTGCTCCAGATCGACCGAAAGGCCGACCTGCTTTTCGCGCAGCAGCTTGTTCTCGGCGCCGCGCCTGTCGACTTCGACGGTCTTGGCCGTCAGGGCTTTGACGATCTCGCCGAACTCCGTCTCGCGCCTGGCGGTCTCATTGCCCATCTCCACCAGCTCCAGGCGCACCGCCGCAAGCGCCGAGCGCAGCTGCTCCCGGTCCTGGACGAGGCTCGCCTCGCGCTGCTGCCACGCTTCGGCCGCGCCGTCGCGTTCGCGCTGCCGGCGGGCGGCGTCAAGCAATTGTTCCGACAATGTCTTGTGTTCGGCGGTGAGAGCGAGGTTTGCCAGCTCCAGCTCGTTGGAGCGCAACACGTCGCGATGGAAGACGTTGAGGACTTCGCGCGTCATATGATGCGCAGTGGCGATCTCCGCCAGCTTTGCCTCGATCTCCTGCAGATGGCCCTGCCCGTCCCGGAAAAGCCCGGTGACGGCCTCCAGGGCGGCCAGCCGCGTCTGGGTATGCGGTGTCAGCCGCGATGCCGTTGCGTCGGACGGCTCTTCGGCCGGCGGATTCTCGTCGCTTGCAACCAGTTCCCGACCGGCGACGGCGTCGTCTTCCGACGGCGGCTGTTCGTCATCTTTGAGAACGTCCTCGAACGCCTCCGCCAGATCCGATTGGAGTTCCTGAAATTCCTTATCGACGTCCTCGGCCCGCTTGATCAGAGACTTGAAATTCATCACGGCACATCCCTTACGCTCGACGACACATCTTTTACGCTCGCCCCCGGGCGTACTTAACGAATTACTAATCTATCGCGTTACCTTCCGTTCGGGAAGCCTGTGCAAAGGAAACCAAAATTAAGGTTATCGCCGGTCCCAATCTGATGCGGATCCGCGCTAGGTGAGCCCCTCTCCCGTTCCTAACATATGTTAGCTTTCTCTCCGGATAGGTGCTGAAAGCATGCGCAGCAGAAGGGAAAGACAGCGAGCTGCTTGTCATCATTCAGATGAGCGATGCGAAGACTTCTGGACGGAAAAAAGAAGCTCCCGCCGTATAAATTTTCTCTTCCTCGGCCGCCCATGATCGATCGAGTGGAGTTGCTTGCGCGAGCATCCGGTTGCCGTGGCTCTATGGGAGTCGACGCGGGAGGCGGATGGGCCGACCTCCCGCGTCGGTGCATCAACTCTTGATGTCGATGCGCTTGACCTGCGACTGCGCCTTCTCGCTCTTCGGCAAGGTGACGGTCAGCACGCCGTTCTTGAAGCGGGCATCCACCTCGTCTTCCTTGACCTCGTAGCCGACCGGGATGCGGCGCTCGAAGCGGCCGTAATAGCGCTCGGAGAACTGCCTATCCTTGTCCTCCGTCTCGGAGCGCTTCTCGCCTCTCAGCGTCAGCACGCCGTCGTCGAGCAGGACCTCGATGTCTTTCTGTTCGAGGCCAGGCACCTCGGCCATCACCTTGATCTCCTTCTCGCCGTTGGAGATCTCGACGCTCGGCCAACCGGCGCCGAGGGCGGAGACACCGCCAAGTGACGGCAACCGACTGTCGAAGCCGCGGAAAACGTCGTCAAACAGGCGGTTCACCTCGCGATGCAGCGACAGGAACGGATCGCGCTCACCGTCGCGGAATATGCTTGGAAGCTGGTTGCCGTTGCTCCGGCCCCAGGGGATCAGATCACGGACACTCATGGTTTGCTCCTTTCTGTTCATCGGCTCGAAAAGCTCCTACGCGCCGCGCAGTGCCCGGCGCGTAGCGCGGATGCGCTCACAGAAGCCCTCAGGCGGCGTGCTTCTCGCCTTCGATCTTCTTTGTCGTGCCTTTGAGCGTTGCCTTGTCGGCCGCGATCTCGATCCGCCGCGGTTTCATCTCTTCTGGAATTTCGCGCTTCAGATCGATCGTCAGCAGCCCATTGACCAAGCTGGCGCCAACGACCTTGACGTGGTCGGCAAGCTCGAAGCGGCGCTGGAATGCACGGCCGGCGATGCCACGATGCAGGTACTCACCCTTGTCCTCGCCGGCTTTCTGGCCAGAGACCATGAGCATGTTCTGCTCCTGGGTAATGGCCAGTTCGTCCTGCGAGAACCCAGCCACCGCCATACTGATGCGGTAGTCGTCTTCCGAAGTCTTGGCGATGTCGTAGGGTGGCCAATTGTCGACGGTCTCGATCCGGCTCGCCGTCTCGAGCGCGTTCAGCATTCGATCGAAGCCGATGCTCGACCGGAACAGGGGACTGAAGTCAAACGTGGTTCTCATAGCTACATCCTCCATTGAGCAACATAGATACGAGGGGCGCCAAGGAAGCGGCGCCCCTTGACCTTGCCGGTCTCTCTCAAGCACCGGCGTAATCGATCTGGGAATTCAACACGGGCACGTCAAGGCCCGCTTCGAAGCAGCCTTCAGGTCGTGAAAGTCAGTCCCTTCGTCTGCATGCAGGCAGGCAAATCATGAGTTGGAGGCGGCCGCACAACCACGACCGCCTCGGGGAGCTGATCTTCAATGGATCGCGATGATCCCGTCGACGGCCCGCCATTCCGACGCCCTGATGAGTCGATGGTGAGCGACACGGACAGAATGCAAGGCGCCAGCCAGCTCGCGCTGCCAAAAGCCCAGAAAGCCCCTCAGCGCCGGGAAATCCGGGGCAAGATCATAGTCCTGCCAGACGTAAAGCTGGAGCAGGCTGGGATGGTCGGGCAGATGATAATGGATCTCGGCAGTGGCCAAGCCATAGCCATTCATCTGCAAGCGGAATTCCCTGCTGACCGCCATCGCCTTCGGGCCTTCACGCGCTCAGCCGGTCGACCACCTGCCGGTGGTCGTCATCGGCAGGGCCGCTGGGCGGCGGAGCCAGCGCATCAAGCCGGCGCAGCGCATCCATGATGTCGTCGAAGGAGACCGGCCGCTCGGTGCCCGGCGGCTGGCGCAGCGCCGGCATCGATTCTACGGCGCAAGCATCGGACGCCCAGGACGAAAGGATCGCCCGCTTTTCCCATATATCGAGCGAGCCGTCCTCCAGCACATCCCGCGGGTGCTGAAAATGCCTGGCCGGCGACAGCAGCCGGTCGAGCGAAAGGTCTGATAGTTCGGGAGCTAGGGAAGGAATGATCGGCGAAAGCGTCTGTCGGTCCATTTCTGTCCTCCGTCTCCAAAAACTCCTTGCTTCGGGTTCCAATTTCTCAGCGGTCCCGGCGCTGCCGGGCACCGATAATCTTGTTCAACTCAATCGCGAATTCAAGCCTCTTCGTTATCGGAGCGGGCCAATTTACCGCATGTTTTCAGCGCGCTAGCACTCAACGGTCGAGAGTGCCAAAAAATTTGCGGTACCCCCTTGAAAGTAGATGAAGGCAAAATTAGCTCGACATGCGCGCGATGCCGAAAGGGTCGCGCGAGCCCCGCTCCGGTCCTGCCGGTCCGGAGCGGAGGAACTGCTCGCAATCTGTTTGTCCTGAAGGAGAACGATATGACGTTCCGTCCATTGCATGACCGCGTGCTCGTGCGCCGCATCGAGGCCGAAGAGAAGACGGCCGGCGGTATCATCATCCCCGACACTGCCAAGGAAAAGCCGCAGGAAGGCGAAGTCATCGCCGTCGGCCCGGGGGCCCGCGACGAGAGCGGCAAGCTCGTGCCCCTCGACGTGAAGGTCGGCGACCGCATTTTGTTCGGCAAGTGGTCCGGCACCGAGATCAAGCTCAACGGCGAGGATCTGCTCATCATGAAGGAAAGCGATGTGATGGGCGTGATCGAGCAGGCCGCGACGCTGAAGAAAGCCGCCTGACCGGGGCTTCGATAGAACCGCAACCCAGTCAATGAAAGCTGCCTAAACAAGGAGTGATCCAATGGCTGCCAAGGAAGTCAAATTCCATTCCGACGCCCGCGAGCGCATGCTGCGCGGCGTCAACATCCTCGCCGACGCGGTGAAGGTGACGCTCGGTCCGAAGGGTCGCAACGTCGTCATCGACAAGTCGTTCGGCGCGCCGCGCATCACCAAGGACGGCGTCACCGTCGCCAAGGAGATCGAGCTCGAGGACAAGTTCGAGAACATGGGCGCCCAGATGGTCCGCGAAGTCGCTTCGAAGACCAGCGACATCGCCGGCGACGGCACCACCACTGCCACCGTGCTTGCCCAGGCGATCGTTCGCGAAGGGGCTAAGGCCGTTGCCTCGGGCATGAACCCGATGGATCTGAAACGCGGTATCGACAAGGCGGTGGATGCTGTCGTCGCCGAACTCAAGGTCAACGCCCGCAAGATCACCAGCAACGACGAGATCGCACAGGTCGGCACCATCTCGGCCAATGGCGATGCCGAGATCGGCCGCTTCCTGGCCGAGGCTATGGAAAAAGTCGGCAACGAAGGCGTCATCACCGTCGAGGAAGCCAAGACGGCCGAGACCGAGCTGGAAGTCGTGGAAGGCATGCAGTTCGATCGCGGCTATCTCTCGCCCTATTTCATCACCAATCAGGACAAGATGCGCGTCGAGCTCGAAGAGCCCTATGTGCTGATCCACGAGAAGAAGCTCAGCAATCTTCAGGCCCTGCTTCCCGTGCTCGAAGCCGTGGTCCAGTCCGGCAAGCCGCTCCTGATCATCGCCGAGGATGTCGAGGGCGAGGCTCTGGCCACGCTCGTCGTCAACAAGCTGCGCGGCGGGCTTAAGGTCGCCGCCGTCAAGGCTCCGGGCTTCGGTGACCGCCGCAAGGCCATGCTGGAGGACATCGCCATCCTGACCGGCGGCACGGCCATTAGCGAGGATCTCGGCATCAAGCTGGAGAACGTCACGCTGGAGATGCTCGGCCGCGCCAAGAAGGTCGCGATCGAGAAGGAGAACACCACCATCGTCGATGGTGCCGGCAAGAAGGAGGAGATCCAGGGCCGCATCACGCAAATCAAGGCGCAGATCGAGGAGACCACCTCCGACTATGATCGCGAGAAGCTGCAGGAGCGGCTGGCCAAGCTCGCCGGCGGCGTTGCCGTGATCCGCGTCGGCGGCGCGACGGAAGTGGAGGTCAAGGAGAAGAAGGACCGCGTCGACGACGCGCTGCACGCCACGCGCGCGGCGGTCGAGGAAGGTATCCTGCCCGGCGGCGGCGTTGCCCTGCTCAGGGCGGCCAAGGCGCTCGACACAGTCGCCGTCGACAACCCGGACCAGAGATACGGCGTCGATATCGTGCGGCGCGCGATCGAGGCTCCGGCGCGCCAGATCGCCGAGAACAGCGGGTCGGAAGGTTCGATCATCGTCGGCAAGCTGCGCGAGAAGACCGAATTCGCCTATGGCTGGAACGCCCAGACCGGCGAATATGGCGACCTCTACAAACAGGGCGTCATCGATCCCGCCAAGGTCGTGCGCACCGCGCTGCAGGATGCGGCCTCGGTTGCCGGACTGCTCGTCACCACCGAGGCCATGGTGGCCGAGAAGCCGAAGAAGGAGGCCGCTCCGGCCATGCCGGCTGGCGCCGGCATGGACTTCTGAGACGCCGACGGGAGCCCGCTTCCGGCAACGGGAGCGGGCGTTTCGAAATGCACGATGGGAGGCCATTATGGATATGATGAGCGGCAATGGCTCGGTTCCGGCGCCGACGCGCCCGGCAAGCGAATTCCTCGCTTATGAAGCCGAATGCCGAAGCGCATTGAAGCCGCTGCTGGCAGGCTTGCTCGACACGGCCGAATCCGCCGGGTGGAACCGGCGGACCGTCGCCTCAACGCTGATGTTTCTTGCCGCACAGCACGTGTCGGCCACCGAAACATCCGGGGGCGGCTAGCAAAATCGGGCCCCGCCTCCAAGGCGGGGCCCATGTGACTGCGAACGGACGAGGATTGCCATGATTGCAGGACGATTGCGCGAATGCCTGAGAATCTTGCGATGGGAAGCTGCCGACGTCGCCGAGGAACTTGGCTGGCCCAGAAACGACGTGACACGCTGGCTCGAGGGGCGCGCGCCGGTGCCGCTGGCGGTCGCCGCCTGGATCGAGGCCCTCGCCAAGGCACACAAGGCGCTGCCCCCGCCGCGCCTTAACCGGCAGAATTCAGCGACGCACACGCCGGCGGGCCCGGTGGTTGTGCAGGCGTTCAACGGCATAGGCCAGCCGCGGCCGCACGGCATCGTCCTGCAACCGCCCTACCCGCGTCGACATGTGCTGGCCGGGACGACCGGCCTTCGCCCGGGCGCCATGAGCACCCACCCGAATGAGGGTTCTGACCATGAGCCACGACCGCTTTGAAGACCCTGTCACCATCCTTGTCGGAATGGGGTTGCCGGTCCGGCTCGAGACCATGATGGAAGCCTATGCCCTGCTGCAGGATTGGCCGGCTGCGAGCAGGAGCAGCGCATATGCGATGGCGCTCAACGCCTGCAGAGCCGGCATTGCCGGCGAGATCGACGCGGAAATGGTGCGGACAACCCTTGTTGCCTTCGCCCGCCGCCACGATATCCTGGCGCCGGACATGGTTTCGCTGGCGCCCGCAGCGCTGGCAGGGCGCGCGTCCACAAGCAACAATGGCTGAAGATTTGAAACCGGCGCGTGCTGGCGCGACGGACAAAATAACCGAACCCAGGAATTTTGAATGACGACGGACACCAAGGCGAAGGAAACCAGGACATTCGAGGCGGACGTCTCGCGGCTGCTGCATATGATGGTGCACTCGGTCTATTCGGACCGAGACGTTTTCCTGCGCGAGCTGATCTCCAACGCGGCGGATGCCTGCGAGAGGCTGCGCTTCGAGGCGGTGAGCCGGCCAGAGCTTCTGGGCGCCGATGCCAAGCCACGCATCACGATTGCCGCCAATCCGGACAACAAGGAGCTTTCGGTCGAGGACAACGGCATCGGCATGAGCCGCGACGAGATGGCGGAGGCGCTGGGCACGATCGCGCGCTCCGGCACCCGCGCCTTCATGGAGCGCGTCGAAGCCGGCAAGGCGGCGGAAGACACGCAGCTCATCGGCCAGTTCGGCGTCGGGTTTTATTCGGCCTTCATGGTCGCAGACCGGGTCGACGTCATCAGCCGCCAGGCCGGCAGCGACGAGGCCTTCCGCTGGTCGTCCGACGGCAAGGGCACCTACGAGATCGCGCCGGCGCCGCTCGAGGCAGCACCCAAGCGCGGCACGCGCGTGGTGCTGCATCTGATGGAGGACGCCTCGTCCTACACCACGCCCTATCGGCTCGAGGGCTTGGCGAAGTCGCAGTCCGGGCATGTGCCGGTGCCAATCACATTTGTCGAAAAGCCCGGCGCCGAACCGCGCGACATCGCCGACGGCACGGCGCTTTGGGTGCGGCAAAAGAGCGAGATCAAGCCGGAGGAATATACCGACTTCTACCGCAGCATCGCCGGCCAGTATGACGAGCCAGCCTCGACCATCCATTTCCGCGCCGAGGGCCGGCAGGAATACAGCGTACTCGCCTTCGTGCCGGGCTCGCGGCCGTTCGACCTGTTCGACCAGGACCGCAAGGGCCGCATGAAGCTCTATGTGCGGCGCGTCTTCATCACCGACGAAGCCGATCTGCTGCCGCGCTACCTGCGCTTCGTGCGCGGCCTGGTCGATTCCGCCGACCTGCCGCTCAATGTCTCGCGCGAGATGATCCAGCAAAGCCCGTTGCTCGCAGCGATCCGCAAGGGCGTGACCAACCGCGTTCTCGGCGACCTCGCCAAGACGGCCGAAAACGATGCCGAAGCCTACGCCAAAATCTGGGAAAATTTCGGCGTCGTCCTCAAGGAAGGTCTCTATGAGGATTACGAGCGACGGGAGCAGCTGCTGAAGCTTGCCCGCTTCCGTTCGACGACCTCAGGCGAAGGCTGGCGCAGCCTTGCCGACTATGTCGCAGCGATGAAGGAAGGACAGAAAGCGATCTTCTTCATGGCCGGTGACGATCGCGCCCGGCTCGAAGCCTCGCCGCAGCTCGAAGGTTTTCGCGCACGCGGCATCGAGGTGCTGCTCCTCACCGATCCCGTCGACAGCTTCTGGGTGACGATGGCGCCGGAATTCGACGGCAAGCCGTTCAAGTCGGTGACGCAGGGCGCGGCCGAGCTCGCCGATATTGCGCTGCCCGAAGATGCGACGAAGCCCGACGCGGAGACATCGTCGGATATCGCCGCCTTCCTGGCTTTCGTGAAAACGACGCTTGGCGAGGAGGTTTCGGACGTGAAGTCCTCGGACCGGCTGACCGAAAGCGCCGTGTGCCTTGTCGCGCCGGAGCATGGCCCGGACCGCCAGTTCGAGCGCCTGCTCAACGCCGCCGGCCGGCTCGACAAGGCGGCCAAGCCAATTCTCGAGATCAACCCGCGCCACGAGCGCGTGGCGGCGCTGGCAAAGCTCGGCGACGACGAGAAGGCGTTCAAGGAAGACGCCGCGCATCTGCTTTACGACGAGGCACGTGTGCTCGACGGCGACAAGCCGGCCGACGCCAAGGCGTTCTCGGCGCGGCTTGCGCGGCTGATCGATCGCGGGCTGACGAGGGGGTAAGCGCCGACGCTCGCCCGACAGGGGGAATGCGCCGCCGCCAATTGCGTAGGGTCTCGCCCTACCCCCTCAATCCCGGCGCTTCCTGGCCGGTGCGGGCGACATATTCGGTGTAGCCGCCGCCATAGGTGTGGACGCCGTCGGGCGTCAGCTCGAGCACGCGGTTCGACAGCGCCGCCAGGAAATGGCGGTCGTGCGAGACGAACAGCATCGTGCCTTCATATTGCGACAGCGCCTCGATCAGCATCTGCTTGGTGGTTATGTCGAGGTGGTTGGTCGGCTCGTCGAGCACCAGCAGGTTTGGCGGATCGAACAGCATCAGCGCCATCACCAGCCGGGCCTTCTCGCCTCCGGAAAGCACGCGGCACTTCTTTTCGATCTCGTCGCCGGAAAAACCGAAGCAGCCGGCCAAAGCCCTGAGCGGCGCCTGGCCGGCCTGCGGAAACGAGTCCTCCAGCGTCTGGAAGACGGTGCGCTCGCCATCGAGCAGTTCCATGGCGTGCTGGGCGAAATAGCCCATCTTGACGCTCGGGCCGCGCGCGACGGAGCCCTCGTCCGGCTGGGAGGCGCCGGCGACCAGCTTCAGAAGCGTCGACTTGCCGGCGCCGTTGACGCCCATCACGCACCAGCGCTCGCGGCGGCGGATCTGGAAGTCGAGGCCCGAATAGATATTGCGGCTGCCATAGGCCTTGTGGATGCCCTTCAGCGTCGCCACGTCCTCGCCGCAGCGCGGCGCCGGCTGGAATTCGAATGTCACCGTCTGGCGGCGCTTCGGCGGTTCGACACGGTCGATCTTGTCGAGCTTCTTCACCCGGCTCTGCACCTGGGCCGCATGGGAAGCACGCGCCTTGAAACGTTCGATGAAGGCAATCTCCTTGGCCAGCATCGCCTGCTGGCGCTCGAACTGCGCCTGCAGTTGCTTGTCGGCCAGCGCGCGCTGCTCCTGGTAGAATTCGTAATTGCCGGAATAGGAGGTGAGCGCACCGGCGTCGATCTCGATGATCTTGGTGACGATACGGTTCATGAACTCGCGGTCGTGCGAGGTCATCAGCAGCGCGCCGTCATAATCCTTGAGGAATTTCTCCAGCCAGATCAGGCTTTCGAGGTCGAGATGGTTCGACGGCTCGTCGAGCAGCATGACGTCGGGCCGCATCAACAGGATGCGGGCGAGTGCCACGCGCATCTTCCAGCCGCCGGAGAGTTTTGAGACGTCGCCGTCCATCATCTCCTGACTGAAGCCGAGGCCGTCCAGCACCTCGCGCGCGCGGCCGTCGAGCGCATAGCCGTCAAGCTCCTCGAAGCGGTGCTGCAACTCGCCGTAGCGCTCGATGATCTGATCCATGTCGTCGGCGCGGTCGGGATCGCCCATGGCGTGCTCAAGCTCGCGCATCTCGGCAGCGACCGCGCTAACCGGTCCGGCGCCCTCCATGACCTCGGCGACGGCGCTCAAGCCGCCCATATCGCCGACATCCTGGCTGAAATAGCCGATGGTGACGCCGCGATCGACCGAGACCTGACCTTCATCGGGCTGCTCCTGGCCAATGATCATGCGGAACAGGGTCGTCTTGCCGGCGCCGTTCGGGCCGACAAGCCCGATCTTCTCGCCCTTCTGCAAGGCGGCCGAAGCTTCGATGAAGACGATCTGTCGGCCGTTCTGCTTGCCGATATTTTCGAGACGGATCATGGGACAGTCCGGGAAACTTCGCTGACGTGGCGGGGATTTGCCCGGGGCATTACGCGAATGCGGGCACGAGGGAAAGAGGCAGAAGCGCCGCATGCCGCGCTCGGCCTATTCCCTTTGAGGCAGAACCAGCCGAGGTAAAATTGATTCGCGTCGCCGACAGATCGAGCGCTTAGTGCTGGAGCCAACCACTTGATGGGCTCTGGCAAGGGAGATCAACCATGGCCATGTACCTGACGCGCTTCAGCTACACGCCCGAGACATGGGCGCGAATGATCGAAAACCCCGAAGATCGCCGCAAGGCAGCCAGCTCATACATAGAATCGGTGGGCGGAAAGCTGCACGGGTTCTGGTACGCGTTCGGCGAGCACGACGGCTGGAACCTGTGGGAGGCGCCGGACAATGTTTCGATGGCGTCCGTCGTGCTCGCCATCGGTGCCGGAGGGGCGCTCAGCTCCTGCGAGACCACCGTCCTCCTCAGCGTCGAGGAGACGATGGACGCGCTGGGCAGGGCGAAATCGATCCGTTATCGGCGGCCGGGAGCGTAGAAAAAAGCCGCCTCGGGGAGTGTCACCTCGCGTCATGGAAGATGATGCCGAGCGTATGTCGCCTGCCCGAGCGCAGGCGGCTAACGCCGTGGCGCAGGTTGACGCGATAGTAACCTCGCGTGCCCTCCACCGGCCGGTTGTGCACGGCGAAGATTACCG
Organism: Mesorhizobium sp. CA16; assembly: GCF_020165175.1. Lineage (NCBI taxonomy): Bacteria > Pseudomonadati > Pseudomonadota > Alphaproteobacteria > Hyphomicrobiales > Phyllobacteriaceae > Mesorhizobium > Mesorhizobium sp. CA16. Next base: position 79,130 of record NZ_JAIUHP010000003.1, read on the forward strand.
CAGCGCCGCGCTTGAGCGGCACCACCTCGGCGCGGCTTTGCATGCGCGGGCGCTGCTCGGTGAGCACGAATTCGCCGCCGGTGAAATCCTCGCCGGGCTCGGACAGCAGGATCGCCACCTGCAGCGGAAAGGCAAGCTCGCCGTAGAGGTCCTGGTGCAGGCAGTTGAAGTCGCCGAGGCCGTATTGCAGCAGAAGCGGCGTCGGCTTCACCTGGCCCTCGTCGTGGCAGCGTTTCAGGAAGGCGGCGTGCTCGGCCGGATAGCGCTGGGCAACGCCCATCTTCTCGTTCCAGTCATTGGCAACGGGGGCGAGGCGCGGGTAGAGCGCGGTGCGCAGGCCCTCGATCAGGTCCGGCAGCGGATATTTGAAATACCGATATTCGCCCTTGCCGAAGCCGTGGCGCGCCATCACGACATGGCTGCGGAAATGCTCTTCATGCGGGTAGAGCGCGGCGATATCGGCGCATTCTTCCGCCGACAGCATGCCGGGCAGGACGGCGCAGCCATGGGCATTGAGGTCAGAGACCAGCGCGCGCCAATCTTGTGCTGCGACGCGGGATTCGGCGGAGCGGCTGGCGCGTTTGGTGTTGAGGGAATGGATGGTCATGGGTTGGCTCCTTCGCTTGATGTCAAAGTGGAGCGAAGGATGAGCATCGGCCACCCGATTCCTGCGGGGGTGGGCGCCGGCTTTCCCTTCTCCCTTGTGGGAGAAGGAGAAGTCGCGCCTCACTGCCTCCGATACATCTCCAGCTCTGGATCCAGTTCCACCTTCACCGCATTGGTGAACACGCAGGTCGCCACCATGATGCCGGCGAAGGCGGTGAGGTTGACGAGCAGCGTCTCGTCGTAGCGCGCCTTGAGTGCGGCCCAGGTTTCTGCCGGGACGGCATTGGCATCGGCGGCGATTGCCATGCCGAAGGAGATCAGCAGCGTCTCGTCGGCGGTCGGTTCGATCGCTTCGGGGTCGAGCCCGTTCTCGATCAATGCGCGGCGAAAGAACGTCACGGGAATCTCGGCGCGCATGGTCTCGGCCATCGCTTTCGACAACAGCCAGATGGCGCGGTCGTCGAGTGTGGGCTTGAGAAGGTCGCGCAGCGTGAACCATTCGGCGTAGATGCGGTGGGCGGCCGGCGAGTGGAGCAGGATGCGCTTCGTGTTGGTCATGCGGCCGCGCAGCGCGAGCTCGCGGTCGTGCTCGGCGCGGATGTCGTCCGAGGCGGTCGCGTAGTCGATCGGCGAAAGATACGCCATTGCGCTCACCCCAGCGTGGAACGAAGCGCCGGCGCGCCGCGCAGCGTGTTGGAGACGGTGCAGATGTTTTCCGCGTCCGCCAGGATTCGCTCTTTCGTCGCGTCATCGAGGTCGCCGGCGATCCCCAGTTTGACGATGAATGTCTCGACCCGTGAGGGCTCGTCCGTCGCCTTCTCGCCGCTGACATCCGCCCTCACCTCGCCGAGCCGGTCGGCGACGCCGAGGCGGGTGGCGGCGATGCGGGCGCTGAGCACCATGCAGGCGGCCAAAGAGGCATGGAGCAGGTCGAGCGGGCTGAAGCCGGGCGCGCTGACCTGCGTGACCACATCGACCGTGCCACCGGTCGGCGTCGTGATCACCGGCAGCCCGCCCGGCGGCAGGACGGCGAGCGCGCCGGCATTGCGGGTTCTGATCTTCAAGTCTGCCATCGTGTCCCTCCGGTTTGGAGGCCATTGATAGCGGACGGGAATTCACTGAGGCAATCGCCGAGGCAGGCCTTGGGCGATTGGCGTTTCCTCGCCCCATGAAATGGGGAAGAGGTGGCTCGGCGAAGCCGAGACGGAGAGGGGAGCGCCCTGCGAAGCCCCCTCGCCGTCCACTTTTGCGGACACCTCTTCCCCGCCTCTGGCGGGGGCGAGGAACCCGGGTTCTGAGAGGTTACTTCGTCAGATCGAGCGCTGCCGTCAGATCGCCCATCGGCGGCTGGTCGTGGTTGCGCAGCGCCTTGTCGCGGGCGACGATGCCGGGCAGCACAGGCAGGTCGTAGCGGGCGGTGATGAAACGCAGGATCGAGGTCGTGTCGTACTGCGTGTGATCGACCATCCCCATCTTCGCATAGGGCGAGATGATGAAGGCCGGGATGCGGTTGCCCGGGCCCCAGCGATCGGCCTTGGGCGGCGCGACATGATCCCAGAAGCCGCCATTCTCGTCATAGGTGACGACCACCAGCATATGCGCCCATTGCGGGCTCTTCTCCAGATGCGCGACGAGGTCGGCCAGGTGCTGGTCGCCGGAGGTCACGTCGGCATAGCCGGCATGTTCGTTGAGGTTGCCCTGCGGCTTGTAGAAAGAGACCGCCGGCAGCTTGCCGTCATCGATCGCCTTGATGAACTCAGTGCCGCCGAGCCCGCCGTCCTTGAGGTGCTCGGCCCGCGCGGCCGTGCCCGGCGCATAAGCCGCGAAATAGTTGAAGGGCTGGTGGTGGAACTGGAAGTTCGGCACGGGCGTCGCGTTCTTGCCGTCGAGCGCCGCCTGCCAGGCACCCGAATACCACGCCCAGGAAATGCCCTTGAGCGACAGCAGATCGCCGATGGTGATCTCGTGCTGCGGCGGCAGCGTGGTCGGCTGCGCCGGATCGGCCAGCGCCTTGTCGCCACCCTCGGCCGGCTTGTTGGCGCTTGGCTGGTAAGGCGGCTGCATGGTGTTGACGGCGTAGAAGTCGGGCGTGATGGCGCCGTCATTGGTGAATTTCGGCACGCCGCCCAGCGCCGAGGGCGGCGAATTGTCGGCCGGTTTCAGCGTCACGCCATCCGGCTCGACGACGGCAATCTGGGCCTTCACTGGGCTGGTGTCGGCATTTGGATAGTAAGGCACGCAGGCGCAGGCCAGCATGAAATGGTTGAGGAAGGAGCCGCCGAAGGCGCCCTGGAAGAAATTGTCCGCCAGCACGTATTTTTTGGCGATCGCCCACATCGGCAGGATCGAGCCGTCATAATGGCCCATCACCAGCGCGCCGGAATCGGCCCAGGCAACGAACTTGTCGTTCCGGCCGCCGTCGATCTGCATCTGCTCCTGATAGAAACGATGCCACAGATCATGGGTGATGACGCCGGTATTCTCGTTGAAGCCCTTGGGATCGTCGATGGCGAATGTCGCGTTGCGCAGATGCGCGCTCTGCGCCTCCGTCACCGCCGGCGTGACGCCCTTGCCGGTCAGTCCGCCCCAGGCCGGCGGCAGTTCGGAAAGCGGCTTGCCGTCGCGGTCGAGCTGGCGCGCCTGTTCAGGCGAAACGTTGGCCAAGCCGTTGGCGCCGGGGAAGCCGCCATAGAGATTATCGAAGCTGCGGTTCTCGGCGTAGATGACGACGACGGTGTCGATCTTGTCGTAACCGGCAGGCGCCGCTTGGGCAGCAGCAGAGAGCGATGCCAGCGCCGTGGAGGCGAGGCAAAGGGAGAGAAAGGACCGGATCATTGGAAAATGCCTCGTGGCTTGGGAATGGCTGGAGGACGGCAATGCAGGAACGCAACTGCATCAATGCCCAGCTACTTCGACGCCTTGTCACCTTTGTGACAGTTCGGCCCCGGCCGAACACGGTTTCGTGAGCGAGAAGACCGGTCATCAATCCGTTGCACTCGATCCTTACGCCGCCAAAGAAACCGGGCGAAGAAATCAGGGATATCGCCGAAGACGATGGGACGTCGGAAAAATCACGCGATCGCCATTGCAGCGGCCACGATCGTCGCCTCCACCGCGCCCGCCAACACCGAGGAGCCATCCGGTGTCCATCCCGGCCCGATGACGCGGCAGGAAGCCTTCGCCCGCGCAGAGGCGCTGACGGCGCTGGGGCGACAGATGTTCTTTGATCCGTCGCTCTCGGCCTCGGGCAAGCAGGCCTGCTCCTCCTGCCATGATCCCAACCACGCTTTCGGGCCGGCCTCGGCGGCACCGGTCGAAATGGGCGGAGCCAATCTTGACCAGCCCGGCGTTCGCGCCGTGCCGTCACTGCGCTACCTGCAGGCGGCGCCCGCCTTCACCGAGCACTTCTACGACTCCGAGGACGAAGGCGACGAAAGCGTCGACAGTGGCCCGACCGGGGGGCTGACCTGGGACGGCCGCGCCGACCACGGCAAGGACCAGGCAAGAATCCCGCTGCTGTCGTCCTTCGAGATGGGCAATAAGGACGCGGCCCAGGTGGTCGCCAGCCTGCGCAACGCGCCTTATGCCGGCGCCTTCAAGGCGGCCTTCGGCGCCGATGTCTTCGACCATCCGCAAGACGCCTTCGACGCCGCTGTGGAAGCGCTCGGCACCTTCGAGCAGAGCAGCGCCGATTTCTATCCCTATTCCAGCCGCTACGACGCCTTCCTCGCCGGCAAGGCGCAGCTTTCCGCGCAGGAATTGCGCGGTCGCATGCTGTTCGAGGACGCAGCGAAGGGCAATTGCGCGAGCTGTCATCTCAGCGAACCGGCCAATGACGGCGAGCCGCCGCAATTCACCGATTACGGCCTGATCGCGATTGCCGTGCCGCGCAACCCGGCGATCCCCGCCAATGCCGATCCCAATTATGTCGATCTCGGCCTGTGCGGTCCGCTGCGCACCGATCTCAAGGACCGCGTCGAATATTGCGGCCTGTTCAAGACACCGACGCTGCGCAACGTTGCCTTGCGGAAAAGCTTCTTCCACAACGGCTATTTCCACACGCTGCGCGACGCGGTCGCCTTCTACGCCAGCCGCGATACGGATCCTGGGCGCTGGTATCCGAAGAAGGCGGACGGAACGGTCGACAAATTCGACGATCTGCCAAAGGCTTACTGGGGAAACCTCAACACGGACCCGCCCTTCAACGGCAAAAAGCCCGGCGACAAGCCGGCGCTGACCGATGCCGAGATCGACGACATCGTCGCCTTCCTCGGCACGCTGACCGACGCCGACCAAGCGGGGCAGTAGGGCAAGCAGCCAAGGAGATTGGTGGCTTGCAGCCGCAGCGGCGCTATCCACCGTAAATGTGTGCCAATGTGAACCACGTCATAGGAACGCCAAGTCGCGCCTGCTATATTGCCCATCTCTTCACAGATGGAGTCTCCGATGAGGTTCGTCCCGGTGCAGGAGCCGCCTGGCAGCAGCTGGACGGTGCTCGATGCGGCCAATGGCGCGCCGGCCGAATATGCCGGCCGGGTGCTTATCGGCCTGACATCGTGCGAAGCCCGCTGGTTTGCCGCCGTGGGTAACGGCCGCGCCGCTTGGCAGCGGTCCATCACGCCAGGCGTGCAGCTGCGGCTGGTCAGCGGGGGCGGTTGCCAAGCCATCCGAGAAAGGCAGGCCAGACAGGTAGTTAGGAAGCCGCTGCCAGATTGATTCAGGCAGAGCGATCTCCCATCGATTGCCTTCTCACCTCGCCGGCGCGTAGCGGCTCACCACCATGCCGCTGGCATAGGGCCTGGAGCCGAGGAGCCTCAGCCTGCCAAAGCCGCCCTTGTCGAAGATGCGGCGGCCGCTGCCCAGAACGGCCGGATTGATGAAGAGCTGGAACTCGTCGACAAGGCCGGCGGCGATCAGCGCCGAGGCGAAGCCGGCGCCGCCGAACACGGCGATGTCGCCGCCCTCGCCTTGCTTCAGCGCGTTGACCTCACGCAGCAAGTCGCCGCTTACGACCCGCGTTCGTTCCCAGCGCGAGGCCCCGAGCTTATCGCTCGCCACCACCTTTTCGGCCTCGACGATGCGCTGGGCGAAGGCAAAGAAGCGGTCCTTCGGATATTTCCTCGCCGCGTTGCCCCAATGGGTCAGATAGCCTTCCTCAGCCATCTTGCGGCTCAACAGGATGGTATCGATGGTCGTGAAAACGGCGTTGAAGTCCCGTTTAAGCTCCTCGTCCCAGGCGCTGTCGTCGCCCCACTCCCAGAGTTGCCAGCGACGGTCCTCGTCGGCGCCGACAAAACCGTCGACCGATATCTGCATCTGCAGGATGAGCTTTCTCATGTCCGGTCTCCCTGGTCAGGAATTGCTGCCTGTGACGACTCGCGCCGCGGCGGGCGAGCGGGCGAAAGCCTGCGCCCAGGCTTCGAAGCTGGTCGGGGTGGCATTTTCGGCTGAGGGTGCTTCCAGCGCCCAGCGCTCGCCTCTGTTGAAGCTTGCCGCCGTCTCGCCCAGCGCATCGGCAAAACTCGCCGATATGCCATTGGCGACCATACCGGCCCGCGCATCGGCGAACGGCACTTCATGGTAGGCGACCTCCTTGCCGATCGCCCTGCCCAGGATCTCGGTGGCCTGTTCGAACGTGTAGGAGCCGCCGCCGTGCAATTCGACAACACGCTGGATCGGAAAGTGTTCGGCATTCAATAGAGCGGCGGCGCGTTCGCCAACGTCCTTGGCGGCAATCAGCGGCATAGGCAGGTCGCCGCGGAAGGGCGAGGCGAAGACGCCGGACGCCGCCTGCTCGACGAAGCCCATGCCCTTGATGAAATTCTCCATGAAGAAGGAGGCGCGCAGATAGACGAGTTCCTCCAGGCCCAGCGCGGCAAGCCGCTTTTCCATCAGCGCGGCGCCAAGCGAGGTACCCATTCTGAGATGGGCATTGAGGCCGCTGAGCAGCACGATCCGGCGCAGGCCCGCCTTCGCGATGGAGGATGCCAGCCGTGCGCCGACCTCGTCCTCAAAGTGATGCAGATCGGGCGCGGTGACATCGAAGGGGATCATCACGTAAGCGCTGTCGGCACCCGAGAAGGCAGCGTCGAGCGCCGCCTGATCGTCGAGTGCGACGCCGAGGCTACGGGCGATGCCGCGCACCTTGTGCCCTGCGCCGGTCAGTCTGGCCGAGACCTCGGCGCCCACTTCGCTGGTTGCGCCGACGACCACCATCGTACGATTGACTTGCCGGTTCATATCGATCTCCTCTCGTCAAATGATTTACTTCTGGAACCATTTGACGCAAGGCAAGAACGATGTCAATAGTAAAGTGATTTAAAAATGGAACCATACTGATGTCGACCAAGGAACGATCCGGCTGCCCGATCAGCCTCTCGCTCGAACTGCTCGGCGACCGCTGGACGCTGCTCATCATTCGCGACCTGGCCTTCGCCGGGAAAAGGCACTTTCGCGAGTTCCTGCAATCCGACGAAGGCATCTCGTCGCGCACGCTGGCCGAGCGGCTGCAGACGCTGGTCGACGAAGGCATCCTCACCCGCAGCGACGACCCGAGCCACGGTCTGAAGGCGATCTACCGGCTGACCGAGGCCGGCATCGACCTTTTGCCGGTTCTGGCAACGCTCGGCGCCTGGGGCAGCAAATACCGCAAGGCCGACGATAAGTTGGCCCGGGTCGCCAACGATCTGGCGGCCGGCGGTCCGCCGGCGCTTGAACGGATGAAAGAGAGGCTCAGAGCCGAGCACCAGGGATAGGTCTGTTCCGACCTCAGCGATTGGCGTGGTCCGGCTACCCCTCGCCCGTCAACGAGCCCGCCCGTGTGGGAGCGGTCCGACCGGCTCTTCGGCAGGCGGCTCGCCCGGCAGCCCCAGTCGCAGCCGCTCCTCCTCGGCGAAGATCTCGGCCTGCGCGTGAATGTCGAACACTTGCTGCTTCAGCCTGCCGCCGTCGACGACGCGCACGATCCATTGGCCATTAACGGTTTTTACGCGGACACTGTCTGGCTCGCTTGTTACCATATACAGCTCCTGCTCTTCATTCGAAGAACTGCCTATCTCCTGTCCACAATACAATCTAGCGCGCCTGGAATTGCCGAAAAGCGTGGCTTATTATTCTTTAGTGCAAGAGCACCCGCCGTTATTCGACATATTTGCGACGTTTCACGAATAAAAGCGAGCATGGCGGGCGAAGGCATGCCCTTGCGCCTAGGTGCAGCCGAGTTCGACTTCGACATGGCGTTCGGTCTGCGAGACGATGCAGTAACGGAATTCGAAGGTGTCCGAGCGGTACTGCAGATTTAGGCAGTGCGGCAGTTGGCCGTGGGCGAGCGCGGAAGAATTCGCCGCAGGCGGCGGCCCGGCAGCCTTTGGGGGGGTGATACTGGGTTCGGCGGCCGGGCCTGACCGGAGTTTGCGAGGCCGCCGGCTGCCACCAGCATGCGCTTGGGCCCGGCCAAGGACAAGAACGACCTAGGCCCTAGGACCAAAGCTGCAAGGAGGATGGTCGAGACGACAATTGCGCTTGGACCGACTGGAATAGTGTGCCGAACGCCGCCGCGTCAAAAGCCGAAGAAATGCCGGCCGATGAGATAGCCAAGCGCCGCGACGAGCAGCGGAAACAATGCCGGCGCGGCCTTGCCGAACAGCGAGGGGTTCATCTCCTTGGCAGGAGCGCTGGGTTTGGCATTGCCGAGGTTCTTGGTCATGGGCTCATTACCGGTTGGGGCTAGGGTAATTCCGGACGGAAAACCGTGACACACTTTTCCTTGAATTGGGCTCCAGCTGCCGGCTGAGCCATTAAATTAGAGATTGCTTATTAAATTTCCGGCAAGCCCAAAACTACAATTCGCGGCAATTTATTCCGATTGCTGGGTACGCTCGGCAAGCGCGAAGGCCTGAAGGTTGCGCGACTTGCCGGGATCCTGGTCGGCGTTGGCGATAATGGCGTGGAAGGCCGCGCGGGCAATATCCCTCTTCTTGGCGTCCGGGTGCAGTTTTCGCACCGCCTTGAGCAGGTCTTTCGGTTTCATATCGGGGGTGACGACGCGCATCAGCGTATCGCCTATGCCCTGCAATTCGCTGGCATCCATAATGATGAACCCTGCTTTAGCGCATCCAGCCTAGCATATAGCGGTGAGAGCGCGTCATTTTTGTGATGCCCCTGGCGGACTCGGAGCCGCCTCTCTCAGTATCGCGAGGCGGCGCCAAGCCGCCGGCAGACGCTACGGCGGCCTGGAGAGGATTGTTCACAATGCGTCCATGTCGCCGCGGTCATCGCCCGGCTGGCCCTTGGCCCCGCCGGCGCCGCCTTGATGGAGGCGGCGCTCCGCAATGTCTCGCAAGCACTGACCTTGGGCGCACAACTCAGCGGCAAGACGAGGTTGGTCCCTGGTTCGGCTAAGGCGCGCCTCGCGCATCGTCTTCCGCGCGAATTTTCCCAAGCCTCGGCTGGACTGGCGTGGCAACCGATAGTCCGGCCGGATGCCGGCCTCCTAGGCAGGTATCAAGACGGCGATGCGATGCACGCCCACCTCCTTGCTTGTATTCGTCGCCTCGTCGGTCTTGCCCTTGGAACAGGTGTACATGTCGCCTTCCTTGAGCTTGAATTCCTTGTCCTTTTTCTTGATCGTGAAAGCGCCCGACGTAATCGTGCATACCATGTCGTTGTCCATCACCATTGCGGGCGCGTGCGCTCCGGGCTGGAAGACAACGTCGACAATTGAAATGCTCTTGTAGGCGGGAATGTCGGAATTGCCGGTGCCTACCTCAACCACTCTGATGCCGGGCGCTATCTCCTTGCCATCCTTCGGACCGTATTTCTTGGTCTTTGCGGATGCCATCAGGGTGAAAAAGGGCGTGACCGCGGCGGCCGTCATGCTGAGAGCAATTGCAGACCTGCGATTCATGGTTTTCATCGCATCCTCCCAATATGTTGGCTACGCACGAAAGTGCGTAATCGTTATATATTAGCACAGACGCAAGTATGATGCTGGGAATTCGGAAGCGCAGGCCCGCACCGTATTGGTTAGGAACATTCCGCTAAAAGCCGCGTCCTGACGTGGTTCGGCCAGTCCGTTGGTCGGCGCGGCGTTGGGAACCCCGGCATTGTCGCCGAGTTTAGAGTCCGAGGCGAATTGCCATGGAAGACAGACCGCCAGCCGAAAACCCGAGAAGGACCCTCGTCACGGTGCTGGCAATCTGCGTTCTCATCATCGTCCTGTTTTTTATCGGCTTCAAATTTTCGGGACCTGACCAGGGCGCTCTGATCGTGCCCGGGGCAGTACAGCAAGGCAGCAAGTGAATGACTGGCGAGCACCAAGGCCCGACCAAGCTGGGGCGAGCGCCCAGCAATCCTCGACGATTTCGCGCGGCTCCGGGGCCAGTGAGATCGGGTTGACTGTCCTGGGCCGCACCGAGGCGCCCCGCGTGCGGCAAGGGTGACTTCTTTTGGGGCAAGCCGACTACCGCCGAACCCCTCGCCGCCTGGCCACAGGTCTTGCAACTGAACGCGTCCGGCCTCATTCGACTGTCCGCCGGAACTTCGAATGGCAGCTCGTGCAGTCCTGCAGAATGAGGTGCAGGAGATGCTCCACCGGCATTTTTGCCGGATCTGCCTCGGCGAGGCCCGGGCGCTTGCCAAGCAGGCTGCCGCCGTCTACGGGCGGTCCCGTCATTCGCATGTCGGCAGTAATCTCGGCGGGCGCGTTCCCGGCCTTGGCGGCGAGCGCATTGGCAAGCCGGCCGATATGGCGGGCGAGCGCCTCGAACTCCGGCCGGGCCTGGTCGATCTCCGGTTTGGCGGCCGACGGCGCGCCAACTGTGCCCCGGGGGAATTCTGCAATCAGAGCACCGCCGGTGCGGGCGCTGAGTGTGCCCGCCGCTGCCTTGAAGGCCGCCCGTCCATAGGCGCGCTTGCCGTCGAACATCTCGGCGATCGCCTTGGCTGCGGCCGCCATCTCCTTCATCGCGGTCTGGCGCGTCGTAACGATCGCGTTGTCCGGGTCCCGAGCCAGCGACGGTGCGGCTACCGGCAACACGGCGAGGGCCAGCATTGCCGCCGCGCAAACGATGCCAGACTTCATGCCTGCACGTCGACGACGCCCATCATACCCAGCTGCTCATGCTCGAGGATGTGGCAGTGATACATGCGCGTCCCTGGCCGCTCCTGGCGCGTGACGAGCCGCACCGTCTCCCCGCGCGCCACGTTGACCGTGTCCTTCCACGCCAGATAGGGCGGCTTCGAGACCTTGCCGTCGCGCTCGCGCTCGATGAGCTGGAACTGCGTGCCGTGGAGATGGAAAGGATGGTCCATGTCGGCCTGGTTGACGATCTCCCAGAGCTCGGTGTCACCGGCTCTGGCGACGATATCGACGCGCCCCATGTCGAACGCCATGCCGTTGATCAGAAAACCCATCTCCATACCGGTGCGCTTCATCGCCATGGTCTCGGTGAAGACGAGACGGCGGCTAACCGTCGGTTGGCCAAATCGCGCGATCGGCCGCAGCCGCTCGGGCAGCGGCGGCATCGGCTCGGCCTGCGTGTCCGAGACGTCGGCCGTCAGCAGGGCGAGCCCCTTGTCGTCCGGCCGGCCCGGCCCCATCCAGCCGCGGTCGTAGTCGAGCGTGGTGAGGATTGCTGTCCCCGGCTTGTCGAAAGCGACGACCAGCTCGACGCGCTCGGCCGGGCTGAGCAGGATCTCGTCGGCCGCCACCGGCGCCTCAAGCAGGCCGCCGTCGCTGCCGATCAGCGTCATTGCCGCGTTGACGAAAGCAAGCCTCAGGAAGCGCGCATTGGTGGCATTGTAGAGCCGCAAGCGCCGTTTCGTGCCCATTGCCACGGCGAGCCGCGGATTCTTCTGGCCGTTGACCAGCACGTGATCGCCGACGCGGCCGTTCATCATGTCGGTCATGGTGTTTTCGGGCATTGAACCGTCGGCGGCGAGGCGAAGGTCGGTTAGGAAGAGCGTGGTGTCTCCATAGGCGGCCGGGATCGGATCGGCCTTGGCCTTGACGACGAACGCACCGGCAAGGCCGCGATAAACCTGCTCGGCCGTCCGACCATGCGGATGCGGATGATACCAGTAGGAGCCGGCCGAGCCTTCGGGCAGTTCGAAGGCGTAGACACGGTCGGCGCCCGCCGCCACCGGGTCCATCGGATTGCCATCTTGGTCCGCCGGCACCGGCATGCCATGCCAGTGGATGGTGCTTGGCTCGCCCTCGATCCGGTTCGCGAAGGTGATCTCGACGCGGTCGCCCTCCTGGGTCTCGATCAGCGGTCCTGGGCTGATCCCGTTGTAAGCAAGAATTGGCGTGTCCCGGTCGGCGGCAAAGCGCGCCGTGGCCGACTCTGCTGTCAGCCTCGCCTTAAACAGGCCGGGCCCGGCCGCTTCATTCGCCAGCAGCGGCAATTCGCGCAAGGGCTGGTTTTGGGGCAGCGCCACGGGGCCTTGACCCATCGCGCCCATGTCATGGCCGGCATGGTCCATACCGGGCATGTTCGACATGTCGTCCATCTTCATCTGCGCCAGCGCGCGCGGGCTCGCCAGAACCGTCGCCAGGCTTGCCGCCAGAAAACCGCGTCGATGCATTTTTCGCTCCTCGATCTCGATTGAGAGCCCGCCGCAGGCCTCGCCGCCGACGCTAAGGGTTCCAGTTGCTGGAAGGTCAAGCTCGATCGAAGGCTTGGAGCTGCAAATTCCGCAAGATGGATCGTAGTGGCCCCCGGCCGCGTTCATCCGCGGGGATGCAACCAGCCGTTTCATCGAGCAGAGGCCACATCATGCTCATCCAACCGATCGATTATTTCCTCGTTGCCTGGTTCGTGCTCGCGGCCGCTTCGACGCTCTATGTCGGGTTCGACCAATACCGCAACAATCCCGAGCCGGTGGTGATGAAATGGGGCTTCATCCTGGTGACGCTCTATATGGGCCCGCTCGGCCTGCTGCTTTATGTGCTGGCCGACAAGGAACCGCGCCCCGGCGAGCATGAGGCCTTCACAAAGCCTCTTTGGAAGCAGGGCGTCGGCTCGACCATCCACTGTGTCGCCGGCGACGCCACCGGGATCATCCTTGCCGCGGTCGTCACCGCCACGCTCGGCCTGCCGATGTGGCTTGACCTCATCGTCGAATATCTCGCCGGCTTTGCCTTCGGCCTGTTCATCTTCCAATCGCTGTTCATGAAATCGATGATGGGCGGCAGCTATTGGGAAAATGTGAAGAAGAGCTTCCTGCCCGAGTTCATCTCCATGAACTTCATGATGGCCGGCATGGCGCCGGTCATGAGCTTCCTGATGATGGGCCGCGACATGCGCGCCATGGAGCCCACCGAACTTCTGTTCTGGGGCGTGATGTCGCTGGGCGTCATCGCCGGCTTCACGCTGGCCTATCCCGCCAATGTCTGGCTGGTCGCGCGCGGCCTCAAGCACGGGCTGATGACCGAGCGCCCGCAACCGGCCGAAGCGAGCGGGCACGGCCATGCCCGGCAGGGCCACGAACCGGCAGGCGAACAGCGCGCCGCCGGCCATCACATGCGCTCCGACGCGACCACACCGCAAATCGCGGCGCTCGGTACGGTTTCCGCTCTGGCCCTGGCGATCGGCATGGCGGCGCCTGCGAATTGGCTGAATCTCAGGCTCTCGGCCCGCGACGTCGGCGGAGTGATCATGCCTCAGGGCATGATCATGGACCGTGACACGCCGGCCGATACAATGCGCGACATGGCGGCGGCCGATCCTCGGCTGGTGAGCGCGTCTTACGGTCTGGCTGCGAAGGGCGACCAAGACCTGCCGTTCCGCATGGAAAACGGCGTGAAGGTGTTCGATCTCAGGCCGTCGGTGATCCGCTGGCACATCCTGCCGGACGTGACGGTCGACGCCTATGCCTATAACGGTCAGATTCCGGGCCCGCGCATCCATATCCGTCAGGGCGACCGGGTGCGCATCAACGTCACCAACGCCTTGCCGGAGGAAACAACGGTGCACTGGCATGGCCTGATCCTGCCCAATCAGATGGACGGGCCAGCCGAGATCACCCAGGCGCCGATCAAGCCCGGGCAGACCTATTCCTACGAGTTTACCGCCACCCAGCACGGCACATACTTCTATCATCCGCACGCCAAGCCCGACCGCACCCAGGCACTCGGCCTCTATGGCGCGCTGATCATCGATCCCGCCAATCCCGCCGACGAGGTCGCCGCCGACCACGATTACATCATCGAGCTGCAGGAATGGCTGGTCCGCGAAGGCCTGACCTATCCATCGATGCCGATGGACGGCGGCATACCGAACTTCTTCACCATCAACGGCAAAGCCTATCCGTCGACAGATACGATCCATATGAAGGTCGGCGAGACGCTAAAGGTCCGCTTCATCGGCACCAACAACGGCTTCATACACCCGATGCACATCCATGGCGGCCCGTTCGAAGTGGTCGCCCGCGACGGCGAGACGATTCCCGTCGCCGCACGTTTCCTTGCCGATACGGTCAACGTCGGCCCGGGCCAGCGATATGATGTCGTCTGGACAGCGAGGCGTCCGGGCAAGTGGCTGATTCACTGCCACATCCCGCATCACACCACGAATAACAATGCCGAGGAGAAGGGCGGCGGCGGTCTGATGGTCGTCATCGACGTTCGCTGATGAAGACCGGACCGTCGGTCGGCTACATTGGGGACCGAACCGAGCACCCAAAAGCTTCTGCCGACAAACAGCCGAGCTTCGCGGTTCATCGGCGCAAAGGCGTCGGCGCGGCGCTGCGAGCGGCGGCGCGCAATGGAACATTCCACCGCCGCCGGGGTTTCATGTTCTCTGTCGCGGCTGGCCAGCTCCGTTGGGCAGGGTCAGTCGGCCCAGCTAGCTTGGAGGCGTCGCCATGACCCACTATCCGCGCAGCACGGCAAGCATCGGCGGCCATCCGATCCACCCGATGCTGATCCCCTTTCCCATCGCGTTTTTCGTCGCCACCTTGGTCTGCGACCTGATCTTCTGGCGAACGGGCAATCCCGGTTGGGTGACAGGCTCGCTGTGGCTTCTCGGGGCCGGTCTGATCATGGCGGCCCTGGCCGCTGTTGCCGGCCTGACTGATGTGCTGGGCGATGACCAGGTCCGCAATCTTCGGGATGCATGGCTTCACGCCGGCGGCAATGTGATTGTCGTCCTGATCGAGCTCTACAACTGGTATTCGCGCTATGTTCATGGCGAAGCTGCGGTCATTCCGATCGGTCTAATACTGTCCCTGCTCGTGGTCCTCATTCTTCTGTTCACCGGATGGAAGGGCTGGGAGATGGTCTATCGCCACCATGTCGGTGTCGCCGACAGCCCTGACGAACGGCGCTGACGTTTCGGCTTTGTCGCTGCAGTCAGCGGGTGGCTGTTTAGGGCGATCCCCGCAACAAGGAGACAGCGCCGGCCGCCGGCACTCCCCAAAACCTGGTCCAAAGGTTCTGCGACTGGCTTGTTCCGCAATTCTTCAGATCGTCGCATTTTGACCCCAATCGGCCTCTAGCCGGCTGGAGATGCTGCGGTTCCAGCCTTCACGTTTTCTTGACAGAGGCCGGAAAAACGGGCAGCAAAGCGGGTGAGGAAGAGCATTTTTACCGTGGCATAGATCATGGAGGGCTCTTTTTTCGTATGGACCGTCGCCAAATCGGCGATTGGTGGAGGGATTGGTTAACCAACTTTGTCCATCTTTTGAATCAATCGGCAACAGACGCGTGAAGGTGCAGGGGGCACCAGCGAACTGTGATCGTGACGGGTGCCAGGTCCGCAAACCGGCATGCCGATTGAGAGTGGTCGTATGGCGTTTTTGCGTTTGAAGAACCGGGGTGACGCTCCTCATGGGGGGGTAACTTCGCAAAAGTCTGGTCATCGTTGGGTCGTGGTGCCTGCTGTCGGCGCCGCCCTCGTGCTGTGGTCCGCCGCGACCTTGGCGGGGCTCCATTCGGTGAGCGCCTCGCTGACCGCCGCTTCCAACGGATTGCCGCAAGGCCTGCTTTCGCCGCGCAACATCGCGCTTGGCGACCAGCGCCGGCAGATCGCCAACGCCTGGGCGCCGCACCTTGCCGTCAATGGCGGCTACAAGGCAGGCTCGCTCACCGGCGGCTGCGACTCCGGCTGCTTCAGCCTCGCGACAAGCTTCAGGCATGACGGCCAAACTCCTGAAAAATTGAAGAAAGAAGGCCACGCCGGCAAGACGGCGCGCCTCAAGCTGCCGGCGCCGGATAGCGTCGCGCATGAAAACGTCGTGGCGGCTTCGGCCGCCGGGGCCGTCGACCGCTTCGACGGCGTTGTAAAGCGCGCCGCGCTTTCGCCGCAAAAGCTTGCCGATGCCTTTGCCCGCGCCGAGAAGGCGCCGTTCCTGCTGGCCAGCCTGCCTACGGCGAGCCGCTTCGGCGGCGCGCTGCCGGGAGCCCCGGCGGAAGCCCGCTTCGGTTCGCGGCCGGCCGAAATCGCCGGCGCTTCCGACTTGGCGCTGGCGCTTGCCAACATAGCGCCGGAGGACACGGCCGACCTTCCGACCGCCGTCGCGCTCGAAAACGCCGACGCGCCCGATGTCGCCGCCAAACCGGACAACGGCAAGGACGGCACGTATCAGGTCGCCTCGCTGCCGCCGCAGGATGATCTGCCCGACACCATTGCCGTGCCCGGCCTTCGCCCGCGCGCCACGCTCGAACGCGCCACCGAAGCACCCGAAGAAAACGCCGCCAGGACGCAGAAGCCCGAAGCCCCGAAGCCGCCGGTTGCCAAGGCCAAGCCGCGGCCGGCCGCTGCCGATACCGCGCAAAGCGCGCCGACGGCGGTCTCGCCGAGGAACGGCGACCAGGCCCTGCCGGGCGTGACAGACTCGAAACCGCTCGTGACCGACTCCAAGCCAGGCAAGCGCAAGGCGCAGGCGTCCGAGATGCTCGCCTATGCCAAGCCGGACACGCCGGAGCGCGGCGGACTCGGCAGCGCGTTCCGCAACCTTTTCAATGGACCCACGACGGGCAATGGCGTTGCCGTCTACGATATTTCGGCGAGGACCGTTTACATGCCCGACGGCTCGAAACTGGAAGCGCATTCAGGGCTGGGCTCGATGGTCGACCAGCCGCGCTTCGTCAACCGCAAGAATGTCGGCCCGACGCCGCCCGACACCTACAATCTGTCGATGCGCGAGTCGCGCTTTCACGGGGTCGAGGCAATCAGGCTCACGCCGACCAGCGGCAACAACAAATACGGCCGCAACGGCCTGCTTGCGCACACCTATATGCTGCGCGGCGGCCGTGCGGAATCCAATGGCTGCGTCGTCTTCAAGGACTATCACCGCTTCCTTGCCGCCTACAAAAACGGCAAGATCAAGCGTCTCGTTGTCGTCCCGCGCCTCACAAGCTCCCCCACCCGGGTCGCCCAGGAAGGCCGCCAAGGTTAAACCTTATCCGGCCGGCGAGCTTGTCGCCGGCACTGGCCGATCCCCACTTGCCGATCCGAAGGGCTTCGCGCTGATCCGCGCGGATGCTTGGTATGTCGTCGCCGCTTCGAATAGCGACGCGACCGAGGACGCAGCAACGACCCTTCCCAGAAGGTAGATATGGCGCAGCCCGGGCTTGCGGCAAGCCCCCGGCCATGGCGTATCAACGCTGCTCCGAAAAACGACACGGAGCATGGAATGCGTATCTTGTTATCGACTTACGGCTCGCGCGGCGACGTCGAGCCTTTGGCGGCGTTGGGCGCGGCTTTGCAGGCGCATGGCGTCGAGGCCAGGGTCAGCGCACCGGGCGACGAGGAGTTTGCCGCCCTTCTGGCCCGCGCCGGCGTGCCGCTGGCACCGGCCTTCGCGCCGGTGCGCGAATGGGCGAAGGAAATGGTCAATCGGTCGCGATCGGCCTCGCCCGAAGACCGGGCCCGGCTCATTTCCGGCCAGGCGGCCGAGATCGTCGCCAGGCAATATGAGGCGCTGAGCGCGGCCGCCGAAGGCTGCGATGCGGTGGTGGCGTTCGGCCTCTTCCCGTCCTGCGCCGCCGCGCGGCTGGTCGCGGAGCAGTGCGGCATGCGCTACATGTTGGGCACGTTCTGCCCTATCTGGCTGCCATCGCCGCACAACCGGCCGCATGAATATCCGGGCCATCCGCTGCCGGCCGGCGTGACCGACAACCGGCTGCTGTGGGAGCTGGACATCCGGACCAAGAACGCCCTCTTCGGCGAGGCGATCAACGGCCATCGCGCATCGCTCGGACTGCCCCCGATGGAAAATGTCCGGGACTATGTCTACGGCAATCCCGTCCTGCTCGCCTGCGACCCGACGCTGGGACCTTGGCCAGGCTCGGACCTGATCGACGCCGTGCAGACCGGCGCCTTCATCCTGCCGGACGAGCGGCCCCTCCCCGACCGGCTCAAAGCCTTCCTCGATGCCGGCCCGCGGCCGGTCTATGTCGGCTTCGGTTCCATATCGGTCGCGAGCGAAGCCGGCCCCGCCGCCATCGAGGCGATCCGCGCCAAGGGCCTCCGTACGGTGCTCGCGCATGGCTGGGCAGAGTTGGGCCCCGTCGACGATCGCGACGACTGCTTTGCCGTCGGCGAGGTCAACCAGCAGGCGCTGTTCGGCCGCGTCGCCGCCGTCATCCATCACGGCGGCGCCGGCACGACCGTCGCCGCCGCACGGGCGGGAGCGCCGCAGGTGATCGTGCCGCAGATCGGAGACCAGCCCTATTGGGCAAGACGGGCGGCCGAGCTGGGCATCGGGGCCGCGCATGACGGCCAGGTGCCGACGGCGCAGTCGCTGTCGGCGGCGCTGGAGACGGCGCTGGCGGCCGGCGCCCGCGCGAGCACTATCGCCGGCATGATCCGCACCGACGGCGCCAAGGCAGCGGCGAGACTGCTGGTCGAATTGCTCGGCCAGCCCGGCCGGTAAACTCATTGCGTCGTCAGTTCAGCCAGCGCCCGTTGCAGGGGCGCCGGCGAGACCTGGATCGGGCCTGAGAACGGGCTGTCCATGTCGACGATCAGATAGATCGCCGCGGCGGCCAGCGCCCCGGAAACGAGGCAGGTGAAGACGATGGTGCCGTTGCGCGGCGCCCGGAAGCCGAAGCTGGCGAAGATCAGCGTCAGCCAGGCGACGAGCAGAACGATCAGCGGCGCGGGTATGGCGCCCTCGGACTGTTCGGCCAGTATCCAGCGCTGCTCGATCAGCTTCTGCAGTTGCTGTGTCGCGGCCTGTTGTGCGGCGGTCTGCCTGGCATCCGCCGGCGTCAATCCCGCCAGAATGTCGCCGACCTGATTGAGCAGCAGTTCCGCCAGCCTGTTCGGGACGACGGTCGTGTCGCTGTCGGCGGCAGAGGTGTCGACGACGCGCTGGACGTATGCGGTCAGCGATTGCCGGGCGCTGTCCGCTTCCGGTCCGTAACGTCGAAGCGTACGATCAAGCAGGATGAGATCGGTGGCGAAGGTGTGGACGTTGCCGTTGATGGCCTCGAATGTGTTCTTGGCTGAATTGATCATCAGGCCGAGCATAAGCGACGACATCACCACGAACAGGTTCGCGGCAAGCCGCACCACTGCGCTGGTGTCGTCCTGAAGGTGGTGAGCAGGGAAACGCTCGTGCACCATCAGGCTGACCAGCGAGGCCCCGGCCAGACAAGCAAAGATCGCTGCGCCTACAAGCACTTCGCCCATGGCCAATATTGCGCACGGGAAGGGAAGCTTGCCAATCGGCCTCGCGAACTCATCATCCAGCGCGAAGCAAGGAGCGTGGCGGCGCAGACCACAGGATGATGACTCCGCCGGCATTCACCGCATTGCGAAAACCGCTTCCAATGCCGGGCGAAGGCGCTATCTATGGCGCGGGGCGGCTCCCAATCACTCACGAGGCAATCCATGACAATTCGCGCTGTCGTCTGGGGCGAGAACATCCATGAGCGGACCAATGAGGTGGTGGCCTCGATCTATCCGGAAGGCATGCACGCGACCATTGCCACGGCGTTGAACACCGACGCAGGCATATCAGCCTCGACCGCGACGCTGGAGCAGCCGGAGCACGGCCTGCCGGAATCCCGCCTCGCGGAAACCGACGTGCTGGTCTGGTGGGGCCACAAGGACCATGGCGCGGTGGCCGACGAAGTGGTCGAACGCGTTGCGAAGCGCGTCTTCCAAGGCATGGGGCTGATTATCCTCCATTCCGGCCATTTCTCGAAAATCTTCAAACGGCTGATGGGTACGCCCTGCACTTTGAAATGGCGCGAGGCCGGCGAGCGCGAGCGGCTCTGGGTGACGAGCCCCAGCCACCCCATCGCCGAAGGCGTCGGCGAGTTCTTCGAGCTCGAGCACGAGGAGATGTATGGCGAGCAGTTCGCCGTGCCCGAGCCGCTGGAAACCGTCTTCATCTCCTGGTTCCAGGGCGGCGAGGTGTTCCGCTCGGGCCTGACCTACCGGCGCGGCGCCGGCAATGTCTTCTACTTCCGCCCCGGACACGAAACCTATCCGTCCTATCACGACGCCACCGTGCAGAAGGTGCTGCGCAATGCGGTGAAGTGGGCGCACAACCCGCAAGGGGCGAAGCCCGCCATCCTCGACGCGCCGAACGTGCCGGTGGAAAAGGCGCTGGAGCCGATCGAGGAGCGCGGGCCCAGGCTGCATGCGCATGGCGAGGCCGGCTTCCGCTAAAAAGCGCCTCTCCGCTTCGTTTGGGATTGCGCCAAAACAGCGCCCGGGTCACATTCTCCCCCCGTTATTGAATCGAACCAAATCGCTCAAAGGGACAAAAAATGCGGCTTTTGATACTCGGCACCGGCTGGATGGCGCAGGAACATGCCCGCCGCTTCGGCGCGATCGAGGGCGTCGAGATCGTCGGCGCCGTCGATGTCGATGCGGCCCGCGTCGGCGAATATGCCGACGCCTACAAGATCCCGAAGCGCTTCACCTCGCTGGAGGCGGCGCTCGACTGGGGCGATTTCGACGCGGTCGCCAATGTCACGCCCGACCGCATCCATCATCCGACCACCATGGCGCTGGTCGCCGCCGGCAAGCCGGTACTGTGCGAGAAGCCGCTGGCGGAAAATTTCCGCAAAGCTAGCGAAATGGCCGATGCCGCAGAATCCGCCGGCATCGTCAACATGGTCAACCTCACCTATCGCAACGTCGCCGCGTTGCAGAAGGCGCGCCGGATGGTGCAGGCCGGCGAGATCGGCACGGTGCGCCATGTCGAGGCGTCCTACCTGCAGAGCTGGCTGGTGTCGAAATTCTGGGGCGACTGGCGCACCGATCCGAAATGGCTGTGGCGGCTGTCGCGCGGCCACGGCTCGAACGGCGTGCTCGGCGATGTCGGCATCCACATCCTCGATTTCGCCAGCTATGGCGCGGCGCTCGATATCGACCATGTCTTCTGCAGGCTGCGCGCCTTCGACAAGGCGCCAGGCAACCGCATCGGCGAGTACCAGCTCGACGCCAACGACAGTTTCGCCATGACGCTCGACTTCGCCAACGGCGCCTTCGGCGTGGTGCATGCCAGCCGCTGGGCCACCGGCCACATCAACGAGTTGCGCCTGCGCATCCATGGCGACAAGGGCGGGATCGAGGTGGTGCACAATCTCGACGGCTCGATGCTCAAGGCCTGCGTCGGCGACAATGTCGAGAACGCCAAATGGGAAGAGCTCGACGCCGGCACCGTCCCGACCAACTACCAGCGCTTTGTCGAGGCGGTGAAGAGCGGCGCGCAGACCGAGCCGACCTTCCGCCACGCGGCGGGTCTGCAGAAGGTGCTGGATCTTGCCGTTGTGTCGGATGAGAAGCGCGCCGAGTTGAGGGCCATCGCGGATACGCAGTAGCGCTTTCCTCGCCCCCGCCAAAGGCGGGGGAGAGGTGTCCGCGAAGCGGACGGAGAGGGGGTCTCCGTAGGGCGCTCCCCCTCTCCGTCTCGGCTTCGCCGAGCCACCTCTCCCCCACTTCGTGGAGGCGAGGAACAAGATCACCGAGCGCGGTAAATCGCCACCGCCGCAGCCACCAACGCGGCGTTGCCGTCCGCCACGCTTCCATCCGGCAATTCCTTGCCGTCCTCCAGCCCGACCCGCGTCGACAACTTCCGCGCGGCCGCCCTTTCCACGAATGGCCAAACCGTGGCGTTCTCGCCGTGCAGCAGGATGGAGCGGCGGATGTCGGCGCGTTCCAGCACAGTCTCGATGCCATCTGCCACGGCAAAGGCTTCATCCAGCGCCTGCTCGGAAATCTCGACCAACACGCGCAGCACCCGCCCGCCATGGTCGAGACCGACGAGACGCTCGGCGTCGGCAATGGAAGCGAGCCCGGCTTCGATGGCGATGCCGCGCTGGCGCAGGCTTTCCATGACGACGGGCGCCGCCGTCTCGCTGAGATTGACCGAGGCATAATCGGGCAGCTCGCGCCAGCCGGAAATGGCAACCAGCGTGCGCAAATCGTCCTTCTCGATCCAGGCGCCGGTGGAGACGCCGATCAGCGTGCCTGGACAGGCGCGGCGGAGTGCTGCGACCGTGCTGTCCATCGCCTGCGGCGCCAGGCTCTCCCGACCATCGGCGCTGCGCGCGTGCACGTGCAGCTCGGCTGCGCCCGCCGCGATCGAGGCGGCGGCGTCGCGCGCCATCGCCTCGGGATCGAGCGGCAATGCGGGGTGGAAGCCAGCGGCTCGGGCGCCGTTGATGCAGGCCTGGACGATCATCGTTGCGGCAATCCTGTTTCGGCTGGCCGGAGCCTAGCGTAGGGCCAGGATGATCGGAACGGATATGACGAAGTCTCCTGACAAGCCGGGACTGCAAAAGAAATATCTCCCTGGCCCGACCGGCCAGGGCGTAGGCGTTCCCCTTCTGGAATTTCGGAGCTTCGAAATCCGTTACGCCGGCACGCGCTTCAGCGCCTGCGCCATGCAGTGAATGCCGCCGCCGGTCTTGGAGATTTCGCTCATGTCGACAGCGGCGACCTCAAAGCCGCGCGCCTTCAGCTGGCCGATCAGCGTCTTGCTCGACGTCGGCGCGATCACCCTGTCCTTGCCGAGCGACATGAAGTTGCAGCCGAGCGCCATCGTGTCCTGGAAGGGCACGTCGATGATCTCGTGGCCCTTTCCCTTCAGCCAGTCGACAATGCCGGGCTCGGTGCAGGCGAGGCAGACGGCGGTGAGCTTCTCGGCAATCGGCACCACCATCAGGTCGATATGGACGTAATATTCGTCGATGAAGGCGAGCCGCGTCTCCCAGCCTTCCTTGTCGAACCAGGCCTGCACCTGACGCGCGCCTTCTTCCTGCGTGCGGGCGCCGCCGCAGCCGATCAGCACCACGCCCTCCTCGATTACGTTGAAATCGCCGCCCTCGAAGGTGCCGGCGGTCACCATGTCGTAGATCGGGATGCCGAGCTTCTCATACGTGCGGATGGCCGCATAGTTCTCGCCGCGCCGCCACCAATTGGCCATGGCGGTGATGAAGGCGCCGTAAGGAGTCATCACGCTGGAATCGCGCGAATAGACCTGCATCGGCAGTTCCGGCGTCGGCTCGTGCCAGTGGATGTTGACGCCGAAATGCTCATAGGCCGCGACAAGGTCCTTGTGCTGCGCCTGCGCGATCTGGATGTTGCAAGGCGCCTCGCGCAGATGCTTGCGCGACAGCGAGCTGGTCGACAGGTGACGCAGGAAGTTCGGCGAGCCGAGCAGCACGTCGGTCAGCACATCAGTCTCGTTGGCGAAGCCCCAGGCGGTCAGCGGCTTGGTGCCGCCATTGGGGTTGCGGCGCTGCAGCGAGAACGGCTCGGCGACGATGCGGTCATGGACGGTCATGGTGTTCTCCTCGGGATGGTTTGTTTCGTGTCATGAGATGGAGGCGGCCGGGATCCACCAGTCGCGCCCGCGCGGCGTGGTGACATATTCGGGCCAGCGGAAGTTGATCGGCGGTTCGTAGTCGCAGAGCGGCGCGATCCAGTTCGAGCCGCCGACGCCGCCGCCGGTTCGCTTGACGAATTCGTCCATCGCGGCGTCGCGCGCGGTCTTGTCCTCGAGCAAGCGCAGGGCGGTGAGCGCAACCGTCTTCGCGGCGCAGGTGACCATCGGGTCGATGGTCGCCGGAATGCCGCCCAGCGCGTTCATCACCCAGGCCGGATAAGCATGGCCCTTGGCCGCGCGCAGCGCCGGACGGGCGACATAGAAGCGCGATGTCGGCGCATGCCAGCTCATGTCGGTGTAATCGTCAGATGTGGAGTTCACCTGCGATGGCGGCAGGTCGCGGCGCAGGATCGCCTCGGCGTCCTGCGGCGAAATCAGCCGCTCCAATTCGTCGATGAACGGGTTCTCCGTCGCCTCGCCGCCGGCATTGACCTGGACCTCGCGGGCGATCGCCCTCGCCTCTTCGTTCCAGCGCGGCGCACCCACGGTCGAAAGCGCCTGATAGGTGATGCCGGCCATGGCGTGATTGGCCAATCCCGGGCGCGACTTCGACACCCAGCGGCGCTCATGGCGGCAGCCGCTCATATTTGCCGCGGCTTGCGCGTTGCGGTCGAGAACGGCAGTCACCTGCTCGGCCATGGCAATGGTCGGCACGCGGATCATGTACTGGATCTCGGCAAGGCCGGCCGGAAGGTTGTCAGCGGTCGCCTGCCCCGCGGTCAGGATTGCCTCGCTGATCGACCAGCCGCCCTGATGCGTCAGCATGGAATCGCGCAGCGCCTTGGACGCCATGTACATCATCATCAGCGCGTCGTTGGCGCCGGGCGCCCGGACCGCCGAATGCGCTTGCGGGATGGGTGCTGCGTCGCTGGCGCGAACCCAATTTTCCGGCTCGTCGCAGACGAAGCGGTAGATCATCGAATAGGCGGCGCCGCAATGCGTATCCCAGCGCGCGGTGTTGCAGAGCGGCAGCATGTAGAAGGGATGGAAGGAGATCATGCCGGCAAGGCCGTCATAATAGCCTTTGGCCGCATGGATCGGTTTCGACCCCCTCACCTTCTCGGCCGGCTCGCCGGTGAAGCGCAGCGTGCCCTTGATGCCGTGTTCCAGCATCGCCGCCTTGGTGGCCAAAAGCCCGCCGAGGCTGCCGATGCCGAGGCCCGAATGCGGATCGGTATGGCCACCCGCCTCCTGCCCAAGGCCCGGCCGCGCGCGTTTCACCGTCGCTGCGTCCTGGCAATTGCCGGGCACGGCGTCGTATTCGCCATACATGCCGATCACGGGGCCGTCGCCATTCGTCCAATGGGCGCAGAAGGCAGTGGGCATGCCGCCCGAGCCTTCCTCGATCGAAAAGCCTTCGCGCTTCAGCCGATCCACATACCAGGCCGCCGACTGGTACTCGCGCCAGGCGGTTTCGCCAAAGTCGAAGATGGTGCGCGTCCAGGCCGAGAGCAGCGGCTGGATGCTGTCGATGCAGGCTAAAGCGGTTTCTTGCGCCGAGGTCGTCACCGGTTTGTCCATGCCTAAAAGAAAGCAGTGAAGCCGCGCATCAAAAAGTGATATGTTTTCCCGGCTCGTGCAAATTCGGTTCACCTGAGGCCTCTTGCGAATACCATCCACGCAGGCGCTGCGCGCCCTCGACAGCTTCGCCCGTCACGGCAGCGTCTGGCGCGCCGCCGACGAACTCCACCTCACCCGCAGCGCCGTCTCGCATCAGTTGCGGCTGCTCGAGCGCGACCTCGGCTTCGATCTCCTGCAGCGCATCGGCAAGGGCGTGGCGCTGACGCCGCGCGGCCAGCGCTACGCGGCCGACGTCCGAAAGGCGCTGACCGTGCTTGGCGATGCGAGGACTCAGAACAGCGGCGCCGGCGTCGGCGGCTCCTTCGCTATCTCCTGCCCGCCGGGCTTCGCCTCAATGTTTTTGTGCACGCATATCGGCGAGTTCCAGCAGATGTACCCGGACGTGACGCTCTCGGTGCTCACGCCGCGGCGGCTCGACGATGTCAGCAATCCGGATGCCGACGCCTTCATCGCCTTCGGCGTCGGCAACTGGCCGAACCGGGCGGTGGAACTGCTGTGCGAGGTCTCCTTCACGCCGCTTTGCAGCCCGAGACTGCTCAACAAGGTCGGCGGTTTTTCCAAACCCGCCGACGTGCTGCGCGCCAACCTCCTGCATCTTTCCGACACCGAGGACTGGGCGCGCTGGCTGGCGCTGTCCAAGGTGGAAAATCCCGATACCGAAGGCGGCATCTTCTTTTCCGATATGAATCTGGTCTTTTCGGCGGCAATCGCCGGCCAGGGGATTGCGCTCGGCGACGAGCTGACCGGCCGCCAGGCGCTGAGCGAAGGCCGGCTGGTCAAGCCGTTCGAGGCGACCGTCCCGTCGCCGCGCTCCTATTTTCTGGTCTTCGAGCACGCCAAGGCGGGGCACCCGGTGCTCAATGCCTTCGGCGACTGGCTGAGGGCGAAGCTGTCGGAGAGCAGCCTGGCTAAGTATTGAGATCGGCGCTGCCGCGTCGCCGCTCCGCACCACGCGTGAATCAAATTTGCCGATCAGGCGAAAACTATTCGGTTGCGGTGAGCCGCAGCCGTGCCTACGATTTGGCTTGACGGTGAGGATAGAGGCAGGATGCAGCAACCCGGCCGGGCCGCAGAGATCAAGGCGAACGGGATCGGCAAGAGCTTCGGCTCGTTCCGGGCGCTGGATAATCTGACGCTCGATATCGGCCGCGGCGAATTCCTGACGCTGCTCGGACCATCCGGTTCCGGCAAGACCACCTTCCTGATGATCCTCGCCGGCTTCGTGCAGCCGAGCGAAGGCAAGCTTTTCAGCGACGGTGTCGACATCACCAACCGGCCGGCCGAGCAACGCGCCGCCGGCATGGTGTTCCAGGGCTATGCTTTGTTCCCGCATATGAGCGTGGAACAGAACATCGCCTTCCCGCTCAAGGTGCGCAAGAAATCCGCCGCAGAGATCAAAAGCCGTGTCGGCGAGATGATCGAACGCGTCGGACTGAAAGGCCATCAGAAGAAGCTGCCGGCGCAGCTTTCCGGCGGCCAGCAGCAGCGTGTGGCGCTGGCCCGCGCACTGGTGTTCGAGCCGGGCGTGCTCTTGCTCGACGAGCCGTTCTCGGCGCTGGACAAGAGCCTGCGCGGCCAGATGCAGGCCGAGATGAAGCGGCTGCACCAGGAGACCGGCACCACCTTCGTCTTCGTTACGCACGACCAGAGCGAGGCGCTGGCGCTGTCGTCGCGCGTCGCCATCTTCAACCACGGCAAGCTGTTGCAGGTCGGCAGGCCTGACGAGGTCTATAACCGGCCTACCAACCGCTTCGTCGCCGAGTTCCTGGGCGAGATCAACATGCTGCCGGTGAAGGGCGTGCGCCCCGCCGACAATGGCGCGACCGGGCTCTGCGAAGACCGCGCGGTCAACATGCGCTGCAAGGCCGAGGCGATCAAAGGCGACGCCATCCTCGCCATCCGCCCCGAGGACATGTCGATCGCGCCGGAAGCGTTCGCCAACCAAAACGGCATCGCGGCGACGGCCGTCGCCTCGACTTATCTCGGTGCCGCGACCAAGCTCGACCTCACCACGCGCCAGGGCGCCAAGGTCACCGTATCGGTGCCGAACGAGGTCGCAGCCGCGGCGCTGAGCAAAGGCAATTCCGTCTGGCTGACCTGGCCGGCGGAAAAGGGTTTCCTCCTTCCGGACGGAGGACAATAGAGAGCGCCGCCGCGGCCTTAATTCGCCGCCCGGCTTCCGGTTCAAAATCAACGACAACAAGGGGAACTGACATGACGAACGAAACCAAGAAACAGACGATCGAATCCCTCGCCGAGCGGACCAAGCGCGGCGAGATATCGCGCCGGCAGTTCGCGCAGCTTGCGGGCCTCGTGCTCGCCGGCACGCCGATGCTTTTGCGCTCGACCGGCGCTCAAGCCGAGACCAAAGGGCTGGTGCTGGTGAACTGGGGCGGCGACGCCATAACGGCTTACGATGCCGCTTACGGCCAGGCCTTCACCAAGGAAACAGGCATCCCGGTCAAGATGGACGGCTCCGGCCCGACCGAAGGTGCTATCGCCGCGCAGTACAAGAGCGGCGCGCCGACCTGGGACCTGGTCGACGTCGATCCGTTCTCGGCCATCACGCTCGGCGGCCAGGGCATGCTCGAGCCGATCGACTACAAGGTCGTCGACAAGAGCAAGATGCGGCCGGGCTTCGGCTGGGAATATGCCGCCTCGACCTACTTCTTCTCCTATGTGATCGCCTACGACTCACAAAAATTCGGCTCCAACGCGCCGACCGGAATGGCCGACTTCTTCGACGTCAAGAAATTCCCCGGCAAGCGCTCGCTCTACAAATGGGGCGTGTCGAGCTGGGAAGCGGCACTGCTGGCCGACGGTGTGGCACCCGCCTCGCTCTATCCGCTCGACCTGAAGCGCGCGCATGACAAGATCGCCGCCTTCAAGGAAAACGTCGTCTCCTATTGGGGCGGCGGCGCCGAAAGCCAGAGCGTGCTGCTCAACGGCGAGGCTTCGATGGCGATCGTATGGTCGACCCGCGCCTCGTTGATCGAGCAGGACTCCGGCGGCCAGATCAAGTTCATCTGGGACCAGGGCCTGATCTCGCCCGGCGCGCTGGCGGTGCTGAAGAACAATCCCGGCGGCAAGGACGCGGCGATGAAGTTCATCGCCAGCACCCAGGATCCGCAGAAGGAGCTGGTGATGTTCGACAAGCTCGGACAGGGCCCGGCCAATCCGGCGGCCGATGCGCTGATCCCGGCCGACAAGAAGCGCATCAACCCGGTCGATCCGGACAACATGAAGAAGCAGATCCCGCTCGACATGGAGTGGTACGCCAAGAATTACGGCGCCGCGCTCGACGAATACACCAAGATCATCTCGGCCTGATCAGGCCGAGATTTCTGACCGATGAGAGGCCCCCTCTCCGACAGGATGGGCGCGGCGCTGTTGATGGCGCCGCTGCTCCTGTTTTTGATCCTTGCCTATGCCTGGCCCTTCCTCGGCGTGGTGAAGTGGAGTTTTACCCTCCCAACGCCAGGCCTCGGCCAGTACCACGCTTTGCTCACCGACGACCTGGTGCAGTCGGTGTTCATCCGCACGCTGCGCATCGCGGCGATCGTCACCGTGGTCTCGGTCACCGCCGCCTATGCCATCACCGTGGTGTGGGTGCGCGGCAGTCCGGTGCAGCGTGTGCTGGCCGAGTTCTGCATCCTGGTGCCTTTCTGGATCTCGGTGCTGACGCGCGCCTTCGGCTGGGTCGCGCTGCTCTCCAACCGCGGCCTGATCAACACCTGGCTGCAATCGGTCGGCTTCATCTCGGAGCCGCTGACTTTGGTGCGCAACGAGTTCGGCGTCATCGTCGGCATGTCGCATTTTCTCATCCCTTTCGCGGTATTCCCGCTGGCATCCGCCATGCGTAGCCTGGACGAGCGCGTGCTGCTTGCGGCGCGCGGCCTTGGCTCCAGCCGCATGCGCACCTTCTGGACGGTGTTCGTGCCGATGACGCGCTCCGGCATCATCGGCTCTGCGCTGATCACCTTCGTCTTCTCGCTGGGCTTCTTCGTCACGCCGGCAATCCTTGGCGGCGGCCGCAGCGTCATGATCGCAGAGCTGATTTATCTGCGCATCTTCCAGAGCCCGGACTGGGGGCTGGGCGCGGCGATCAGCGTCGTGCTGGTGGTGTTCGTCGGCGCGCTGATGGCGCTGCTGTTCCGCTACGTCAAACCGAAGCAATTGGTGTAGCCGAGATGCCGACCTACCGCCCCGGCCCCGTCTCGCTGCTCCTCGCCTTTCTGGTGGCGCTGTTCCTGCTGATGCCGTTGCTTGCCGTCATCCCGGTGTCGCTGACGCCGAGCCGGATGCTGACCATGCCGACGGGTGAACTGTCGCTGCGCCACTACCGCTCGCTGATCGAGGATCCGCGCTGGTTTGACTCGATCCTGCTTTCGCTCAGGATCGGCATCGTCAGCAGCATCCTTTCAACCGCGCTTGCCCTCACCTTCAGCCTCGGCGTGTGGATGTTCCAGCCGCGCTTCACCGCCGCCCTTGTCGGCTTCGTGCTGTTGCCGATGGTGGTGCCGCCGGTGGTCTCGGCGGTGACGCTCTATTTCCTGCTCACCTCGGTTTCCGGCATCACCTCCTTCTTCGGGTATGATACCTGGTTGGGCGTCGCCATGGCGCATTCGGTGATGACCGTGCCTTTCGCCACGGTGCTCATCCTGGTGTCGCTCAGCCAGCTCGACCGGCGCATCGACCTTGCCGCGCGCGGGCTCGGCGCCAGCGTGTGGGAGCGCGCGACGCGCGTCATCATGCCCAACATCAAGTTCGGCATCGTCACCGCGGCGCTGCTCTCCTTCGTGCTCTCCTGGGAGGAGATCGGCGTGACGCTGTTCATCACCTCGGTCAACGCCATCACCCTGCCGCGCCTGATGTGGATGGGCCTGCGCGACAACATCGACCCGGCGATCGCTGCGCTCTCGGTGATCCTGATCATCATCACCGTGCTGGTGCTCGCCATGCGCAGCGTCATCACAAGGCAGCGCAGCGCACGCTAGAGCGATGCGTCGGCGGGCGGCAAGGCACATCGTCGACCCGAAACGAAAGAGGCCCGCCGGAGCGGCGAGCCTCTTACGGAGCCGAAGTGGAAGCTTGGCGCCGTCATGATCCGGGGGTGTGGATCGACTCGAAATTTAGCCAACAGCGCCCGACCAGGCGACTTACAAATCTGTAATCTTCGGCTGAGCCAGACCCCGCTCATACACAAAAATCATTTACTATCAGTGGCCTGCAGCGGAAATCGGACTTCCAAGCGTCGCCTCTCAAACAAACGTGATGAACCGCCGGGCGAGCGGCATGACAGGAGCAAGGAAACGTGGGCGGGTCACGATGCGGCCGCTTGCACGCAGTCTGGGCCATGGAAGTGCCGCGCCGGACGAAGGCCCCCCGGCCTCGTCCGTGTGTGTGCCAGTCTGTTCAGGCGGCTTGCGGCCGCCGCATCCTTTCGACCAAGGCCTGCCTTGCCGGTCCGGCAAGCGGCTTGTCCGTCGTCAGCAGGCCATCGAGCAGTGTCAGAAGCTCGCGCGCTGCCGAAGACTTGCAGGAATAATAGACCATCTGACGATCGCGGCGGGTTTCGACAAGGCCAAACCTGCGCAGTTTGGCCAGGTGTTGCGACAGCGCCGACTGGCTGAGTTCGACCTTGTCGGCGAGCACGCCGACCGAGAGTTCGCCCTCAGCGAGGTAGTTCATGATGAGCAGACGCTTCTCGTTGCCCATCACCGCAAGAAAGGCTGCCGCGCTTTCTGCGTTGGCGGTAAGTTTCTTGGTGACCATCGATTTCCCCATGGTTCATGCTCTTCCGAAGGCCATGGGGGCAATGGCTTCGGAGTTCCAGAGCGTTGACGGGCGTGCCCCGATTTGGACGGGACCTGCCCTGCTTCTTTTCGACCAGAACCCCTTCGTAACCCGGTTGCCACCACGTCGGGGTTGCTGGTCTCGGACAGAACGCACGGCGCTTTTCTCGACGCAAGTCAATACAGACTCGGAAAAATTCCGTGCTGCTAATGCGTATCAGCGCAACGCTCATTCGGCAAGAATATAACGAGACCCGACAAAACAGCGGTCAGCCGCAGCCGCGGAAGCAGGCCGGCCGAGGCGCCTGACCAAAGAGGCCTGCGGCTATGTACCGGCGACTCACTCCCGATCTTGAAGCATGCTAATATGTTAGCCGGGGCAGAGAGGGGCCGGGCTATTAGGAGGAAGCCATGACCGCTGTGCGCAACACATTCACCCCTGACGAGACGGCCATGCTTGGCCGTGTCTACGCGAACGGCAATATCGAGGGCGAGACCGCCGAACAGAAGGAAGCGCGCGCTTCGCGCATCATCGCCAATTACATGGCGGGCATCACCGACGAGGCGGAATTGATGGAGCTTTCGCGGCGGCCGCTTGGCAGATGAGCAGCGTGCGCCGCCTTCGTGAGACGGCTTCACGGTAAGTTGACGTTCCGGATCGGAACCACGCGGCAAAATTTCGTGTTCCGACATATTTCGGGAGAGCTTTCGCGATGATCCAGGGATGGTTTTCCAGGCCGGTCGAAGTCGCCGTCGGCGTTTCCGGCTCTATCCGGCATATATCCAACGCGGAGCA
The DNA here is from genome assembly GCF_020165175.1 of Mesorhizobium sp. CA16. NCBI lineage: Bacteria > Pseudomonadati > Pseudomonadota > Alphaproteobacteria > Hyphomicrobiales > Phyllobacteriaceae > Mesorhizobium > Mesorhizobium sp. CA16. The sequence goes on from NZ_JAIUHP010000003.1 coordinate 110,765, forward strand.
AGCCGTCGAACTGCTGACCGGCCAATGGCGCGATGCCGGCAGCGCGCTGCATGGCGCGGCGCTGCGCGCCTGCCGCCGGGCGATCCGCGGCGACATCGCGGCGGACAACGCCAGGGAGGCCTTTATCGTCGCCGCGCGCGAGGCGCATGTGCTGGTGGAATAGAGCGTTTTAAAGGTCCTTGGTCGCGCGATTTAGCGGCCCGGATCGCGCGCCAACCGGTGCCCATGAGCCGGTCCGAACTCGGCCTGTCGCCACCTTAAAATTCTTCGGAACCTAATGCGCGATGGTTGGTTAACGCGCGGGTTCCGCATCGCCTCGCGAACCTGCATCGGGCGCCCATCCGGCGCCGATTGCTTGCTCTAAAGACAATCACAAGAACGGAGGAAGTGATGAACGATGTCTGGTTTTCCGAACCAGTCGTGATCGATTTCCAGCCAAACGGCCAGCGCAAGGTATCAAGCTGTTTCGAGGCGATGGAATGCCTCGACCAGCGCTGGCCGGGGCCAGCGCGCGGCGGCGCCTGGCGCTCGGCAAGCCGTGTCTGCCGCGATGCGCTCGACGGCCTGCGCAGCCCGGTGGAAGCCCGCAAGACACTGCGCAAGGCGGCCAAGGTCGCCGGCCTACTGGCGTAGCCCTCGATTTTCCAATGGCGTCCCACCAGGGGCGTCGCCAAGCCCGTCGCGGTTTCCCATTGCCGCGGCGGGCTTTGTTTTCAATGAGGGCGAAGCGACGCCTGATCAGGCGAAATCGCCAAGCACTTCGGGAAACTGGACCGCCATTGCTCCTTCATCCGCCTGCCGGGCGTAGAGCCGATGCATCTTCGTGCCGTCATATCTGGCCCGGCGGCGCTGCACGTCCTTGCCGAAAAGACCGGCAACAGCATCGAAGCGCCGGAAGAAGCGCTTCATCACGCCGCGCTCGAAGGGTATGCGCTGCTCGAACGGCTTGCCCCAAGGCGTGTCCTTTGCCAGGTCGCGCCATATCCTGAGAGCTTCAAGTTCGACGCCGACCTGATTGCCCCACGGCTTACCGCCCGCGAAATGCCTGGCCCAGGCCTGCGAGAAACGAAACTCTCTCGTTCCAAGCGATTGCAAATTCCAGTTGGGGTGCATCGTCTGCCACTTGCCCTCGAAGACGACGTTGAGGGCATTCTGGTCGTTCATCTGACCTTCGACAGCGAGTTTCCGAGCCTCCTTCATGAGTCCCTGTTCGCGCACCGGCAGCATATTGAAGACGATGATGCCGGCGTTGAAGTACGGCGCACCCGGCTGCATGGACATTTTTTGCCGGTAGGCTGGCCGGAAATACATGTAATCGTCATGCGCTGCGAGCAACGCAGCCTGAATAGGCTGCTCCACAAGGTCGGCAATGTCCCGGTTGAAAAGCACGTCGCAATCGATATGCGCTATGCGGTCGTAAGGTGCAAACTCCGCAAACTCGTCGACAAAGAGCCGGATGAACGTCGCAACGCTGCCTGGGCGAAAGCGGTAGCCGGATGCAGCCATGAAATCCGTTACGTCAACCAGCCGAATGCGATCCTTCAACAGACGATCGGCGACGCTCTTGTCGGCGTCGCTGGCGCCAAGATGAAGAATGAAACCGTCCGTCGGTTTTTTTGAAACATCCAAAATTCGGCGCGCCGCCAGGCAGGCATAAGGAAAATAAGTGGCGTCAGCCGCTATAAAAAAACAGGAGTTCGTCATCGCTGCCGTCTACCCCGACCGATTGAGGGCGGTGCCTGCCACAAAATGCTTCGCGACGAAAGCTTCGATGGAGCCAGTGAGCATGGCCGCCTCACGTTTGACCTTGTCATCGTCCCAATGCCACCATTGGATCGCCTGCAGCTTCGAGATGATCTCTTCGGGAAAGCGGTATCTTATCAGCCGAGCAGGAGACCCGCCGACGATCGCATAGGGGGGCACATTTTTGGTGACGACGGCCCCGGCGCCGACGACTGCACCATCGCCGATCTCCACCCCCGGCAGGATCATCGCGCCATTGCCGATCCAGACGTCGTTGCCGATGGTGATGCCGGACGGCTTGCCGCCATTGGGGATCGGCTCGGGCTGCTTCAGCAATCGGCTGTAGATTGGAAACGAGGTTGCGCTCTCGGTCGGGTGCTGGCCGGAGCACATGAAAAGCACCCGCCCGGCAACAGAGCAGAAGGCTCCGATTGTCAGCGGAGCGTCCTGCGAGGAAAACATGATCTTCTGCCGTTTCACACCGTAAGTGTGACGGCCAACGGTCACATGCTCCGGCAGTTTGGAACGGACTTCCCTGAGCCATTTGGAAAATGTCGACATCGCAAACCTCCCCTAGCCCATCGGCGACATAGCCGTACATAAGCCGAAGTAGCAAGCGCGAGGTCAGTGACGGGTCGTTCCTTTGCACCAGGTAACCAATCGAACGACTGTACCTTCCCGTCGCGTCGTGAAGGCATGGTTGATACTCGATCCAGCCAAGATTATACCCGCTTCGGTCAAAAGGCGGGTGGACTGTGTTACAGGAAAGTTATCTCGAATTCATACTGCGCTGGCATCTGTACCGCAGGTGGCATCGTCCGCCGCGCCCGAAGCGACAAGCCGAATTCAACTTTCATCAATTGATGAAAGCCACCTCCCCAAACGGCTTGTTCATCGATCTTGGCGCCAATGTCGGCGACGTCACGCGGCACGCCCTCAGCTATGGCATGAAGGTAATAGCTTTCGAGCCCGACCCAACCGCGCTCAAAATGCTGACGCGCCGGTTCGGCGACGACAAACGGGTGACGATCATTCCCAAAGCAGTTGGCGGGTCAGCGCGAAAGGCCACTCTCCATCAGAGACCGGACACTCAAAACATCCGAATGACAGAGTGGTCATCCTTATTCGAGGTGCCCGCACATGCGAAGGGAAGCGCTTTTGAAGTCGAAGTCGTCGATTTGGTGGAATTCCTGAAAGCAATTCGCGACCCCATTGCGATTGTGAAAATGGACATCGAGGGTGCCGAGGTGGAATGCATCGAGGCCATGCTGGACGAAGGAATCTATCGTTCCATAGGCCGCATCTTGGTCGAGACCCACGAGAGGTTGTCGCCCGATCTGGACGTCAGGATCCGAGCGCTTCGCGAACGCATTTCGCGCGAGAATATCGCTAATATCGATCTGGATTGGGGCTGAAGCAAACCCCAAACGCCCTGCTGGCCACGCTCCAAGCTGCTTGATTTCCCAGCGACGACGGGCAAAGAGAACATCGGGGACACAGCTATTGCGAGACAGCTTTGGCATTCAAACCGCTCGTTGACAGACTGAGCCGAAGCCGGACGGTTATCCGGTTAAGGGCGCTCAGGAACCAGGTGGTCTACAAGGTCTTCGAGCATCGCGGGCGCGCATCCGGGCGTCTTCTTGCGAAGGAATTGCAGGAGGCCGGGGTCTCGCGCGTGTGCATCACGGTCGCCTTCAACGTGCCATGGGTAATCGACGCATTAACGAAGGCGTGGGAAATGCAACCGCCAGGAATGACCTTGGTCGTCGTCGACAATTCGACGAAGATTGCGGCAAGGGAGGTCATTGCCAACATCTGCAAGATGCGCGGCGTGCCCTATCTTGCCCTGCCAATGCGGGTCGAAAAGCACCTGTCGAGATCGCACGGAACTGCAATCACATGGGCCTTCCACAACATCGTGCGCCACCTCAAGCCGGAGCTCTTCGGCTTCATCGATCATGACTGCTTCCCGGTAACGCCGTTCGACATCCCATCCAAGCTGGACGGCAAAGCCGTATATGGCCGCAGGGCGTACGGCACCGAAAATCACGTTTACAAGGCCAAGCAGGGCGATCAGCACTGGAATTTATGGGCAGGCTACTGCTTTTATCGGTTCTCCGCCGTGGCCCATCGCAAGCTGAACTTCGAGCCGCGCTTGAACCTCGGCCTCGACACCGGCGGCGCAAACTGGGCGGTTCTCTATTCGAAACTCGCCGAGGCGGATGTCGCCGTCGCAACGCTGGAACAGCGGCCGATGACGATGGCGGGCGCGGTCGGGCGGCATGAGTTTATCGACGGCGCCTTCTTTCACCTCGCCGGCGTGTCATACCCGGAAAGGCCAGGGTACCACCATCGAACGATGGAGCACCGGGAAATGCTTCGGGACTATGTGTGGAACACTTATCTCGGCGGCCCCGCCGGGCAGGCCGTGAGCGACTTCTGATCGGATCCGGAGCCGGCCGGATCTCATAAGCCACTGATGCCCTTCCCGAGAGATGGGTGACAGTTCATTCTGGATAGATGGGTTACACTTTTGGCCCTTTGCAAGGAGAGCAAGGTGCCTTGGAAGGAGTGTAACGTCATGGACGAGCGGCTTAAGTTCGTGGCCCGTCTGCTGGACGGAGAGAAGATGGCGGTCCTTTGCCGAGAATTCGATATCTCGCGCAAGACCGGCTACAAGATCCTCGCGCGCTACAATGATAGCGGCCTTGAGGGGCTGACGGATCGGTCACGCCGACCCTATCGCCACGCCAATCAGCTTCCGTTTCAAATCGAGAAGCTGATTGTGCGCCTGAAGCAGGACAAGCCGACTTGGGGTGCGCCTAAGATACGCGAGCGGCTGGCCCGGCTCTATCCGGATGTGCACAGGCCTGCGATCTCGACGGTGCATGCGGTGCTCGACCGGCACGGTATGGTCGAGCACCGCAAGCGACGGCGCAACAAGGCGACGGGGACGCCACTTTCAAGCAGCTGTCGACCCAATGATCTGTGGTGCGCCGACTACAAGGGCGAGTTCATGCTCACCGATCGGCGCTATTGCTATCCGCTGACGATCACTGACTTCGCCAGCCGCTATCTCATTGCCTGCGAGGCGCTGTCGACCACCAAGGAAGCCTATGCCTTCACCGTGTTCGAGAGCGTTTTCAAGGAGTTCGGTCTGCCCCGCGCCATCAGGACCGACAATGGCGTTCCCTTCGCCTGCCCCAACGCGCTCTTCAACCTCAGCAAGCTGTCGGTCTGGTGGCTGCGCCTGGGCATCGACATCGAGCGCATCCAGCCGGGCTGCCCACAGCAGAATGGGCGCCACGAGCGCATGCACCTCACCCTGAAGAAGGAAGCCACCAAACCGGCTGGCGCCAATTTCCTTCAGCAACAGGCTAGGTTCGATGACTTCATCGACGAGTTCAACTCAGAGCGCCCGCATCAGGCGCTCGGCATGGACTGCCCGGCAGAGCGCTACACGCCCTCAACGCGCCCCTACACTGGCTTGCCAGAGCTCGACTATCCGTTTCACGATAAGGCCGTCACCGTCACCACCTGCGGTCGCATCTGCTACAATCGCAAGAAGATCAACCTTAGCCTCGTCTTTGCCGGCCAGACCGTCGGCATCAAACAGATCGAAGACCATATCTGGCTTGCCAGCTTCATGGACTATGATTTGGGGTACTTTGATGATGAGACATTCAGGCTCGAACCACTCCACAACCCCTTCGGGCCAAAAGTGTTACCCATGTCTCCGGTATAAACCGTAACCTATGTGTCCGGAACGGACCCCCGCCAAAAATGGCGATCCCGGCAGGATTCGAACCTGCGACCATCGGCTTAGAAGGCCGGTGCTCTATCCAGCTGAGCTACGGGACCGTCGGCCGGCCGGGCCGGCTGAGGCGGGTTACGCCAGGCGACGCAAGACCGGGAGTCAGTGCGTCCAGGGCGTCCTGCGGTCATAGCGGAAATTGTCCGAATAGGAAATCTGCCGGCGCTTGGCTTCCTTCGGCTCTTCCACGCGATAGGCGATCTTTTGCTTCTCGGCATAAGCCACAGCCTCTTCCTTCGTCTCGAAGGTGAGCTTCACCTGGCTCAACATGTCGCCCGAGGTGGTGTAGCCCATCAGCGGATCGATCTTCTTGCGCTGGGCGGGGTCGAATTCCAGCACCCAATGTCCTGTCTTGGCCTTGCCGGACTGCATCGCGGTTTTGGCTGGACTGAAAATACGCGCGGACATGACCACCTCTTTGCCGCCCGAAGACCGGGCACCTTTGTTCGGCGCAATATCCGAGACCCTGCAGGATGCCTGAAATCTCGCGCCAATCCGTCATTACTGTGCAATGGCCGCGGCGGCAAGGCCGCAAGCGGCCAGGGGCCCGCCATGACGTAGGGAACCTCACTGGGCTGGCGACATTATCGAAAGGTCGGGCGGCCGGCCCGAGCCGGTCCTACCCTGTGAGGCAAATCAGAACCGGACGTTTCGCCATGACCAATGCAACCGAACACGCCGTCCTGCAGCTTGCTGTCCTTGTCGGCAGCCTGCGCGCCCAGTCCTTCAGCCGCAAGATCGCCAAGGCGCTCGCCGCCCGCGCGCCGGATTCGGTGCGCTGCCGCTTCATCGAGATCGGCGACCTGCCACTTTACAACGAGGATCTGGATGGCGACAGCCCGCCTGCGGCGTGGGCGGCTTTTCGCGCGGCGATACGCGAATGCGACGCGGTGCTGTTCGTCACCCCGGAATATAACCGCTCGATCCCGGGCTGTCTGAAAAACGCGCTCGATGTGGGCTCGCGTCCGCCGGGCAAGAGCGTGTTCAAGGACCTGCCCGCCGGGGTCGTCAGCGTCAGCCCGAGCAAGATCGGCGCCTTCGGCTCCAATCAGGCGCTTCGGCAGACCTTCGTCTTCCTCGACATGCCCGTGATGCAGCAGCCGGAGGCCTATATCGGCAATGTCGCGGAGCTGCTCGACGATAAGGGCGCCGTCACTAATGCCGACACCGCCGCCTTCCTCGAGAATTTCATGGCCGGCCTGGAAAGCTGGATCAGAAGGGTGCACCCCGGCGGCTCGTCTTTCGATGCTTTCATGAAGCAGCGCGAGAAGATCGCCGAGGACTATGTCAATGGTGATGCCACCTCGCTGAAGGCGATCGTCACCCACGCCGGACCGGCGACGTTTTTCTCGCCGCGCGGCGACCATCTCGAAGGCGCCGAAGCGGTCGCCGGCCGCTACGAACGCGACGCTGCAAGCTTCCACAAGGGCGGCAACACCGACCTTGAGGTGCTGCAGGCTTCGGCAAGCGGCGATCTGGCCTTCTGGAGCGGCTTGCAGCATGCCAAGGCGCGCATCGGCAAGAACGGCGAGGCGACCGAGATGACCCTGCGGGTGACGGAAGTGTTCCGGCTGGAGGATGGCGCGTTCAAGCTGGTGCATCGCCACGCCGACCCGGCTCATTAGCCGGCGCTTGTAAAAATCCGCGACACAATGCCGGAGGTCTCGCAACATCCGCCTATTCCTTTTGGCACGTGAGCGGCATATGTCAGATACATGGCCGTGCCAGTTGAAGGCATGATGGCGACGATAAAGACACCAATGGACGCGGAAGCGAAAGTCTTGCCGTCGGGGGTCGGCGAGCCAGCGATACTGGAAGGCGCGATTGTCATCGGCGCGGGCGCCGCCGGGCTTGCCGCCGCTTATGCGCTGGTCAAGGCCGGTGTGACGGTGCAGGTCCTGGAACGCGAGCAACGGCTGGCCGAGCCCTGGCATCGCCGCCACGATAACCTGCACCTCAACACGCATCGCGACCTTTCCTCGCTGCCGGGCGTATCCTTTCCGGCAGGAACGCCGGCCTTCCCGCACCGCAGCGCCGTCATCGGCCATCTCAACGATTTCGCCGAAAGGCACCGGCTGCCGATCGCCTTCGGCGTCAAGGTAGATGAGATCGAATTTCGGGGCGACCACTGGCTGCTGCGGACTAGCGCGGGCTTGAAGGCGGCGCGCTATGTGGTGATCGCCACCGGGCGCGACCGGCAACCCTTCATCCCGGCCTGGAAAGGCATGGAGGATTTTTCGGGATCGATCATCCACTCGGCCGATTTCGGCAGGGCGAGCGATTATGCCGGCAAGACGGTGCTGGTGATCGGCGCCGGCAATTCCGGCTTCGACGCGCTCAATCATCTTTCCCGCGTCGAGACGGGCCAGATGTGGCTTTCGGCGCGCAACGGACCTTCGCTGCTGCCCAAGCGTATCGGCAAGATCGCCGTGCACCGCATATCGCCGCTCATGGCGAGCCTACCGACAAGGCTCGCGGACGCGGTGATGGCGGCAACGCAGCGCCTGGTGTTCGGCGACCTTACCAAACACGGCCTGCCCCCCGCCCCGGCGGGCGGCGCAAGCCGGCTCGGCTCCGACTATACGGCGATCGCTGCCGACGACGGCGCGGTCGATGCCATCAAGGCCAGACGCATCATCGTGGTGCCGCAATTGCGCGAATTCAGGCGCGACGGCGTCGTGCTGGACAATGGCCAGACGATCGCGCCCGACATCGTCATTGCCGCCACCGGCTACCGCACGGGGCTGGAGACGATGCTGGGCCGGCTCGGCGTGCTCGACGCCAAGGGCGTGCCGTTGTTCAACGGCGCCGCGAACGACCCGAAGCTGCCCGGACTCTGGTTCACCGGCATGCGGCCGAGCATTCGCGGCTGCTTTGCCAATGCAAGGATCCAGGGCGCTGCGATCGCCAAGAAGATCGCCGGCCAGCAACGCTGAGCCGAACGGTCGCTTTTTGACCTCCGTTTTTGTGTTGCCTTCCGGGCGTGCGCCCCCTATACGCCGCGAGACGTCGGAGTGTAGCGCAGCCTGGTAGCGCACCTGATTTGGGATCAGGGGGTCGCGTGTTCGAATCACGCCACTCCGACCATCATTTCCTTCCCGGAAAGACCAAGCCGGTCCCGCCCCGGCATCTGGGCAGAGGGGGCTCTCATTTGGCAGCCGTGGTCGTGGCGATCCTCGACAGGGACAATTGGGACGCCAACACAGACATCATCGTCGTCGTGGATGGCGCCAGGCGGCGGCTGACATGGGTGCCGCGCGACTTGTGGTCTCCCCTCATAAGCGACCGCATCAACGCGGCTTTCACCATCGGTGGCGGAAGCTTGCTGCTCGATGCGCTTGCTGAACTGGGATTTGCGGCGCAGAGCGCGATCTGCCTCAGGCGTGGCGCAAGCGAAGCCGCGCTTGCCGAAGCCAGCGTCAGAGTGCCGATCCCCGTGCCACTCGATTTCTGGTATCCGCTGACACCGACAAGCCGCATCGAAGACGGGCGCCAACAGGTCTCCTTCCGCCCGCCCGCCGAAACGCTAAGGGGCGCCCGTCTTCATCAGTGGATCGGCGCCCGCAGCATGGTCAACGGACAGGGAAGCGACTTCCACCGCATGCGGCGTCAGATCGTGTTCCTGCGCGCGCTCATCGCCCAGGATTTCGATTTCCGCCTTTTGCTGAAGGATCCGGAACTGGTGCGGATCAGCGGCGGCGATCCGCTCCCCCTGCTTGCCCGCGTCTCGACCAGCTGGCGCATGCGGGTGCATGACTGGGTGGACGACGCCGTCATCGACGGCAAGATGGTCCTGGTCCCGCGCAAGCCGAAGCCATGGTGGCGGCGGCAACTGCGCCGGCTACGGGACAGGCTCACGGGGGAGCCGATCTAGCCCATTTCGGGTCGCTCAAATCGCGCCTTCGACATCCGTCTTGGAGAAATCCTCGCCGACATAGAGCAGCCGGCAAGCGCGGTCCTTCGCCACTTCATAAGCGAAGCAGTCGCCGAAGTTGAGCGCCGCGGGGTGGATGCCTTTGCCCCATCGTGCGTAAGCCTCGGCAACACGCCGAGCCGCGCCTTCCGTGACTGGCGCAATCTCGAAGCCGAGCCCGTCGAGCAGGGATTGCACTTCCTCGGCCACGCCGCGTCGTGCGGCAACAGTCAGGAGCTCGGCTACGGTTCCGGCCGATATCAGAAGTTCGTCTTCCGCTTCAAGCGCAGCGATACAGGCGTCCGCCGCCGGCTCGTCGAGGACGATGGCGATCAAGGCCGAGGTATCGACCGCGATCATTCCGGCAGGCCGTCGTCGCCGTAGAGGAAATCCTGGCTGCGCGCCGCAGGCGGGCCGGCACTGGCTTTCGCAGCGCCGGAGGCCCGGACGGCCTGCAGCAGGCTCCGGCGGTGCTTCCGGTCCGGCGCGGACCGTACCGGGACGAGACGCACGGCCGCGTGACCGTGGCGGGTCAGGATAATCTCATCTCCAGCCTCGGCGCGCCTCACCAGTTCGGTCAGTTGCCCCTTGGCGTCTGTCACGGATATCTGCATGACAACCCTATATGGACCATGATTTGGGTCCATTAAATAGACCATTTGATAGTCTAGCTCAAGGCCGCAGTTCGGAGGAACGGTAAACCCGCCGGGCGAGAACCCCAACACCTCGAGCCCGGCGAGCCTACAACCCGATCAGGAACGCGACCGGGACCGGGATCAACCGGCATTGTCTGCCTTGCAAGAGCGATGCCGGAAAGGCTGTTCCGAAATGGGACGGCTAGAGCGTTTCACCGTTTCACGGAAACGGCGAACCGCTCTACCTCTTTTGTTTTTACGCAATTCCGGACGGAAAACCGATCACACTTTTCCTGGAATTGCTCTAGGCCGCGGGCTCCCACGGGTTGATCACGGAACACACCGGCTGTGGCTTGAATAATCCCTCGCTTCCAACTTTGTCGCCGGTCTAAGCTTTGAACAAAAGGGGATTTCCCATGCCTGTTGTCGAGGCGGTGCTGTCGCTGATCGGCCCAGCCTATTTAGCCTATTACGGCTTTGCCGTTCCGGTCATGGTGGTCTGGGCAATTCTGTGCGCTGCGCTCTGGGTTTGGAACAACCGGCCGAGCAAGAGACCGGGTGGCGTCGCGCGGTCGCGGTCCGCCAGCCTGATGTTTTTCGTCCTTGTCGCCGCCTGTTACATCGCGGCGCACAGGCGTGTATCTTCTGGCCCAGCATCTGACCGGGCTATGGGCGTAACCGCCGGGCGCTATCGGTGGCTAAATATCGAACTCGCCCTGCCCTTCGTCCATGGCGCTCACGGTCTCGGCGGCCAAGGCGCGGGTGATCGGCGTCTTGCGTTCGAGTGCGGTGCGGTCGAGGCGCTCGACGACGCGCATGGCGGTCGCGAGCGAGCGCTCGATGCGACGCACCAGATATTGCACCACATGCGGCTCGACCTCGACCTGGCGGTCGGCGAAGAGCTTGGTGATGACGCCGGCAAGCAAAAGGTCGTCGGGCTCGTGGATCTCGACCGTCGACGCCGCCTTCAGCCGCGAGATGAGATCGGGCAGCGCGACGCGCCAGGCGGAGGGGAAACGCCGCGCCGTCAAAAGCAGCGTCGAGCCCGCGCCGCGCACGGCGTTGATCAGGTGGAACAGGCCCTGCTCGTCGACCGCCGCCTTGTCGATGTCGTCGATGAGCGCCGGCCTGCTGCCGAGCCCGGCAATGTGCTCGCCGATCCGGCCGGGATCGATGGCGACGGCATGCGTCCGATCCTGCCAGATCCAGGCGAGGTGCGTCTTGCCCGAGCCGGGCGGCCCGGCCAGCACGACCACCGGCGACGGCCAGTCCGGCCAGCGGTCGATCAGCGATGCCGCTTGCGCATTGGTGCCCGAGACGACGAGCTCGTCGCGCGAATAGCCGGTGCCGTGGCCGAGATCGAGCGGCAGCTGGCGCGGCGGGTCGGCTGACTGAGCCGTCATTTCAGCCCCGCGTCGAGCGATGGCCGCCGCCGCGGTCGGCCGGCAATTGCGGCGCGGGCAGTGTGCCGTTGCCCTTGTAAAGCGGCGATTCCAGATAACGGGCGATGGCGAAGCGCACCAGCACGGCAATCGCCGCCGAGGCCGGCACGGCAATCAAAAGGCCGACGAAGCCGAACAGCGCGCCGAAGGCAAACAGCGCGAACATCAGCCACACCGGATGCAGGCCGACGCTCTTTCCGACCAGCCGCGGCTGCAGGATGTTGCCCTCGATGAACTGGCCGACGAAGAACACGCAGGCCACGGCGACCACCATGGTCCAGTCCGGCCAGAACTGGACGAAGGCGACGCCGACGGCGAGCACCAGCCCGGTCAAAGAGCCGACATAGGGGATGAAGGAGATCAGCCCGGCGAAGAAGCCGATGAGGATGGCGAAGTTCAGGCCGGTCAGCGTCAGGCCCGTGGCATACATGGCGCCGAGCACCAGGCAAAGCGTGCCCTGCCCGCGCACGAAGCCGGCAGTGGCGGTGTTGATGTCGCGGGCAAGCGCACGCACCGTCTCGACATGATCGCGCGGCACCCAGCCGTCGACCTCGGCCACCATGCGGTCCCAGTCGAGCAGCATGTAGAAGGCGACGACCGGGGTGACGACGAACAGGCTCACCACCGAGACCAGCGCCACGCCGGAGCTCCAGATCGAGGTGAAGACGGTGGTGAGCAGGCTGAAGCCGGAGGTGAGCAGCGAATTCAGCCCGTCGCGCAGGCCGGCGGCGTTGACGCCGAAACGCTGCTCCAGCCATTTCGGGTCGAAACTGGTGATCAGCGATTGCAGGCGGGTGAGATATTCCGGCAGCTTGCGGGCGAAATCGGCCATCTGGGTGGCCAGCACCGGCACCAGGATGACCAGGGCCAGCACCACCACGACGATGAAGGCAATCAGGATCACCACGGTCGCCATCAGGCGCGAGAGGCCGAGCCGCTGCAGCCAGTCGGCGACCGGGTCGAGGAAATAGGCGAGCACCATGCCGGCGACGAAAGGCAGGAGGATGCCCGAGAAAATGTAGAGGAACAGCGCCAGCAGGACCGCCGTCGCCAGCCAGAAGAAGACCTGGCGGCGAAGCCCGCCCGAGCTGTCGTCGGCCTCAATCACCGCGGCTTCACCGTCAGGCGCCCGTGTTGGAGCCGCCCGATTTGCCGATGCCCGACTTGATGTCGCCGGTTTGGGAGTTGCTCGTCCGGGAGCCTTCGCCATAGCCGCTCATATGCCTTAGCCAGGCCACGAGATAGGCTGCGGCCGAAGCCACGGTCAAGACCCCGGTCAGCAATATGAGTGCGGCCCGCAACGGGTCCAGGTGCACGGAAAAGGCAAGTTCGCCCAGCACAAGCGCCGCCAGCACGATCTGCGCGGCGGTGTTGGCCTTCGACACGAAGAGCGGCTTGACCTCGACCGGATGGCTCATCACGCTGGACAAGAGCACGGCGCAGACGATGAGCCCGTCGCGCGAGACCACGGTCACCACCAGCCAAAGCGGCAGTTCGCCGGCAAAACCCATGACGACGAAGACCGAGACCAGCAGAAGCTTGTCCGCGATCGGATCGAGATAGGCGCCGAGGCTGGACGACTGGTTCCAGCGACGCGCGATGAAGCCATCGACGCCGTCGGAGATGCCGGCAACGAGGAATCCGGCAAAGGCCCAGTCCCAATGCGCCTGCAGCATGGCGAGCACCACTGCGGGCACAAGCAGCAGCCGCATGATCGTGATCATGTTGGGAAGGGTCACGTGATGTCCCGTCGCGATTTTATTGGAGAATAGATGATGGAGATAAGTAAATTGGGCAAGGGAGGAGCGGCGCTGAAGCTGCCGATCTCCCCTCTTGCAGGGGAGATGCCTGGCAAGGCAGAGGGGTGCTGTCCCTCGGCATCTCGGAGTTCTTCTTTCGCCGTGTCGGCAGAACCATTATCGACGCTGATGTTCCTTCACACCCCCCTGTCCTGCCGGACATCTCCCCGCAAGGGGGGAGATTGGCCATCTCGGCCTTCGCCAATCGCCTATGTCGGTGCTCACTTTCCACGCTTTTATCGGCGGAAACGACGGCCATCCTTGCTCCCCGAAACCATTCATGCGAAGAGCCGGCAATGGAAACGAGGACGAGCCGACGATGAGCAAGGGCGACAAGGCCGAGCGCAAAAACGGGCTCACCTACGCCGAGGCTGGCGTCGACATCGATGCCGGCAATCTGATGGTCGAGAAGATCAAGCCGCTGGTGCGCGCCACGCGCCGGCCGGGCGCCGATGGCGAGATCGGCGGCTTCGGCGGACTGTTCGACCTGAAGGCCGCCGGCTTCACCGATCCGGTGCTGGTCGCGGCCAATGACGGTGTGGGCACCAAGCTCAAGATCGCCATCGATGCCGGCAAGCACGACACGATCGGCATCGATCTCGTCGCCATGTGCGTCAACGATATCGTCGTGCAGGGCGCCGAGCCGCTGTTCTTCCTCGACTATTTCGCCACCGGCAAGCTCGACCCGGACCAGGGCGCTTCAATCGTCGGCGGCATCGCGCAAGGTTGCCGGCAGGCCGGCTGCGCGCTGATCGGCGGCGAGACCGCCGAGATGCCGGGCATGTATCACGACAAGGATTACGACCTTGCGGGCTTCGCCGTGGGCGCCGCCGAGCGCGGCCAGCTGCTGCCGACCGACGACATCGTCGAAGGCGACGTGCTGCTCGGCCTTGCCTCGTCCGGCCTGCACTCCAACGGCTTTTCGCTGGTGCGCCGGATCGTCGCCGCGAGCGGCCTTAGCTGGAGCGATGCGGCGCCATTCAACGAGGAGCTCAGCCTCGCCGAGGCGCTGCTCGAGCCAACACGCATCTATGTGAAGTCGATCCTGAAAGCGATCCGCAACACGCATGGCATCAAGGCGCTGGCCCATATCACCGGCGGCGGTTTCCCGGAAAACATTCCGCGCGTTTTGCCCAAGGATTTTTCCGCCGAGCTCGACCTCGAAGCGATCGACGTGCCGCCGGTGTTCTCGTGGCTGGCCAAGACCGGCGGCGTCGCGCCGGAAGAGATGATGCGCACCTTCAACTGCGGCATCGGCATGATCCTCGCCGTCGCCTCCGGCCAGGCGGCGCAGGTCGCGGCGGTGCTGCAGGAAGCCGGCGAGACGGTGACGCCGATTGGCCGCATCGTCCCGCGCCGCGACGCCGGCGTCATCTATCGGGGCTCCATCGGCCTATGAGCAGGAAACGAACGGTCGTCCTGATCTCGGGACGGGGCTCCAACATGACGGCGCTGATCGCGGCCGCCGCCGATCCAACCTATCCGGCAGAAATCGTCGGCGTCATTTCCGACCGCGCCAACGCGGCCGGCCTCGGCATCGCCCAGTCGCGCGGCATCGCCACCAAGGTCGTCCAGCGCGCCGACCATCCGAGCAAGGATGCCTATGACGCCGCGCTCGACGCCGCGCTTGTCGGCTTCGGCGCCGACATCGTAGCCCTTGCCGGCTATATGCGGATCCTCGGCCGCGGCCTGGTCGAGAAATGGCAGGGGCGCATGGTCAACATCCACCCTGCCCTGCTGCCGGCCTTCAAGGGTCTGGACACGCATGCGCGGGCCATCCGCGCCGGTGTTCGCATCCATGGCTGCTCGGTGCATTTCGTCACGCCCGAGATGGATGACGGCCCGATCATCGCGCAGGCCGCCGTGCCGGTGATGGTCGGCGACAATGAGGACACGCTTGCCGCGCGCGTGCTGAAGGTGGAGCACCGGCTCTATCCGCTGGCGCTGGGTCTGGTCGCCGAAGGCAAGGCGCGCATGGAAAAGGGCCACACCGTGCTTGCCCATTTCGCCGACGACGCCGACAACGCCACCTCGGTGGTGATGGCGCCCGACCCGCTGCGCGAGGAGACCGACCTCGAGCAGCTGGCGCGGATCACGCCGTAGAGGCTGCAATGCCCCTGAGACAACTTCTTATCCTCCGCCACGCCAAGTCGAGTCGGGACGATCCCAAGCTTGAGGATTTCGACCGGCCGCTAGCCGCGCGCGGCTTAAAGACGGCGCCGCTGATGGGGCGGGAGCTTGCCCAGCGCGGTTGGCTGCCGGATCTGGCGCTGGTGTCGCCGGCGCTGCGCACGCGCGATACCTGGCGGCTGGTTGCGGCCGAACTCCCGAAGAACGTGCCGGCGCAATTCGCCGACGAACTCTACGAGGCGGCTGCCGGTGCGATCCTGGCGCGCGTGCGGCAGGCCAAGGCAGCGAGCCTGATAGTGATCGGCCACAATCCCGGCCTGCAGCACTATGTGTTGCGGCTGGCCGGCCCCGGAACGGATGAGAGCGTTTTCAAGAAGATCGAAGCGAAGTTTCCGACGGCAGCTCTTGTCCGGTTCACGCTGGACAAGGATTGGGCCGATCTCGACTTCCGTGGCGCCCGACTGACGCATTTTGTTCGGCCGAAGGATTTGACGTAGCCCGAAGCCTGGCGGCCCATAAGCAAGGCGGCGGGCAAGCCCGCCGCCTTCAATATTTTCAAAGACGAGCTCAATTGCCCCAGTTATCCGATGGCGGACCCGGCCAATCCGCAGCGCCGGTCGCGCCAGTCTTCATCTCGGTATCGACCTTCGGGGCCGGCTTGACTGTGTTGTGCTTCGGGATCGAAGCCGTGACGCTGGTGTCGGAGCCAACGGTGGCTGCCTGGTTGACGCCATCGGCGCCGTAGTGGTCGCTGCCGGCGAAGGCGGAGCCCATCGCGAGAAGCATTGCGACAGTGGTGAGAGCGATCCTGGTCATTTCGGTTTTCCTTGTCCGTTTGGTTTCGTCGGGCGATGGCCTTGGGAGGATGGCCCCGCTGCCGAAAAGACCCGCGGCGGCCTGGGTTTATTCCCGGCGCGTTCGCTTCTCAGCTGCCATGGCAGTGTCGGATCGGACGTCGCTCAGAAAAAGGCAAACGATTACAAATGCTTGTGATGACAAATACTTGTGATGCGATTCAAACGGCGTTAGCCGGCTGCAGAAAAACAGAGCGGCGGGACAAGCCCGCCGCCTGCTTTTTTCCGGGTCGGATCAGTGGTTGCCGAACAGGTTGTGATCGGTGCCCTGCACCACCGGCCTTCGGACATCCGCGTCCGACTTCGCGATCGAGGTCGTCACAGTCCGGTCGATGGTGACAGCCGGCTGTTTGGCATTGGCCGCTCCGTAATTGTCCGAGCTGGCGAAAGCGGCGCCCGTGGCGACAAGCAGAGCGACGGCGGTAAGAGCGATCTTGGTCATTTGAGTTACTCCAGATTTGAAGGTTATGGTTGAAGCGGGTTAGGAGGCGCGCCGGTTAGCGGCCCCAGATGCCTTGGCCCGACGGCGGCTGGTTCTGATCAGGTGTGATGTGGAACTCGCGCTGCTCGAACTTGTCGAGCTTGCGGATCGAACCGGTGACGGTGTTGTCGACGTTGCCCGCGGGGGCCGTTACGGCCGGCTGGTTGACATTGTCGGAACCGTAGTGGTCGCTGCCAGCGAAAGCGCTGCCCGTGGCAATGAGGAAAGCAGCGGCGGCAAAAGCAATCTTGTTCATTTCAGATACTCCAGATTTCAAAAGTCGTGTCCGTCTAGTGGCGTGCCGTAATGGAAATTCGCGTCGCTCGGACCACCCCGAAATGGGTCGGCCCTGTTGCCATTTCCAATCACGAAAAGTTGTGAACCGAACCGTTCGGTTCGATTTTGAAATTAACTGAACTACGCAGCGGCCACATTCTTATTGTTTGATATCAGTCAGTTACGGGGATCGTCGCGCGATGCGGCACCTGGATAACGGGAGCCGGTGTTCACCCCGGCTATACGAACCGTCAACATTAATTGAACCGAACGGTTCGGTTTTATCACTTGCACGACCGAACAGGTGGCTCGGCAGGCACCATGACCGGGGTGGCGGTCGCCGAGAAACCACGTTTGCCTTGCGCGCGGATCGATACTATCGGTTGCCTCGGGAACCAATTTGGACGCCGCCTGCCGCCCTTTGGCGAAGGTCGACGCCGTTGGGAGGAACAGCGACGAACGATGCGGCTGCTGCTTGTCGAGGACAATCGCGAACTGGCCGATTGGCTGAGCAAGACGCTGCGCCAGGCGAGCTATGTCGTCGACGTGGTGCATGAGGGCGAGGATGTCGAGCATGCTTTAGCCGCCGGGGATCACGCTTTGATCATCCTCGACCTTGCCCTGCCCCGCATGGGCGGCATGGAGGTGCTGAAAAGGCTGCGGGCGCGTGGCAACCCGGTGCCGGTTATCGTGCTTACCGCCAATGCCAGCCTTGACGGCCGGGTCAAGGGCCTCAACGAAGGCGCCGACGACTATCTGGCGAAACCATTTCAGATCGAGGAGCTGGAAGCGCGCATCCGCGTGCAGCTGCGCCGCGCCAACGACCGCACCGCACCGGTCGTTTCCTGCGGCGATCTCACCTTTGATACCAACACCAGGCTGTTCTCGCTTGCCGGCGCGACGCTGTCGCTGACGCCGCGTGAGCACGCGGTGCTGGAACAGCTCGTCGTCAAGGCCGGTCGCACGGTGAGCAAGGCGGCGCTCTCGACCGCGATCTACGACTTCGACACCGACGCCGACCCCAGCGCCATCGAGATCTATGTGCACAGGCTGCGCAAGAAGCTTGAGGGATCGCGCGTCCAGATCGCCACCTTGCGCGGCCTGGGCTACCTGTTGCGCCACGACGATCCGGCGCCATGAAAATCGACAGGCTCCGGTTCGGCAGCCTTCGCCTGCAGTTGCTGGCCTGGGTGGTGCTGCCGCTGGCTGGGCTCGCCGCCATCAATCTGTGGACCAGCCAGCGCAACGCGCTGGCGACGGCAGACCTCGTCACCGATCGCATGCTGGTCGGCTCGGCACGCGCCATCGCCGAGCAGGTGGCGATGGCCGACGGCGCGCTCGACGCTACCGTGCCGCCGGCGGCGATCGAGATGTTCGACACCGGCGACCGCGACAGCGTCTATTATCGCGTCGAGACCGCCGGCGGGCGGCTGCTGAGCGGCTATCCGGACCTGCCCGAGGCGCCGGATCGCGGCAGCGTCGAAGCCACCTACCGCGATCACCCGCTGCGCCTGGCAACGCTCAGCCATGCCGTGATCGGCGCCGGCAGCGATTCGCCGATCAAGGTCACGGTCGGCGTCACGCTTGCCGGACATGACGCCATGGTCAAGCGCCTGTGGCTCAGCGCCTTCGCCCAGCAGCTTGCCTTGGTGGCCATTGCCGGCGTGTTCGTGCTGCTTGGCCTGCGCCGCGGCCTGGCGCCGCTGATCCGGCTGCGCGATGCCGTGCGCTCGCGAAGCCGCAGCGATCTCGATCCGGTCGAGGTCCCGGGCGCGCAGAGCGAGATCCGGCCGCTGATCGAGGCGCTCAACGCCTATATGGAGCGCGTGCGGGCGCAAATGGCGGCGCAGCGACGCTTCATCGCCAATGCCGCGCACCAGTTGCGCACGCCGCTGGCGCTCTTGTCGACGCAGGCCAGCTATGCCTTGCGGGAAACCGTGTCCGATCGGCGCCAGGAGGCGCTGGTCGCGTTGCAAGCGAGTTCCGGCAGGCTGGCGCGGCTCGCTGAACAATTGCTCACGCTTTCGCGCGCCGAGCCCGGCAGCCGGCGGCCACGCGCCGACCGCATCGACCTCACCGAGGCCGCCCGCCATGTGCTGGAAGCGCAGGCACCGGTGGCGATCAAGCGCGACATCGACCTCGGCCTCGAGGAGAACGGACCGGTGGCGGTGATCGGCGACGGCACGATGCTGCGCGAGATGATCGTCAATCTGGTCGACAACGCGCTGCGCTACACGCCGGCTGGCGGCGCGGTGACTGTCAGGCTGGCGATGGTCGATCGCGAGGGCGTGCTGACGGTGGCCGATACCGGCCCCGGCATTCCGGCCGAGGAGCGGGAGCATGTCTTCGAACGCTTCTACCGCCTCGCCGGCTCGGCAGAGGAAGGCAGCGGGCTCGGCTTGGCAATCGTGCGCGAGGTGGTCGAGAATGCCGGCGGCAGCGTCACTGTGGGCGACGCCGCCGCGGGCGGGCTCAAAGTCGAGGTCCGGCTGCCGCTGGCCTAAGGCCTACCTCAATGTTCGGACTCTTCGTCCGGCAATTCGAGCGTACGACCCGAATAAAGAATCCGGAGGATGACCACTTTGTCATCCACGATTTCGAACGCGATCGTTGCGCGTCGGCGCCATCCTACCGTGCGCAAACCCGGTGCGATTTCGTCATGACGCGTGCCCCGCTCCGGAAAAGTTTCAAAGTCGAGACAATAGTCGACAATGCGCCCGACCAAACGCAAAGCAGTTGCCACGCCAGCCTTTGGCGCGAGCTCGCTCAGCAACTCGGCAATGTCCCGCTCGGCGGCAGCATGGAACCTGACCTGATATTTCATGCACCGGAGCGCGGTTTGGCGGCGATCGCGTTGATGTGCTCAGAGAGATTGCGGCGCAGCTGTTCGGCCGTCAAAAGCTTCTCAGGATGGGCGCGCGCATCCTGCATCGTCGGCACGACTGCCTCGCGCAGCCAGCGTTCAATCGCCGCGTCACGGGCAGCCAACGTACGCAGGCCATCACGGATGACTTCGCTCTCGGTGGCGTATTCGCCTGAGGCAACTTTATTTTTCACCATCTGCGCCATCTCGAGCGGCAGTGTGATCGTCAGGGGCTGGGAGTTTCGCATGGCTCGTCTCCTCGATACCCCTCAGTATAGCACAAGGCGGGTGACTTTGTCATACACTAGGTGAAGCCGCACACCAGACATGATGATGTGCGGTGATTGCTCAGGTCCCCTGCTCGTTGAACGGCGCCGGGCGCCACTTCACCACATAGTTCTCGAAGCGGGTGATGATGAACTCCACCACCAGGGCCATCACCGCCAGGATGATCATGGCGGCGAAGACGCCATTGGCGTTGAAGGCGCCCTGCGCGGTGGAGATCAAAAGGCCCATGCCCTGCTTGGCGCCGAGGAACTCGCCGACGACCGCGCCGACCAGCGCGAAACCGAACGAGACATGCAGACTGGCGAGGATCCAGCTCATCGCCGAAGGGATGATGACCGAGCGGGTGATCTGGAACGGCGAGGCGCCGAGGATCTGGGCGTTGGCAATCATCGCCCTGTCAGCCTCGCGCACGCCCTGGAAGGCGTTGGCGAAGACGACGAAGAACACCATGACGACGGCCAGCGCCACTTTGGAAGCCATGCCCAGCCCGAGCGCGATGATGAACACCGAGCCGAGCACCACGCGCGGCACGGAGTTCGCGATCTTGATGTAGATCGAGAACACATCGGCCAGCAGCTTGTTGCGACCAAGGATGATGCCTGCCACGATGCCGCCGACGGCGCCGATAGCGAAGCCGAGGAAGGTTTCCTCCAGCGTCACATAGATCTGCAGCCAGAGCGGCCCCTGCGAGGTGCCCTCGGTGATCCAGGACCAGATCTGTTCCCATATGCCCGACGGGCTGGAGAAGAAGAACGGGTCGATGATGTTGTAGTCGGCGCAGAGTTCCCAAAGGCCTAGGAAGACGACGAGGATCGCGAGGCGCAGGCCGATGACCAGAGCATGGCGTTTGCGCAACCGTGCCCTCGCCTGCGCTTCCGCGGCGACGATCGAGGTGGCGCGGGCTGCGGCCGGATCGGTTGGAGAGATGGCGGTCATGGCAAGTCTCCTTTCAATGGCTCGCTTGCAAGCCACGGCTTTGGCCGAGCTGCACTTCCTCACGCAGATCGTTCCAGATCACCTTGGCAATCTCGATGAATTTCGGGTCGTAGCGAATGTCGGACATGACGCGCGGGCGCGGCAGGTCGATGCGGTAGACGCTCTTCACCGTGCCCGGGCCTGCGGTGAGCACATAGACCTTGTCGGCCAGCGCCACCGCTTCCTCCAGATCGTGCGTGACGAAGACGACGGATGATCTCAGCCCCGACCAGAGGTCCAGCAATTCGTCCTGCATTGCCGTGCGGGTTTGCATGTCGAGCGCGCTGAAGGGCTCGTCCATCAACAGGATCTTGGGCTGGTTGATGAAGGTCTGGGCAAGCGCCGCGCGCTTGCGCATGCCGCCCGAAAGCTGGTGCGGATAGTGCTTCTCGAACCGCGAAAGGCCGACCCGGCCGATCCAGTCGCGCGCCTTCTCATAGGCTTCTTTCTTCGGCGTGCCGCGGAAGAGCGGGCCGGCGGCGACATTGTCGAGGACGCTGCGCCACGGAAACAGCGCGTCGGCCTGGAAGACGAAGCCAATATCCCGGCTGATGTCGGTGACCGGATTGCCCATGACGCGGACATTGCCGGTGGTCGGACGCAACAGGCCGGTGACGAGGTTGAGCGTCGTCGACTTGCCGCAGCCGGTAGGGCCGACGACGCAGGCGAACTCGCCGCGCGCCACCGTCATGGTGAAATCGCGGATCGCCGTCATCATGTGGCCGTCGGGCGTGACGAAGCGCAGCGTCACATCGTCGATGGCTATCGCGGCGTCAGCCGGCGGCGCGGCGGGAGACAGTTTCTCCGCCGCCATGATCTGCGATTGCATGGCACACTCCTTTTGTGGTGGTGCGGGGATGGCGCGATCCGGGCCCGCGGGCCTGCTCGCCGGCATCCGGAAACACGGCCGCCGAATTGATTCAGGCGGCCGACGCAAGCTCTTGCTTTTCAAGGGCGGACGGGGTCCGTCCGCCCTCGCCTGCCGGCGCCTACTTCGCCGCGTCGACGAACTCGGTCGTGTAGGTCTTCGATAGGTCGATCTGCTTGCCCTGCAGGCTCTTCGAGAAGGTCGACAGAACCTTCAGCACGGTCTGCGGTCCATCGGCCGGCATGCGACCATCCGGCGTGAACATCGCCTTGCCGCCTGCCAGTCCCTGAACATAAAGGTCCTTGCTGCCGGCATAATAGTCCTTCGGCATCTTGTCGGCGATCTCCTCGGCCGAATGGCCGGCGATGAACTTCATCGTCTTGACGAAGGCGTTGGCGAGCTTCTGCGCCTCGTCCTTGTGGCCTTCGAGCCAACTCGACTGAACGTAGAAGGAGGCAGCCGGGTAGTCGCCGCCGAGCGCCGCCTTGGTCTTTTCGGGCGTGCGCATATCGACCAGGACCTTCGCCTCGCCGGTCTGGAGCAGCTTAGCGATGGTCGGCTCGGTGGTCATGCCGGCCTGGATCTGGTCCTGCTTGACGGCGGCGATGAAAGTGTTGCCGGCGCCGACGGGAAGCAGCGTGTAATCACCCGGCTTCAGGCCGCTGCGAACCGCGAGATACTGCGTCAGGAAATCGGTCGAGGAGCCGAGGCCGGTGACACCGAGCGTCGCGCCCTTGAAGTCGGCCGGCGACTTGATTTCCGGGTGCTTGGCCGAGACCAGCTCGACCTCGCCCGGCGCCTGGCTGAACTGCACGATCGACTGGATGTACTTGCCCTTCGACTGCAGGTCGACGGTGTGATCGTAGAAGCCGACGACGCCCTGCACGGCGCCGGCCAGCAATTCGTTCTCGGCTTCGACGCCGGCGCGGGAGTTCACCAACTCCACGTCCAGCCCCTCGTCCTTGAAGTAGCCGAGCTGCTGGGTGAGCACGGCCGGCAGATAGATCTGCTTTTCCATGCCGCCGACGATGATGGTGATCTTGTCGGCAGCCGATGCCGTCGATGCGCCAGCGCTAACCATGGCAAGCGTCAGCGCCACTGAACGCAGGGCGCGTTTAGAGATGAAACGGGTCACTAGTCTTCCTCCACTGGGCGGCGCGCCGCGCCGCATTCCTCCTGTCGGCCGCTCCCAGGCCGTTCATGTGGCGACCGCCACAAAACTGTCATGGCATGGCCAAGCTTTCAGCTGGCTTTCAGCCGTTTAGCAGCCGCGGAATGGAGTCCGGCGGGGTTACCGGTCACGAGGCAGTGAAGCCCAGCACATCGCGCATGTCGTATTCGCCGGGCGGCCGTCCGGCGAGCCAGAGCGCAGCCGCGATGGCGCCGCGGGCGAACATCGAGCGGTCGCCGGCGGCATGCGAAAGCGTGAGCCTCTCGCCGTCGCTCAGGAAGCTGACGCTGTGCTCGCCGACGATGCTGCCGCCGCGCATAACGGCAAAGCCGATCTCACCGGCATTGCGCGGACCAACGAGGCCATCGCGGGCGCGTCTCGCCACATCGTCCAGCACGACGCCACGTCCTCGCGCGGCCGCCTCGCCCAGCATCAGCGCCGTGCCCGACGGCGCATCGACCTTCATGCGATGATGCGCTTCAAAAATTTCGATGTCGCAGTCGTCGGCGGCAAGCGCCCTTGCCGCCTGCTCGGCCAGGCCGGTCAGCATGTTGAGCCCGAGCGAGTAGCTGCCGGAGCGCATGATAGCGACTTTCTTCGCGGCGTTGGCAATCGCCGCCAGTTCCGAGGCGCTGAAGCCGGTCGAACCGATTACCAGCGCCGGACCGCCGCGCGCCGCGCAGGCCTTGGCCAGTTCGGCGGAAGCTGCGGGCGTGGTGAAGTCGACGACCACATCGGCAAGCGCCAGCGCTTCATCGCGCTCGACCAGCCCCTCGCCCATGCTGCCCGGTCGATGGAAGCGCGCGACGAGCTGCAGCCGCGGATCGGCCGCGACGGCTTCCGCCATCTGCCGGCCCATGCGGCCGAGCGCGCCGGCGATGGCTATCCTGAGCGGCTGCGGCATGGCGATCCTGTCGAAAACTGAGTCGGAACAATCCTCTAGCACGCCGCCTTGGCAAATTGATTCAAACGACTGCAGGCCACGGCAAACGGGGCGAGACGAGAGCGAACTGTACACGAATGTGAAGGCGGCCGCGGACGAGATCAAGAGTTGGAATCGCAGGTACCGAAGTCGGACGCCTGTGAGCTACGGGCCGCGACGGCGCTATTGCGCCTTGTCAACATGATCGAGGATCGCGCGATAGCGCCCGCATATGGCGGCATCCTGGTAGAAATCCACTTCGGTATCGATGATCTGGTCGAGGCTTAGTCCGCGATAATGCGCCTTTACCTTTGCCAGGACGTCTTGCGCTTGCCTGATTTCGCCGAGTTCGGAATGGCAGATGACAAGACGAATGAGCGACCACGGTGTTACAGTCGCTATTTTCGCGTAGCAGGCGACTGCCTCGCGATATCGTCCGGCCGTCGTCAGAAGGACGCCACGGAAGTCGTCATACCATCCCACGGCGTATGGGTCGCGGCGCTGGGCTTCGGCTATCTCATCAAGCCCCTCCTCCGGCCTGCCCGTGTGATTGAGGAAAATAGCGCGGATACTAAGAATGAATGGATCGTTCGGATTGAGCGCGACGGCCCGGTCAAGGCTGAATTCAGCCTGTTTGAACTGGCGCAGGTACAAGTGAGCGAAGCCGGTGGCGAGATGCCCATAGGCCTCGTCGGGATCAAGGTCCAACGCCGTCCTTGCGATCGCCAGTCCGGAATGCAAATGGCTGGGATTGTTGTAGTCCCAATAGTACTTGATCGACTCCACAAAGCTGAGCATGGCGTGGGCGGCAGCAAACTGCGGATCGAGGTTTGCCGCCTGGCGCAGAAATGGTTCCGCTTCGAGCACAGTGTCATAGACCGCGGCCAGTTGCAGCGCCCGCAGATAAAACTCATAGGCCGACATGTTGTTGGTCGGGCGGCCTCTGGCGCGCGACGAAATCGCGGTTCTGGCCTGCCGAGCCAGACGCGCCGCGATCATCCTGGTGATTTCATCCTGGATGGCGAAAATGTCGTCGAGTTCCCGGTCATAGTGTTCGCCCCAGATATGAGCCATCGACGACGCATCGGTTAGCTGCACGGCGACCCGCACCCTGTTGCCGATCTTCCGCACACTGCCTTCGACGACGTATTGGACGCCAAGCTTGCTCGCCACCTCCGCCGGATCATGCGCCTTGCCGCGGAACTGGAAGGAGGAGTTCCGCGCGATGACCAGAAACTCCTTATACTTGCCAAGCTCGGCGATGATGTCCTCGGTGATGCCGTCGCTGAAATAATCCTGCTCCGGATCGCCGCTCATATTGTCGAAAGGAAGTATGGCGATGGACGGTCTGAACGACCGCGTAACATCCGCCTTAACCGCGAAGGGCCTGGGGCCTGCATATTTATAGCCGCGACCGTGCACGGTTGCGATAATCTCGGCAGACAGCAATTTTCGCAGCGCCGAAATGTGGACCTGCAGCGTATTCTCCTCCACCACCACGCCGGACCAGACCGCATCTAGAAGTTCGGTCTTGCCGATCACCTCGTCGGGTCTGTCGAGCAACATGGCGAGGATGTCGAAGGAACGCGCCGAAAGCTCCACCGGCCCTTTCGGGCCTAGCAACTGCCGTTCGGCTCGTCTCAAACGATAGTTCCCAAACTCCAAGTCCATTGGCGACCACCCTCGCGGGGAGGATAGTCCAAGATAACCCTGAAGGCGAACTTCAAGGCCGTTCGGGATTCTTCGCTTCAGGCAAATTCAGAGCCGTGCAGGTCTCTTCAGGTTCAAGCCAAGGACCTGCGTGGGAGGCAGCGCCATTGTCGCCGTTACAGGAGGACATCATGGCTGACATCCTCACCACAGGCCCGATCATAGTCCGACGCCTTAAACTGCTGCGGCGAGGCTTTCCGAGGCTCGGCGCATCGCTCAATGCCATGTCCGGTTTGGTAGGCGACGCACTCAAGATGGCTTACGTGGATCCCTACGCCAGTCTTGCGCGCCAATCGCGGATCGTCCCGGACGATGATCTCGAAGGCCGAGATCCCACTTGGTGAGCGCAAGCAATGGCAGACCGCGAAGTGGGTCAAAGCGCCCTGAGCCACACCTTGTTGTCATGGACGGCGGCGCCGCCATAGGGCGCGGGCGCATCGGCGCCGGTCAGCACGTTGATGCCTTCGCCGCGCTCGTGCGCGCTGTTCGGCCAGATGCCTTCGGCGATCACCACACCGCGCTTCACGCCGTCGAAAAATTTTGCGTGCAGCACCACGTCGCCGCGCCGGTTGCCCACCTCGACGCGGCCGCCATCCTCGATGCCGAGCGCCGCGGCATCTTCGGGATGGAGCAACAATTCGGGCCGGCCTTCCCTGGCCTTCGACACTGGCGTCTCGGCAAAAGTCGAGTTCAAATAATTGCGCGCCGGCGAGGTCGCCAGCCGGAACGGATGCTCCTCGTCCGCGACCTCGATCAGCTCGACATGATCGGGGAATTCCGGCAGCCGTCCCACCGGGCCGAACAGACCCATGCTTTTCGGCGGCCGGTTGGGCGCCGACTGCCCGGTCCAGTTGGGGCGGAAGTGGAATTTCTTGTCGGCATGGCCGAAGCCGTTGATGAAATGCGCGTCGTCGAAGTCGGGCTGCAGGTCGACCCACTTGTCAGCCTTCAGGCTGTCGAAGCTGCCTAGCCCGCGCTTGCCGAGGATGATGTCGATATGCTCGCGCTCGGTCAGGCCGAAGCCGGGCCGATCGCCGACGCCGAGGCGCTTGGCGAGCTCCTCATTGACATAGTGGTTGGTTCGCGGCCCTTCCGGCGGCTCGATCAGCTTGGGGCCGAGGGTGATATGCTGGTTGCCGCCGCCCTTGTAGATGTCGTCATGCTCCAGAAACATCGTCGCCGGCAGCACGACGTCGGCGAGCTTGGCCGTGTCGGTCATGAACTGCTCATGCACGCAGGTGAACAGATCCTCGCGCAGAAAACCCTTTCTCACCAGCCGCTGCTCCGGGGCGACATTGGCCGGATTGGTGTTCTGGATCAGCATCGCCGTCACCGGGGGACCGCCATAGAGCGCGTCGGCCGCGCCCGTCAGCACCGGGCCGATGCGCGAATGGTCGAGATAGCGCACCTTCGGGTCGCGCATCGCGGTGCCTTCCAGCACGTCCTGGTTCAGCTGGAAGATGCCGGAGTTGGAGTGGAAGGCGCCGCCGCCCTCATACTGCCAGGCGCCAGTGACGGCGGCGATGCAGGAGACGGCATGCATGTTGACAGAGCCGTTGCGCTGGCGGGCAAAGCCGTAGCCGAGGCGGAAGTAGGTCTTCTTGGTGTTGCCGACGAGATGGGCGAATGCCTCGATCTCGGCGACGGATAGCCCGGTTATGGCGGCCGCCCATTCGGGTGTGCGCGTCCGCAAATGTTCTTCCAGCCCGCGCGGATCATCGGTGTATTTCTCGAGATAGGCGCGGTCGGCCAGCCCGTCGCGGAACAGCACATGCATGACCGCGCAGGCGAGCGCGCCGTCGGTGCCGGGCTTCAGCACCAGGCCGAGATCGGCCTGCTTCATCGTGGCGTTGTCGTAGATGTCGATGACGACGATCTTGGCCCCACGCTCCTTGCGCGCCCTGGTCGCATGGGTCATCACGTTGACTTGGGTGACCACGGCATTGGTGCCCCAGATCACCACGCAGTCGGATTTCGCCATCTCGCGCGGATCGGGACCGCGCAGCGCGCCCGCTCCCATCATCCAGCCAGTCCAGGCGAGATTGGTGCAGATCGAGCCGAAGAAGCCCGAGTATTTCTTGGCGTGGCGCAGCCGCTGGATGCCGTCACGCTGCACCAGCCCCATCGTGCCGGCGTAGAAATAAGGCCAGACCGTCTGCGAGCCGTATTTTTCTTCGGCTGCGATGAATTTTTCCGCCACGAAGTCGAGGGCTGCTTCCCAGCTGGCTTCCTTCCAGGCGCCCTCGCCCTTGGCGCCGGCGCGCACCAGCGGTTTCAGCAGCCGGTCGGGATGGTGGACGCGGTCGGCATAGCGCGCGACCTTGGCGCAGACGACACCCGCCGTATAGCTGTTCGCCTTGGCGCCGTGGACGCGGCCGATGCGGTTGTCATCGAGCAGCTCGACTTCGAGGGCGCAGGTGGAGGGGCAGTCATGCGGGCAGGCCGAATGGCCGATCCGGAGCTTGGCGTGCTGGTTCATGCGGGGTGTGTAGCGGGTTTTAGGGACGAGGTGTAGGGCCAGATGGGCTCCCCCTTCTCCCCCTGCGGGCCTGTTGCGTAATTGGCTGGTTGTGATTCTCTGAGAGGAAGCTCGGAGGGAATCGCGATGGCTGTGAAGCAGACGGGACAGTTGAGCCTGGCGGAGGCGTTTCTAGGCGACAAGCTTGCGGGCGGTTCTTCGCCACTCGACCGTCTGTCAGGTCTGGTGAAGTGGTACCGCTTCGAGAAGCTGCTCAACCCGCTGCGCGATGGTGGACCTGGCCGGGCAGCTTGGCCGCCACTGGTGCTGTTCAAGGCGCTGTTGCTGCAATCGCTCTATGGCCTGTCTGATCGCGAGTTGGAGGAAGCGCTGGGCGACCGGCTGTCATTCCGGCGCTTTGCCGGGTTGGGGCTGGACGATACGATCCCCGACCACACGGTTCTGTCGCGCTTTCGCAATCTGCTTGTCGGCGAAGGGCTGATGGAGAAGCTGTTCGGCGAACTGGACCGGCAGTTGGAGAAAGCCGGCGTGATCCTGAAGCGCGGCACAATGCTGGATGCCACACTGATCGATGCGGTTTCGGCGCCACCGACGCCTGAGCGGCCGTCGAAGGACACAGACGCTCGCATCACCGCACGCAAGGGCAAACGCGGCCTCACCTTTGGCTACAAGGCTCATGTCGGGGTGGATGAGGGCTCCGGTCTGATCCGCACGGTGATCACCACACCGGCCAACGTCAACGACACGGTAATGGCTGATGCCTTGATCTGCGGCGACGAGAAGACGGTGTCGGCGGACGCCGCGTATGACACCCATGCTCGCCGTGCCCGGCTCAAGGCCGAAGGCAAGAAGGTGCGCATTGCCCGCCGCCCCAACAAGCATCATGCGCTGCCTGAGCGGCTCAAGCACTACAATCGCCTGATCGCCAGACGGCGAGCGGCAGTGGAGACCACCTTCGCCACGCTCAAGAACCGCATGAAGCTGACCATGATCCGCTATGTCGGACTGGCCAAGGCCGCAGCCCAGGTAACGATGGCGGCGATCGCTTTCAACATGCGCCGATGGGCGGCCATCACAGGATAGGTGCGCCCAGCTACCGGCCTAGGGGCCGCACCGCCACCATCAAACTCAACCCCAAGGCCAAATCGCCCACCAAGCACAACAGACTTCGCGGCCAAAACCACTCTGCGAGCCTGTTCTCGCTAACTGCGCAACAGGCCCCCTGCGGGAGAAGGAAAATCGCGCTAATCCGCGATCCCTTCCTCATACTCCGCCGACATCGTCAGCCATTTGTCCTCGTTTTGCGCCAGCGTTTGCGCCAGTTGCGAGCGCTCCTTGGCGAGCTGCGTCGCGGTCGAGGGGTCCTTTTCGTAGACCGCCGGATTGGCAAGCTCGTCCTCGATCAGGTCGATGCGCTTGCGGATGCGGTCCATGAGCGCCTCGGTGGCGCGGATTTCCTTGGCTAAAGGCTCCAGTGCCGCACGGCGCTGGGCCGCCTCGCGGCGGCGATCGGCCTTGGACGCCTTGTCCGCCTCCTTCTGCTCACGGCGGTTGGCGGAAACGCCGGTGACCAGCGTCTTATAATCCTCCAGGTCGCCGTCATAGGGATTGACCGCGCCGTCCTTGACCAGCCACAGCCGGTCGGCCGTCGCCTCGAGCAGATGCCGATCGTGCGAGATCAGGATCACCGCGCCCGGAAAATCGTTGAGCGCATGGATCAGCGATTCACGGCTGTCGATGTCGAGGTGATTGGTGGGCTCGTCGAGGATGAACAGGTTCGGCCCCTCGAAGGCCGACAACCCCATCAACAGCCGCGCCTTCTCGCCGCCGGACAGATCCTTGGCGGCGGTGTTCATCTTCTCGGTGGTAAGCCCAAACTGGGCGACACGGCCGCGCACCTTCGATTCCGGCGCCTCCGGCATCAGCCTGCGAACATGCTCGTAGGCGTTTTCCTCAGGCCTGAGATCGTCGAGCTGGTGCTGGGCAAAGATCGCCACCTTCAGCCCAGGCGCCACCGTCATCGTGCCGGCCTCCTGCTTCAGCCGGCCGGACAGAAGCTTGGCGAAGGTCGACTTGCCGTTGCCGTTGGCGCCGAGCAGCGCGATGCGGTCATCGGCATCGATGCGCAAGGTCATCTTCTTCAGGATCGGCTCACCGGGCGTATAACCGACACTGACGTTGTTGAGCGCAACGATCGGCGATGCCACCGTCTTCACCGGCTCCGGAAACGAGAATGGCCGCACCGTGTCATTCACGATCGCCGCGATCGGCTTCATCTTTTCCAGCGCCTTGATGCGCGACTGCGCCTGCCTGGCCTTGGAGGCCTTGGCGCGAAAACGCTCGACGAAGGATTCCATATGCTTGCGGGCGGCTTCCTGCTTGATGCGGCCCTTTTCCTGCTGTTCCCTTTGCTCGGTGTACTGGCGCTCGAACTGGTCGTAGCCGCCGCGCCAGAAGGTCAGCTTCTTCTGATCGAGGTGGACGATGGAATTGACGGCGCGATTGAGCAGGTCACGGTCGTGGGAGATCAGGAGAACCGTGTGCGGATATTTCGAGACGTAATTCTCGAGCCAGAGCGTGCCTTCGAGGTCGAGATAGTTGGTCGGCTCGTCGAGCAGCAGAAGGTCAGGCTCGGAAAACAGCACGGCGGCCAAAGCCACGCGCATGCGCCAGCCGCCCGAGAAGGAGGAGGCCGGGCGGCGCTGCGCCGCGTCGTCGAAGCCGAGGCCGGCAAGGATGGTGGCCGCGCGGGACTCGGCCGAGTGGGCGTCGATGTCGGCCAGCCGCATGTGGATGTCGGCAATGCGGTGCGCGTCGGTCGCCGTCTTTTCCTCTTCGAGCAGCGCGGTGCGCTCAATATCGGCCTTGAGCACGATGTCGATCAGCGGCTCCTCGGTGCCGGGCGCTTCCTGCGCCACCTGGCCGATGCGGGTGCTTTTCGGCAGGCTGATCGAACCGGTCTCCGAAGGGAAATCGCCGGTGATCGCCTTGAACAGCGTCGTCTTGCCGGTGCCGTTGCGGCCGACAAGGCCGGCCTTTGTGCCGGCCGGCAGCGTCAATGAGGCATGATCGAGAAGCAGCCGCCCCGCCATGCGCAGCGTAAGGTCGTTGATGATAAGCATGGCCGGCTTTTGCACGGGAGATCGGCGCTTCGCAAGAGCCAGGGCCTGGGATGAGACCCCCGCTCGTTGTCTTTGGCCGTTCAGCAAAAAACTCGAAGGACTGGAACCAGTTGCCGGCCGAAACGTTTGGACGCCCGTGATCCGCTATCTCGCCCTGGCTTTCATCTTCTTCCAGGTCGCCACGACAACCGCGCTGGCGACGCAGGTGGTTCTGTTCGAAAACGAGACCGCTCACATTGCTCTCGCCGCTGAACCCGCGAGCGGGCCGCAGGGCCAACCAATCTCGCCCCAAGCGGCCAAGATTGCGAACCGGCTGGAGACGCGGGAGCCGAAACACCTGTTGATCCAAATCGATTCAGGAAAAGCATCCTAGGCTTCGCCTTGTGATTGATGAAGAGGCGGGCGGACACGCCCCTTTATCCTGCCGGAATGTCTCCCCTCAAGGAAGGATTGTTCGTTCCTCTGCTTTCGCCCGGTCACACTTTGCTTGCCACGTCACAGGTTTGGCGTTGATCGCCGCGGTTGTCTCAACCTATGCTGGCGCGAGCGGCGGGTTCAAGCAGAGGACAGATCAGATGTCAGCCAAGACCTCGCTCCTTTCGGCCTCGCTGGCGGTCGCGATTTTCGCGGTCGTCGCCGGGCTGACCATGCTTCCCACCACCCCCGCGGCCCGTGCGGCAACCATCGACTGCGCGGCAGCGAAGACGCAGGCCGACCTTGCGACCTGCACGGCCGCGAATGCCGCTTCGGCGGACGCGGGGCTCAATGCAGTCTACAAGGAGCTGGCGGGACGTCTGGCTCCCACCGACCTGAAGCGCCTGCGCGAGGCGCAGCGCGCCTGGATCCCGTTCCGCGACAAGGAATGCGCCTTCCGCACCCAGCCCTATGCCGGTGGCTCGGTATATGCGACCCTCGTCGAGACCTGCAGACAGGACTTGACGAAGGCGCGGCTGGCGCAGTTACAGCACCAGTTGCAATGCCCCGAAGGCGACCTCTCCTGCGTGCCGCAAACCGGCGGCAGCGCCGCGCCCGCGACGGCTGGCACGGCGTCTGCGAAACCCGCCGCTGCACAGGCAAGCCGGAACGACACGCGGCCATGCGTGCAATCCGCGGGAAAGGCGAAGTCGGACCAGTATGTCTCGCAATGCGTCCAGGTGTCGCCGGCGACCCATCCGCCCTGCAACGGGCAAAATGCATGCAGCATGATGATCGACGAGATCAAGCGCGGCTGCGCCATGATCGGCAACGACAACCCGCCCGCCTTTTGTTCCGCCTACAAGAACTAAGCCGCACCCGACGTCGCTCCTGACTGCCACGGCGATCAACATTCCCGGAGAAAGATCAACCCGTCGCAAGCAGACAACCGCAAGTTTGCCTCGTGCTCAATATTGATGCAGCAAGCGACGATACCACCAAAAAGGCAGCGAAATCTTCTGACCCAAGCATGATGCTTATCAAAAATTGATTTCAGTTTTTATCGCAAACCTGCGACCTTGCCGATGCGCCGTGAGTCGTGAGTTGGCGCCAACGATAACTTGATCCAAGAAAACTTGGCTCTGGCATTCAGGAGCTCACGATGGGCGCGGCGATCAACGATCCACGCACGTTGCGATATGTCGCGGAAATCACGCGCAAGCTGGCGAAGATGCTCTCGCGCACGCGCTACAACATGCTCGTCTATCTTCTTGAGATGACGGCGGTCGAGGCGGAAAGCCTGGCCAACGAGCAGGACCCCAAACAGGTCCGGCCGGCGGAGCCGCCTCAGGTCCTCGGCTGAGCGCTCGCCATAAGGCGGTCCAGAGCGTTTCACCGTTTCGAGGAAACGGTAAATCGCTCTATCTCCCTGTTTTGACGCAGTTCCGGGCGGAAAGGCTACGCCGAAGTCGCCGAGCCTAACCGCTCACACTTTTTCTGGAATTGCTCAAGGACTGCGAGACATTCCAGCCTGTGCGCCTCGATCACCGGCGGAGCGTCGCATTCGATGATGGCGCGCTCGAACCGGTCGAGCGCGTCCAGCACCGCAAGCAGGTCGCCGGACGGACTGCCCAGCGAAAACAGGATGCGCCGCGCCTTGACGCCGTGAGCCGCATTCACTGAGCACTGCGCAGCAATCCCGCGGCGCAACGCGGCAAGGTCGGCCAGATGGTCGCGCAATGGCCATGGCGCGACATCATCCGTTGCGGGCAACATGCCTCAGGCCTTGACCTTACGCTTGCCCTTGCTCCTGGCCGCGTCGCCGCCGGCCGGCTTGCGGCCGAGGCCGGAGGATTTGGCCAACGCCGAGCGGGTCGCCGAGTAGCTCGGCGCCACCATCGGATAATCGGCGGGCAGGCCCCATTTGGCACGATATTCGTCCGGCGTCAGGTTATGATCGGTCGCGAGGTGACGCTTCAACGACTTGAACTTCTTTCCGTCCTCCAGGCACACGATGTGGTCGGGGAAAACCGAGCGCTTCGGGTTGACCGCGGGCGTCTGCGCCACCGCCTCCTTGACAACGCTGCCGGTGGCGAGCCTGCGCACCGACGCGCTGACGCTGGCGATCAGATCGGGCAGGCCGGAGGCAGGGAGCGGATTGTTGCCGACATAGGCCGAGACAATGTCGGCGGTCAGTTCGATTGCAGTCTTGTCGTCGATGTTGGACAATTTTTTCACCTTCTGCTGGCCCTCAAATCGCCAGCTCTTTTTTTAAGACTTTCGTCGGTGTATCGAATTGGACCTGTCCCCCAACGGACCGTCCAGAGTCAGTAAAGCTACGAGACTCAATACCGGGTGATGTTTCTACACGGATTGGAAACGCGCAAGTTAGGAATTCTAATAGCTATAGCGCAGGCTTTATAGCACCGGCTGCCCGCCTGGATAGGTAAAAGGGGCTACAGAACTTCAACCTACGGTAGGAGTTGCTGAAAAATCGAAGTTCAGGCCAAGTTCCAGCACGGCAACGGCAATCTACCAGCCGAATGCTCGACCATGCGCGATTCGGCGGCCCCATGGCAAATCGCTCATCCGGCGGCGACACCGCGCCTGAGCTCGGCAGGCGGCCTCTCCGCGAGGATCTCCAGCACGCGCTTCCAGCGCGCGCAGCGGCTAAAGTCCTTCTGCTCGATGGCCTTTTCGGCCTTCATGGCCGCATAGAGCGGCGCCTCCGCGCCAAACTCCCTGACCAGCCAGTGCGCCTCCTGCCTGGCGCGGCGTTCGTCCTCGTCAACGGCCATTTTGGACATTGTGCCTGCTCTCCGTACCTTCGATGCCGACCGCAAGGCAGCTGCCAATGACGAGGACGGCGCCGGCAACAGCCGTCATCGACAAGCTTTCGCCCGAGAGCGTCAGCAGAAACGTGGAAGCTATCGGCGTCAGATAGGCGACGACCGCTATCCTGCCGCCGTGGTCGAGCTTTGCCGCGCGCGACCAGAAATAATAGCCGAGCCCCATCGGGCCGGCGCCGAGATAGAGGCCGAGCAGAAGATGCGCGCCGCTCGGGCGCACGACGCCATCATGCAGGCACCAGGCGGAGGTGAGCGCGACACCGATCAGCGCCGAAGGCAGGAGCAGCCGCTCGGGCGACACGGCGAGGCGGCCGACAGCGAACGAGTAGAAGGCCATGCAGAGCGCGGAGCCGAAAGCGGCGAGATAGCCGACAAGGCTGCCGCCTTCGAACCATGCACTGTTAGACCAAAAATGCGCTCGGCCGCCGGAGATCACCAGCGCCACGCCGACGAAACCAAGCGCCGCCGCCAGCCCGAGCAACAGCGGACGCCGCGGCCTGCCAAGCAGGATGACCGCCGCGGCAGTCATCAGCGGCCAAGTATAGGCGACAAGGTTCGCCTCGATGACCGGCGCCGAGGCGAAGCCGATATATTGCAGGACCATGGTGCCGACCAGGCCGAAGAAGCCAACGAGATAGGCGAGCGCGGCATTTCCCTTCTCCCCTTGTGGGAGAAGGTGGATCGGCGCGAAGCGCCGAGACGGATGAGGGGTGTTGGAAGGAACTCCGGCGTCGGCGATCCGTCCAGCACCCCTCATCCGACCGAGCTTCGCTCGGCCACCTTCCCCCACAAGGGGGGAAGGAAAGAGCCGGATCAGCGCGAAAACAATCGTCGCGCCGCAAAATTGCAGGAACTGCACTTGCGACACCGGATAGACGGCAAGCAACGTCTTGCCGACCAGGGCGTTGGTCGCCCACAGCGCCACGGCGCCGAGGGCGAAGGCAAGCGCCGCGCCGAGGGCGCCGGAAAGGCTTTGGCTTTCCGGCATGACCGGCCCGAGGCTCAGCGACACTGAAGGCGGCTGACACTCGACCGGATCGTCGGTCATTACCAAGACTCCCTCGCCCCGCCGGAAACCGCTTCCGCCGTCGGCTGCGGCACAGGATGTTCCTCGGCATGGCGACGGTAGGCGGGCAGCTGGTTGGTCCAGACATCCTCGGCCAGCTCGTTCACCCAGGCACGGTCATGGTCGTTGTCGGCGGCGAGGTAGAACATGCGGTTGTCGTCGACATAGGGTTTGGCCGTCGAGCGCTGGTTGAGCACCAGGGTGACGCGCTCGCCGAGCTGGATCGGCGCGGTGCGGTGGAGCACACCGAGGAACTGGCCGAGCGTGGCGTAGTTCATCTTGTGGTCGATGCGCATGATCTTGTTGCGCGGCAGCTCGCGGCCGGATTCCAGAATCGAGCGGCCGGTCTCGGAATCGTCGCAGTAGATTTCCAGATGACCGCCGATGAGAGGATCGCTGATCGACAGCGGAATGAGCTCCGTCACCGGAACGCCGTCGCAATGCCATTCGACCGCGCCATCCCTTGGATTCATGAAGGTGACGGTCGAGCCGACGATCGACAGCGGATAGGGCTCGAGCTTGGTTCCCATCATGTCGGACAATCTTTCCAGGCGCAGCTTGTCGTGCAAGAGCTCCTTGATCTCGGGAATATAGCGGTCGGCACCAGTGATGAAGGTGAGGTCGAGGTGCTTGTGCACGGCATGGCTGGCCTTCAATTTGAGCGCCGCTTCTTCGATGGCGGCAAGCAGAGCCGGGTCGTAACCGTGACGATACTGGGCGACGCCGAAACCCGACACTTTCCAGGAGGTCTCATGACCAATGATGGCCTCGCGGCTCATTGCACAGCGCAGTTCGGGAATTGTATGGGCGTTCATTCTATTTTCTCCAAGATGGGGGCAACACTTGGTTAACAGTCATTTAAACGCCTACCCCTGTAAATTTAGGAATGCTGGTGGTAGCGTAAGCCCAGCTTAAGGTCGAAAACCCCGTGCGACTGCTCAGTCAGGTTAACCTCAACTCACTGAAAATCGTGGAGAGCGCCGCGAGGCACAGGAATTTCACGCGCGCCGGCGAAGAGCAATTCATCACCGCTTCCGCCGTCAGCCAGCGCGTGAAGAGCCTGGAGGATCAGCTGCGCTTCAAGATCTTCGAGCGTGGCGGCAACGCGGTGTCGCTGACGCCGGAGGGCGAGACCTATGTGGCGCGCGTGCGCGAGGCGCTGGAGCGGATAGTGGCGGCCAGCATGGAGGCAACCGGCCAGTCGCAGGCGCATGTGTTGCGGATCTGCGTGCTGCCGACCTTTGCGGCGCGCTGGCTGTTTCCGCGGCTTTCGGCCTTCCAGCATCAATATTCCGATATTGAGATGCGGGTGTCGACCTCTTACGCCACGCATGAATTCTCGACTTCCGAATACGACCTCGAAATCCGTTATGGCGACGGCAACTTCCCCGGTCTCACGTCGGAGCTGCTGTTCAAGGAAGATCTGACGCCGGTGTGCAGCCGCAAACTCTTCCATGAGGTGCTGGGCGACAAACCGCTGTCGAAGGTGGTGCCGGAGGATCTGCGCTACTTCACGCTGCTACACTCTGACACGTGCACGCAGAACTGGCAGTCGTGGCTGGGCTTTGCCGGCGCAAGCTTCGTGCTTGGCGAAACGAGGAGCGTCTATTTCGATAGCTGCATGATGTCCTACGAAGCGGCCAATGCCGGCATGGGCTTTGCCGTCGCCAACCGCGCCTATATGGCAAGCGACATCCGCGCCGAACGGCTGGTGGCCCCCTTCGCGGTCCACCATCCCAACACGGCGGGTTGGTATTTCGTCAGCCCCATCAAGGCGGTCGGCGCCCGCAAGGTCGAGCTGTTCAAGCGGTGGATCATGGCCGAAGCGGCGCTGACGCAGCGCCAGTTGGACATCGAGATCGCCAACGTGCCGGTACGGCGCGTGGCGATGGCGTGAAGGCCAGTCTTCCACGGATGCTCATTTGAGCGAATGCCGCACCATCGGAGGCCTCGCAATGACGGGCTCTGCAGAATTTCGTAATTTTCCGGTGGCTCCATAGCCGGCTACCGCGATCGCACCATGACGCGAAGCGGAGACTCAGCTATCTTGTGTTGTGCGGCGGGCCTGATTTTCCCGCTTGGCCGGCGCTACCGAGCTTCCTCCCAAGCAGCGCCGGCCTTCTTCGTTTCGGCCCGACGATAATCTGGGCAAGCCCGGCCTTGGCGCTATTGCTTCGGCGGCGTGCCCGGCTGGTCTCCGCCGGTGGTCGATTTCGGCACAGGGTTCTTGTCGACCTGAGGGTTCTGGTTGACTTCATCGCCCGGCGCCTTGGTGGGCGGCACGCTGTTGTCGCAGGCGGCGAGCACGAGCCCTGCCGCAAGAGCCAGCAGCACAGGAAGCTTCTTCATGACGACCTCCTCTCGTTCGCTCCTTGGGGCAAACGGGGCGGTGGCGGTTTGGTTGCGTTGACCGGCGGGAACCAACCGATCCGAGTCCGGTTGGAATCCCGAGCCAATCGAACGCAACGAGGAAACTGATCATGGTCCGCCTTCTGCTTGCCGGGCTTTTTGCCTACACCGCCTATCGCGTTGCCGTGAGGATCATCGACGAAGTGCCTGGAGACGTCGCGCCGCTGGATATGCCGGGCGACGAAAGGCGCAATTTGCGGCGCCAGTCGGCGGCGATGGGGGTCGAGCCGAAGCGGTAGCGGCTCTTTCGATTGGGAATAGCCCCTTCCGGTGAAGCGTGGATGCCGACGCAGCCCCTCTCCGGCCGCTTCGCGGCCACCTCTTCCCGCTCGCGGGGCGAGGAAATTATTGCGAACAAAGCGGAAACGATGCTTGATGGGCGATGAACATCGCCGCTCGTGATTCGTCCTTCGAGGCGCCCGCCTATCTTGGCCGGCTGAACGACGCGCAGCGGCTGGCGGTGATGCATGGCGACGGCAAGGTGGCGGCGCCGCTGCTGGTGATCGCCGGCGCCGGCTCCGGCAAGACCAACACGCTGGCGCATCGCGTCGCCCATCTGATCGTCAAGGGCGCCGATCCGCGCCGCATTCTGTTGATGACCTTCTCGCGCCGCGCGGCGGCCGAGATGGCCAAGCGCGTCGAGCGCATTGCCGGCGAGGTGCTGGGGCGCGACGCGGCAATCATCGCCGACGCGCTGGCCTGGGCCGGCACTTTCCACGGCATCGGCGCGCGACTGCTGCGCGACTATGCCGAACAGATCGGCCTCGACCCGGCCTTCACCATCCATGACCGCGAGGATTCCGCTGACCTGATGAACCTTGCGCGGCACGAGCTGGGATTCTCGAAGACCGAAAGCCGCTTTCCTACCAAAGGCACCTGTCTGCAGATCTATTCGCGGGCGGTGAATGCGCAGGCACCGCTGGGAGAAGTGCTTGGGTCGGCCTTCCCTTGGTGCTCAGGATGGGCCGAACAGCTGAAAGAGCTGTTCGCGGCCTATGTCGAGGCCAAGCAGGCGCAGAATGTTCTCGATTACGACGACCTGCTGCTCTACTGGGCGCAGATGGCGGCCGAGCCGGAGATCGCGGCGCATCTCGGCGGTCGCTTCGATCATGTGCTGGTCGACGAATACCAGGACACCAACCGGCTGCAGGCCTCGATCCTTCTGGCGCTGAAGCCGGACGGCGCCGGGCTGACCGTGGTGGGCGACGACGCGCAGTCGATCTATTCCTTCCGCGCTGCCGAAGTGCGCAACATCCTCGATTTCCCAAAGCAGTTCGTGCAAGCAGCCGCGGTGATCATGCTGGAGCGCAATTACCGCTCGACCGAGACGATCCTGGCCGCCGCCAACAAGGTGATCGGCGAGGCCAGCGAGCGCTTCACCAAGAATCTGTGGACAGAGCGCCGGTCCTCGCACAAGCCGCAACTGGTCAGCGTGCGCGACGAGGCCGAGCAGGCCAACTATGTATGCCAGGCGATCCTGGCCGAGCGCGAGACGGGCACGGCGCTGAAGGCACAGGCGGTGCTGTTCCGCACCTCGAGCCATAGCGGGCCGCTGGAGGTGGAGCTGACGCGCCGCAACATTCCCTTCGTCAAGTTCGGCGGCTTGAAATTCCTCGATGCCGCGCATGTCAAGGACATGCTGGCGATGCTGCGTTTTGCCGAGAACCCGCGCGACCGCGTCGCCGGTTTTCGCGTGCTGCAGCTCATGCCGGGCATCGGCCCGTCCGCCGCCTCGCAGATCGTCGACGCCATGGCGACGTCGCTCGACGAGACGCTGGGCCTCGCACGGTTCCGGCCGCCGCAGCGCGCGGCGCAGGACTGGCCGGTCTTCCTCGACATCTATGCCGGCTTACGCGCCGGCGCGAAATGGCCGGCCGACCTCGAGCGGATCAGGCTGTGGTACGAGCCGCATCTGGAGCGCATCCATGAGGATGCGATCACGCGCCGGGCCGATCTCCTCCAGCTTGAGCAGATCGCATCGACATATCCGTCGCGCGAGCGCTTCCTGACCGAGCTCACCCTCGACCCGCCCGACGCCACAAGCGACCAGGCCGGGCCGCCGCATCGCGACGAGGACTATCTCATCCTATCGACCATCCATTCGGCCAAGGGCCAGGAATGGAAGAACGTCTTCGTGCTCAACACCGTTGACGGCTGCATCCCGGCCGATCTCGGCGTCGGCACCAAGGAGGACATCGAGGAGGAGCGGCGCCTGCTCTATGTGGCGATGACCCGGGCCAAGGACAGCCTGCATCTCGTCGTGCCGCAGCGCTTTTATCCGCACAACCAGGCGGCGCGCGGCGACCGCCACGTCTATGCCTCGCGCACGCGCTTCATCCCGGCCTCGATGCTTTCGGCCTTCGAGCAGTCGTCCTGGGCGAGCGCCGCGCTCAAGGACGACCCGCGCCAGCGGCCGGGCGTCAAGGTCGATCTCGGAGCCCGCATGCGCGGCATGTGGAAATAGGCTGCCTGGCCGTTGCAGCGACTGCAAGGCAAAGAGCCCGATTTGTCTCCGCGCCAGCGGGGGCACGCCATCCTTGAGAAAACAGCGGCATGCGTGGAACCTCCCGCCGCAAGCCGCGTTGTGTGGCGTCCTTCCCCAGCCAGGGAGGCTCGCCGCCTCCGCAGCCAACTGACGAGGTCCGAATGCACGACAGGACGTTCTTCACACCGGTCGCCCTCAGCGTCGGCGCCGGCCACAAGCGCATGATCGCCTCGCTGTTCGAGATGCATGATTTCCTGACCGAGTTCCCGCCGTCGCGCCGCCGCCTCAGCTATGGCGCCGCGGTGAAGGCCTGCGAGGCCGCGCGGAATGGAGAAATCCCGGTCGAGGTCGCGCGCGATGCGCTGATCACCTTCGCGGTGACGGCAGGCGTCTTGTGGCCTTCGGAGCAGCCG
The DNA here is from genome assembly GCF_020165175.1 of Mesorhizobium sp. CA16. Lineage (NCBI taxonomy): Bacteria > Pseudomonadati > Pseudomonadota > Alphaproteobacteria > Hyphomicrobiales > Phyllobacteriaceae > Mesorhizobium > Mesorhizobium sp. CA16. The sequence continues at coordinate 151,886 of NZ_JAIUHP010000003.1, forward strand.
GTCGTCTCGGTCAAGCCGGTGGCGCGCGGCTATGGCGGCTTCGCCGCCTGAATTTTACAATAGAACACCGCCCTCCCGGAAAACCCGCCCTCAGTGGCGGGTTTTTCCGTGACGTCATTCCGGCTTGACGGCCGCCGGTAACGTTTCTGCGATCGGCGCGACCGGTTCGGCCGCGGTCACGAAGGGATAGACGAGCTGCTGGTGATAGAGCTGCGGCACCGGCTCGTCGATGCCGTATTTTTCCGGCATATGTTGCGGCATGAACAAGGTGCCGCCGATCAGATCGAGGACGGGCAACTGTCCGGCGAAGTTCTTGTCATAGGCCTGGCGTTCGTTGGCATGGTGCCAGTGATGAAACTGCGGCGAGGCAATCAGCCATCTCAGCGGCCCGAACTTGATGCGGGTGTTGGAGTGAATGAACACCGACTGCCAGTGATAGATCAGCACATAGATGAGAACCGCTTCGCCGGAAAAACCCAGGGCGAAGAGCGGCAGGAACGAAGCCGACTTGGTCAGGATCTGATCCACCGGATGCACGCGGTGGCCGGCCAGCCAGTCCATCTCCTCGATCGAGTGATGGATGGCGTGAAAACGCCACAGGAACGGCACCGCGTGAAAGGCGCGATGGGCAAAGTAGAAGCCTATATCGGCGATGAGCAGGGCCTCGATCGTCTGCGGCCATAAAGGCTGCGACCGGACGGCGGCCGAAAGCGCCTCGGGAACGACGCGCGGGATCACCAGCATCGCAGCGCCGATCACCAGCAACAGGCCGAACTTGATGACGATGCCGTTGAAGAGCAGATAGAAGACGTCGTTCAGCCAATGCCGGCGCGTGGCCGATTGCTCGGCATGCAGCGGCAGGAGCTGCTCGAGCGGAATGAAGATGAGGGCGATGACCAGCACCGCCTTGTAGTCGATGAGATCGAACACGGTCGCTCGCGGATCGGCTGAGGCCAGTCTCCGACACTAGCCGCCAAAGATGAACGGACCGTTGCTGGCATACGCGGCGCTGCGAAATCGCGTGAGAACTTTTCGACGGCTGCGTGAAACACCACACGGGCGGTTGCCGTTCACCATGTCAGTTGCGGACGCGCTTTAAGTCTTTGTTTTGATGCATGTCGTTGTCCCGGAACCGTTGCACACTTCCGGGCTACATGCATCGGGAGGGCGGATGTTTCTCGATCGCGAGCGTTTCAAGCCGGCGGCCGAAATGCGGCTTGGCCGGGACAAGTCGTCGATCCGAGTGACGATTACCGATCCGAAGGCGTGCGAACTCGGCGAAGCCGTCTATGCCTGGGTCACCACCGACGGCAAGGCGGTCAGGATCGGCACCTGCGGCGCCTCGGCGGGCAAGCGCCTGCTTTCCTATCCCGGCTACATCAATCGCAGCCTCACGGGCCGCGGCGGCGCGACGCCCAAATGGGAAGCGCTGAAGTGGCTGAACCTGCTCGCCGAACACGGCATGCTGATGGCGGTGGTGCATCAGCCGGAGCCGACCCCGACCGCGGCGGGCCCGGTCAGGCCCTATCTCGATGTCGAGCGCCAGCTGATCCGCCAGCACAGGCCGCTGCTCAACCGCAGGCACCGTTGACCTCGGATTCAGTGGACCGTGCCGGCGGCATCGCCCGCCGGCCCGCCGCGCGGAATCTCGAAGCTCACCTGGTCGCGGCCATTGGACTTGGCCTTGTAGAGATGGCGGTCGGCGACCTGGAACATGTCATGGTAGGTGGTCGGGCCGCTGAAGGCGGTACCGCCGATGCTCACGGAAAGCGGCCAGGGCCGGCCGCCCGGCGCAAACTCGGCCTCGCGGATGCGGCGCCTGATGGATTCGGCGACCAGAAAGGAGCGTGCGGCGTCGGCGCCGGGCAGGAAGACCGCGAATTCCTCGCCGCCGATGCGTCCGACAATGTCGGCGCCGTGCAGTTGCCCCTTGATCGTCGCGGCGATCAACCTCAGCGCCTGGTCGCCGCAATCGTGACCGAGGCGGTCGTTGATCGATTTGAAGTGATCGGCATCGACGATCAGCAGCGCGCCGGTGTCGGCGACCGTTTGGTCGCGCGCCCGCTCGAGATAGGCTTCGACCAGCATCGAGAAGGCACCGCGATTGAAGACCGCCGTCAGGCTGTCGGTCGCAGCAATGACGCCGAGTTCCTTCTGCGTGATGGCCAGCTGGCGCATCTTCCACATCAGGAAGAACAGGAAGGAGCCGCCAAGGACAAGCGGCAGGAAAAGGTCCGTGAGTTGCGCCCAAAGCAGCGCCTGCGGCGACAGCGAGGGGAAATTGAAGGAATCGACGAAGAAAGCGGCGGCAATGAAAAAGGCGGTACCGGCGGCGGTGACCACCACGACCCTGCCCCAACTTGTCGGGGACAAATCGATGCGCATGCCCTTTGCTCCCACTGCAACACGCTTATTGTGGAGCGCGAGCGCAAAAGAAGTCCTAACATATTAGCTTCAATGCAAGTGTGGTTAACACGCCGTCGGCACCGCCTGCGGTGGGGGCAAGCAGAAAGCCACCACGGAAGGCTCTCCGACTGGCCGGAGGCCTCGTCAGGCACCGCCGGCCGCAGCCGGCAACGCGGCAGGAGTGCCGCAGAGCCTCACGGCCGGTCCGATGCTCCCGGTTGGCCGTTGGCTGCATGGTATTGCCCCGCTGCAACCGGTCGATTGTCCAGCGGGAGAACAATATCGGCTTCAATGCAAGCTCGGTGCGCGCAGCAATAACGCGAACGGCAGGCCCGCCTCCACGGCGGCGGGCTCTGCTTTTCCTTTTAGTGGGCTGTCGAGCTGCCCGAACCACCCACGGTGCCACCGATTCCACCGGTCGAGGTATTGCCGGAACCTATGGTGGAGCCGGCGGCCGAGCCGCCGATGCCGGCGTTGAAGCCGCCGGAGCCGCCCACCGTGCCGGTGCCGCCGACGCCGCCCGTCGCACCAAACGAGGTACCAGTGTTGGGGATGATTGTGCCTGTGGCACCACCAATCGAGCCGCTGGTGCCGGCGTTCAAGCCGCCGGCGCCGCCACCCACGGAGCCGGTACCGACGACGCCACCGGTCGCACCGAACGAGGTGCCGGTGGTTGTATCCATGGCACCGCCAATCGAGCCGCTGGTGCCGGCGTTCAAACCACCGCCGCCTACTGTGCCGACGCCGCCGATGCTGCCCGTCTCACCGAACGGGGTGCCGGTGGTCGTGCCCATGGCATCGCCAATCGAGCCGCTGGTGCCGGCGTTCAAACCACCGCCGCCTACTGTGCCGACGCCAACGATGCTGCCCGTCGCACCGAATGGGGTGCCGGTGGTCGTGCCCATGGCACCGCCAATCGAGCCGCTGGTGCCGGCGTTTAAGCCGCTGGCGCCGCCCACCGTGTCGGTGACGCCGATGCCGCCGGTCGCACCGAACGAGATGCCTGTCCCGGTAGTCGTGCCCGCGACGCCGCCGATCGAGCCAGTAGTGCCGGCGTTGAAGCCGCCGGTGCCGCCCACGCCGACGCCGCCGATGCTGCTGCCAAAGCCAGTGCCGAGACCGGTTGAGCCACCCATCGAGGAGCCCGTGCCGGTGCCCGCGCCGCCCGGGTTACCCGCCGCGACGCCAGTGTTGCCAATACCAAAGCCGATGTCGAGACCAGCGGCATTCGCCGGCACGGCGAGAATGGCGATGCCGCCGATCAATGTGCCGGCGATTTTTTCTACGATACCATTCATGGCATTCTCCTTCGTTGCCACTTTTTTTGCACTGCATCGCCGGACTGCCGGGTCCGTGCGCATGCCTGTGCGAGAGGGAATGAAGGGAATACGAACGGGCTCGGTCAGGGTTCCATTTTTTCAAGGTAAAATTCGCTGATTACGCGTCTTCCTTGATGGTTGAGTTTGATCGAAAATCGGCTCGCGGAAAGCTGGACGGTACAGCGCTCAGGCGTAGGCGCGACCTTCCTCGGAGCGCTGGAACAGTGCCAGGTCGAGCGACACCGAAGGCCGGCCGAGCACCGTGAGCACCATATGCGCCTGGCCGCGATGGTGGGTCTGGTGGTTGAAGAAATGGCCGAGCGCCGGCGAAAGGCGCTGCGAGACGGTGCGCATGTCGACGGTCATGTAGGAGAAACGGCCGGCGAGCGCCTTGTCGCCGATCCCGCCCATCCAGTCGACGATCCTTCTGTCCTCGGCCTCGCGCGCCAGCCTCAGGGCCGGCAAAGCGTCGTAGAGCATGGCGGCGGTGTTCGAAGGCGCGTCGCCCTCGCCGGTGAAGCGCTTCATCCAGACGCGGTCGACGGCGAGCAGATGGTTGAGCGTGCCGAGCATCGAGCCGAAGACGGCGCCGACGTCGCGACCGAGCTCGTCTTCGGCAAGATCGGCGGCGGCATCGTAGAGACGGCCATTGGCCCATTGATTGTAGGCCGCAAACATCATGAAATGCTGCTTCATTCTTCCCACCCGGCTTGACCCGAATCCGGGCCCTTCGTAACCCGCAGCAACGGACCCGCCAATGACCATTCTGCTCTATGACCTCGTCGGCCATGACGTCGCCCGCCCGTTCAGCCCGCATTGCTGGAAGACCAAGATGGCACTGGCGCATAAGGGACTTGCCGCCACCGACGTGCCGACGCGCTTCCTGGAGGTGCCGAAAGTCGAAGGCGGCGTGTCGAAGACGGTGCCGGTGATCCGCGACGGCGAGCGGGTTGTCGCCGATTCCTTCGCCATCGCGCTCTATCTCGACGAAGCCTATCCGGAACGGCCGACGCTGTTTTCCGGCGAAGGCGGCAAGGCGATGGCACGCTTCATCGAGCGCTGGTCGCAGCTCACCATACACCCCTACATCGCGACGGTGGCGCTGACCGATCTGCATGCGATGCAGGACGAACCGAACGCTGCCTATTTCCGCGAGAATCGCGAGCAGCGCTATGGCAAGCGCCTGGAAGACGTCGTGGCCAACCGCGATGCCGGGCTCCCGGCCTTCCGCGCCGCGCTGGAGCCGCTGCGCTCGACACTCGCCTACCAGCCTTTCATCGGCGGCGAGGCGCCGCTGTTTGCCGATTACATCGTGTTCGGGGCGCTGCAATGGGGCCGCATCGCCTCGCCTTTCCGGTTGCTCGACGACGGCGACAGCATCGCCCGCTGGTTCGAGCGCTGTCTCGACCTGCATGGCGGGATCGGCCGGCAGGTCGCGGCGGCGGCGTGAAGACCGCGAGTGTTGGGGGCTGGCATGTTGCGCTATGAGATGCGGGCCGAGATTTGGGTCTACCCCGGCAAGGGCGGCTGGCATTTCGTGACACTACCGTTGGAGTTCGCGGCACGGATCAAGGCGGCGATGACGGGGCTGGCGCGCCCTTGGGGCTCGCTCGGCATCACGGCGGCGATCGGCAAGACCAGGTGGCAAACATCACTCTTTCCCGACAAGGCGTCCGGCAGCCTTCTGTTGCCGGTCAAGGCCTCGGTGCGCCAGCGCGAAGGTCTCAAGGCAGGGGATTCGCCGAAGCTGACCATTGAGGTCGAGCTTTAGACTGAAGCCGACCGGTCAAAATCCCTGTGCAGTGCCATTCGCGTCTATTTTGACGCGTCCTTGTCGCGCGCGTCCCCGTTCGGCGCATTGCCGTCGGCCAGCCTCACGCAGATCGGATCGCCCTGTTCCATGCGCACGCACTGCCATTCCGGGCCGAAGCCGAAATTCTGCTCTGCGCGCTGCGGGAAGAACAGCAGGGCGAAGACAGCCAAGGCAAGAACCACGGCCACTAAGACAATGCCCGCCATGTCGCCGCGACTGAGATAGGGCCAGTTCATCGCCTCGGCTCCAAGCTGCGTCCAGCGCGTTCGCAGCCGTCCAATTATCCCGCAAAGCGCTCGCCTTGACCAGAAGCCGCCTCCCCTTGGCAAGCCGCCGGGCGGCTTGTATAGAGCCCGCCACTCCAATTTCCATTCCCACAACAAGGACGACCCTATGGCGATCGAACGCACCTTCTCCATGATCAAGCCGGACGCGACCAGGCGCAACCTGACGGGCGCCATCACCAAAATGCTGGAAGACGCCGGCCTGCGCGTCATCGCATCGCGCCGCGTGTGGATGAGCCGCCGCGAGGCGGAAGGGTTCTACGCCGTCCACAAGGATCGCCCGTTCTTCGGCGAGCTGGTGGAATTCATGTCGTCGGCGCCGACCATCGTGCAGGTGCTGGAGGGCGAGAACGCCATCGCCAAGAACCGCGAAGTGATGGGCGCCACCAATCCGGCGAACGCCGCCGAGGGCACCATCCGCAAGGTCCATGCACTGTCGATCGGCGAGAATTCGGTGCATGGCTCGGACGCGCCCGAAACCGCCGCGCAGGAGATCAAGTACTGGTTCTCGGACACTGAGATCGTCGGCTGAGGCGCAAGCTCGAGTTTCACGGAACGGCCCGCTCCAGCGGGCCGTTTTTGTTTGCAACGGGTGGTCACATCCGCCGCCTGCCCTAGGTTCAGCGAAATTGGCAAAAGTAGCGCTGGGCGTCGACGGCTGTGAGCCGCGCTTCCGCCGAACCGAGGGAGGGAGGCATGATCAAGCCTCATGTTTCTGAAAGTGGCCTTGCCTATCCGGATGACCTCGCCCTGTTGAAGCGTATTTATGACGAGGTCTGCGAGGAGCGCGGCATCGTCTTAGGCAGTCCCGAGGCGTCGGACTTGGCGATAGAGGCGATGAGACTGTTTTCCGCCGGTGTCTTCGATGAAGCGGCCATCGGCCGCCATCTCCGAGGCGGTGACGGGGAGATCGGGGGAGTTCAGTCCCCGTCGCCGTAGCGGATGACTTCCACCTTCTCCCGGGTGATCAGGCAGCTCTTCGTCCTGGTCAGTGCCTTGATCTCGGGGATCAGCGCCTCGATCTTCTCCGGCGCGTCGACGATCTCGACGACGATGGGCAAATCCTGCGACAGGCGCAGGATCTTGGCGGTGTGGAGCACGCTGGAGCGGCCGAAGCCGAGTGGCCCCCTCAGCACCGTGGCGCCGGCCATGCCGGTCTCGCGCGCCTTGATCATGATCGCTTCATGCAGCGGCTTGCCGTCGGCCGCCCTGTCGTCCTCGCCGAAGAATATCCTGAGCAGCGCGCATTGCGCGGGAAGTTCCATGTTCTCTTCTCCCTGATCACCTGTGTGGCCCATCACCTATTGGCCGACTGCCTGTCGACCGGCAGGCGGTTGAGCCTGGACGCCGTGAGATAGCCCAGCCACGCGGCGGCGAGCGACAGGCCGACCACACTGATGAGATAGGTCGCGGCCAGCGGCAAGTCGCCCTCGAACAGCAGAGTGAAGGTGTCGAGGCTCATCGCTGAGAACGTGGTGAGGCCGCCGCAGAAGCCGGCTATGACGAAGTTGCGCCCGGCCTGCCCGACCATCAGGCGGCCGTCCGGCCCGGTCAGCGTGGCGAAAGCCATGATGATCCAGGAGCCGACGACATTGACGAAAGCGGTCGACCAAAGCGCATTCAGGCCGAGCAGGGAGACGATGACATAGCCCGACAGGAAGCGGGCCAGCGAGCCGATCGCCGCGCCGCAGCCGACCGCCAGATAAAGCCGCATTGCCATCTGCCTGTCCACCATCGCTCAGCCCGCAGCCCCGATGGATGAACCAAACACCCACACCACCGCCCAGAAGCCAAGGGCGACGAACAGCACGCACAGAGCCGACGACGCGACGACATTGAAGGCGGCCAGCCGCCCCTCGCCTTCGAGCGCCAGGTTGAGCGTCTGCAGGCAGAAGGACGACACCGTGGTGTAGCCGCCGAACAGGCCGACGACGATCAGGTCGCGCACGAGATCGCTGGCGAAGACGCCGCCGACCGAGCGTGCCGCGCCGGCGAAGGCGCCGATGGCCAGGGCGCCGGAAACATTGACCAACAACGTGCCCCAGGGAAAGGTCTCGCCGATGGAACGGCCGACCACGCCGGAGAGGAAAAAGCGGGAAATGCCGCCGAAGAAACCGCCGATCAGGACCAGGGCGCAAGCCGCAAGGGTCATCGCTTCAATGCCTTTCCAAACGCGATCCCAAACCGGAATCACCTCACAAGAACAGGCACGAAGCGGAGCGGAAAAACAAATCCTGCCGCGCGAGAGCACGCCTGGCAGGAGTCATCAGCCCATAAGGGCGGTTTCGGGGGAACCCCATCCCCATTTTCGAGGGAAGCTAGGCGGTTGCAACAGCGTGGTCAATTGCGGCGTGCTTGAATGACGGACAGAACCGTTGAGACGGTCCGGAATGCTAGTGGCACTGCACAGGGATTTTGACCGGTCGGCTCTGTTTGCGTTGGCAGGCGGCATGCGTTGGAGATTGGCCGAAACGCCCATCGCGATCGTCATTCCAGGGCGGAGCAGGAGCGAAGCTCCGTCGCGAAGACCCTGGAATCCATGCCGTTACCTTCGCCAAGGATCGCAACGGAACAGAATTCTGCACCGTGGCGGCGCTGCCAAGTCACGGAATGGATTCTATGGTCTGCGCGCGTCGCTTCGCTCCTTGCTCCGCCATAGAATGACGAGGTTGGGGCGGCTTGCTCATAAAACCCGCCGGCCCCCGGCGGGCAGAACGTCATTTGGCTTGACGGTCTTTCACATTCGCATGGGCGTTCGCTGCCTCGGTATCGGTAGACGGCGTCTTCGTCTCCTCACCGGTGAACGGACTGCCCTGTCCAGGCGCAAGGTCGCCGCTGTGGCCGGCCTTGTTGGTCTGGAACGGCTGGCTGTCAGGGCTGAGGCCATGCTGCTCGGCATTGAACAGATGGTCGTCCGCCCGTGCAACGCCGGCAAAGGCAATCAGCGATACACCCGCGGCTGCGAGGATGAGCGTGCGCTTTTTCATGTCTGGTCTCCTTTGAGTGGCCAGATCGAGCCCGCGCATTCGGTCTGGCGGCTTAAGTGAAGGGACATTGTCCCTTTGCCTGCCCGCCATCTGCATAGGTGAACGCCCGGCGTTGCCGGTTTATTCCGGAGAAAACGGTGTCTAGGCACAAAAGTTGCGCGGTCGGGCTCGGCGCGCGACGTCAGCGCGCCATTCTCAGCAGAACCGTCTGAGGCTTGCCCGCCAGCGGATCGACCTGATGACTTGCACCGGCAACGAACATCAGCCGTTCGCCAACGGTGATACGCGCCTGCAGCGTATAGGTCCGGCCCTTCTGGATCGCCTTGGGATCGAAACCGATGTCGAACCTGATCGGCACCTGGCCGGTGGGCGCTATCCTGCGCCTGGCGACCACGGTTGCCGGTGCATCGGCCAGCGAAACATCGGCGAGCTCGACCACGAGCACGGCGTCGGGCGGCAGCGCGATGCGCTCGCGGTAGGTCACCTCGCCCGCGATCGTCCTTTCGCCGGCCTTGGTCGCTTCCGGCACGGCAAGCACGCCGACCACCAGCGGCACCAGCCCGAAGATGAAGAATTCCGCGATGCGGTCCAGCATGAGATTGCTCCCGCCAAGCAAATCAAACCACCCGGCAGGCTTGGGAAGGATTGCGGTCGTTCGATGGCCGAACGGGAGTTTTTTCTGATGCATGTCGTTGCCCAGAACCGCTGCACAGTTCTGGGCGACATGCATTATTCGCCCTGTTTCTTCCAACGCTCCGCAGCTTGATCGTCGGCTTCCTTGGCCTCAACCCAACCGCCCTCGGAGCCGTCGGCGCGGTGTTCCTTCTTCCAGAAGGGCGCACGCGACTTCAGGTAGTCCATCAGGAAATTCGCCGCCTCGAAGGCCGCCTGCCGGTGCGGTGAGGCCGCGACCACCAGCACGATATTCTCGCCCGGCGCTATCTTGCCGTGGCGATGGATGACGGTGAGCCCCTGCAGCGGCCAGCGCCCGGCGGCCTCGGCGGCGATGCGGCCGATCTCGGCCTCCGCCATGCCGGGATAGTGCTCAAGCTCGAGCGCCGAGAGCGCGCCCTGCTCGTCACGGCAAAGGCCGGAAAAAGTGACCACGGCGCCGATATCGGTCCGGCCTTTGGTCAGGCCGGCGATCTCGGCGGCGACGTCGAAGTCCTCGCGCTGGATGCGGATGGCAGGCACGACCGCGCCGGCCATGTCAGCCCCCGGTCATCGGCGGGAACAGGGCGATCTCGCGCGCGCCTTCGATCTTCTCGCGATGGCCGACATGCTCCTGGTTGATGGCGACGCGGATGACGTCCGGGTATTGCAGCGCGTTCTCATACTCCTCGCCGCGCGACTTCAGCCAGCGCAGCAGATCGGCGACCGTCTCGATGCCGGCAGGCAAGTCGACGTCCTCTTCCGGCTTGCCGATCCGCTCGCGCACCCAGGCGAAATAGATGAGTTTCGTCGACATCCGCGCTTCCTATTCGTCCATGATGTGCTTGAGGCCGGCGCGGAAATAGTCGTAGCCGGTGTAGAGCGTGACAAGTGCCGCAACCCACAGCAGCACGAGGCCGATCTGCGTGGTCAGCGGAAAGATCTTGTCGCCGGCCGGGCCGACCAGCAGGAAGGCGATGGCGACCATCTGTATGGTGGTCTTCCATTTGGCGAGCTGGGTCACCGGCACCGACACTTTCAAGGCGGCCAGATATTCGCGCAGCCCCGAAACAAGGATCTCGCGGCACAGGATGATGATTGCAGCCCACAGCGACCAGCCGGCGATGCCGCCATGGCGGTCGGTGTCGGCGGCAAGCAGGAGCAGGCAGGTTGCGACCAGCAATTTGTCGGCGATCGGGTCGAGCATCTTGCCGATGTTAGAGGTCTGCTGCCAGGCGCGCGCGAAATAGCCGTCAAAGTAATCGGTGATCGAGGCAAGCAGGAAAATGACCAGGGCCGACCAGCGGGCGAAGTCGGACGACTTCAGGTGGCCTTCAAGAAAAAAGCACAGCACGACCAGCGGCACCGCGATGATGCGGGCATAGGTAAGGATGTTCGGCAGGTTGAACGCGCGCTGTGCCATGTCGTCTCGGGAAATCTCCACCGCCAGACGTACTCAAATCAGAAGCCAATGTAGGGGGTCAACAGCCGAGATTCGATTGACCAGGGAAAAATGGCGTGAAGGTCGGCGTGAAGCACCTCTCTCTGGTCTGGGCATTCCACGTCAGAGGCAGAGATTGGCAACTTCGATGTATACTCTTCTTGCAACGTTGGGATTGGCGAAGCCTAAGCAACTTCGTCATCCACGGGCGGAGCGGGAGCGAAGCGGACGCGCAGACCCGAGGATCCATTCCGTGACCTCGCGCGGACTGCAACGGAGCAGAACGGAGGTTTTCTGAACCGCTGCAACGCGTAGAGGTCACGGAATGGCTTCCAGGGTCTGCGCCGCGTCGCTGCGCTCCTTGCTCCGCCCTGGAATGACAACGTGGTGGGCGTTTGAGCTAATCGCCAAGGTGCAACATCCTTCACCACACCGACGCCTTGGTCAACCTTCCGTGCGCGTGACCAGCCCTCAGCTCTCGTGGAAGTGATTGTAGACCAGCTTCGCCACGTGCTCCGAAATGCCGTCGACCTTGACAAGGTCCTCGACCGCGGCGCGGCTGACCGCTTTGGCGGTGCCGAAGGCGTGGAGCAGCGCGCGCTTGCGGCCGGGACCGATGCCGGCGATCTCGTCGAGCGGGCTTTTGACCATCTCCTTCTTGCGGCGGGCGCGGTGGGAGCCGATGGCGAAACGGTGCACCTCGTCGCGCAGGCGTTGGACGAAATAGAGCACCGGATCGCGCACCGGCAGCATGAAAGAGTCCCTGCCCTTGACGAAGAAGCGCTCGCGGCCGGCGTCGCGGTCCGGGCCCTTGGCGATACCGATGGCCACCACCCTGTCCTCGACGCCGAGATCGGCAAGAATCTGGCGCACGGCCGTCATCTGGCCCTGGCCGCCGTCGATCAGGATAACATCCGGCCAGGCCGGGAAGCCGCCATTGCCGGCGACCAGATCCTCCTCGCCGGCTTCGTCCTCGACGGCCGAGCCGGGCTGGACGTCGCCATGCTCCTTGAGCAGCCGCGAAAAGCGCCGCTGCATCACTTCGCGCATCATGCCGAAATCGTCGCCCGGCGTGATCTCGGTGGAGCGGATGTTGAATTTCCGGTACTGGTTCTTCACGAAACCTTCCGGTCCGGCGACGACCATGGCGCCGACCGCGTTGGTACCCATGATGTGCGAGTTGTCGTAGACCTCGATGCGCACCGGCGGCTTTGCCAGGCCGAAAGTCTCGGCGAAGCCGGCGAGCAGCCGCGCCTGCGTCGAGGTCTCGGCCAACCTGCGGCCAAGCGCCTCGCGCGCGTTCTGCAGCGCGTGGTCTGTCAGTTCCTTCTTCTCGCCGCGCTGCGGCACCGAAATCGTAATCTTGCGACCGGCATGCGTGGAGAGCGCCTCAGCGAGCAGTTCCTGTTCCTGCGCGGCCTGGGAAAGCAGCAGCGTGCGCGCCGGCAGTTTGTCGTCATAGAATTGCGCCAGGAACGAGCCCAGCACCTCCGCCGGCTCCAGCGCCGGATCGGCCTTGGGGAAATAGGCGCGGTTGCCCCAGTTCTGACCGGTGCGGAAGAAGAATACCTGGATACAGGTCTGTCCGCCCTCCTGGTGGATGGCGAAGACGTCGGCCTCCTCGACCGTCTGCGGGTTGATGCCCTGATGTGCCTGCACATGCGAGAGCGCCGCAAGCCGGTCGCGGTAGATGGCGGCGCGCTCGAAATCGAGTTCTTCGGAGGCCTGCTGCATGGCGGCCGAGATTTCGGTCTTCACCTTCTGGCTGCGGCCGGAGAGGAAGTCCTTGGCCTCGGCGACCAGCTCGGCATAGCCCTGATGCGAGATCTCGCCGGTGCAAGGCCCGGCGCAGCGCTTGATCTGATAGAGCAGGCACGGCCTTGTGCGGTTCTCGTAGAAAGAGTTGGTGCAGCTTCGAAGCAGGAAGGCGCGCTGCAGCGAATTGATGGTGCGCCCGACGGCGCCGGCGGAAGCGAAGGGGCCGAAATAGTCGCCTTTTCGCGAGCGCGCGCCGCGATGCTTGTAGATGCCCGGCGAGACATGATCGCCGGTCAAGAGGATATAGGGGAAGGACTTGTCGTCCCGCATCAGCACGTTGAAACGGGGCCTCAGCCGCTTGATGAGGTTGGCCTCGAGCAGCAGCGCCTCGATCTCGGTGCGGGTGACGACGAATTCCATCGTCGCCGTCTCGCGCACCATGCGGCCGATGCGGGCGGTGTGGAAGCGCCCCTGCGCGTAATTGGTGACGCGCTTCTTCAGGCTGCGCGCCTTGCCGACATAGAGAACGTCGCCGGCGGCGTTCATCATGCGATAGACGCCGGGCTGGTTGGGCAGCCGCTTGACCAGGGTCTGGATCACCTCGGCGCCGACCATCCCGTCGGCGTCGCCGGCATGCGGCGTCCAGTCGATGGCCGTGAAGGCGACCTCGGGGCCGGACGGCAAAGGCTCGGCCTCGACGATCTCCTCCGCCGCCTCGTCCTCAACGTCCATATCAGGGTCGATGTCGGGCGGCAGATCGTCGGCGGCGCTGTTTCGTTTGTCTCTTTGGGCTACGGGACTCATTCCACCATGCCTGTCACATCGGGCGTCTGCCACGAAAGATGCTGGCCGCCATCGAGCGCGATCATCTGGCCGGTCACCGAGCGTGCCTGCCACAGATAGCGGATCGTGGCGCCGAATTCGGGCAATTGCGGGCCGCGCTTCAGGATCAGGCCCTCGACCTGGCTTTCGAAATCATCGTCATCCTGGCGCTTGTTCTTCAGTGTCGGGCCGGGGCCTATGGCGTTGACGCGGATGCGCGGTCCGAGCGCCTGCGCAAGCATTTGCGTTTGCGTCCACAGAGCCGATTTCGACAGCGCATAAGAGAAATAGCGCGGCGTCGGCCGCCAGACGCGCTGGTCGATGATGTTGACGATCAGCCCGTCCCCGTCTTGCGGCAGCGCGCGGGCAAAGGTCTGCGCCAAAAGCGCCGGCGCCTTCACGTGGATGGCGAAGTGGCGGTCCCAGGCTTGCCAGTCGAAATCCTCGACGCGATCGTCGACGAACAAGGAAGCGTTGTTGACCAGCAGCGTGACGGGTCCGAGCGCCGCCTGCGCGCGACCGACAAGATCACCCACGGCATCCATGTCGGTGAGATCGGCGGCGACAACGGCGGCGCGGCCGCCACCGGCCACGATCTTCTTTGCCAGCGCCTCAGCCTCGTTGCCGGAGCGATTGGCGTGGATGGCGACCGCAAAGCTATTGGCGGCCAGATCCTCGACGATCGCCTTGCCGATCCGCCTTGCTCCACCCGTCACCAGCGCGACGGTCGTGGCTTGTCTCATGGTGTCAATCCTCAATCGGCTTCACGATTCCGGGAAGCCGGCACAATGTGACGGGCCAAGCGTTAAATGCCATTTCCACCTGGGGCAGGAATGTGGCGAAGCGGCCCGGACGCGCCTCCGCCCCATCGGATTCGGGGCGCCGTTCACGGCAATATATGTCGCCGGACCCCTTGAACCAAGCGGTGTGCAGCGCAACATGATTAGCCTGCTGACATTCGCTGTTGCGAAGATGCAACGTCAACTTTCGGCCTTATTCGCGCCGGGGAATGACCCAAGTTCAGGTTCGCTTCAGCCGCATTTCAGCACGACATTTGGAACCGTTGAGCGCCAAGCCCGTTTATCCCCCCGGACGGGCCGGGGCGTTTCATGAACAAAAAAAGCCTAAGTGTCTTGTGGCTTAAGGAGAGTATAACAATGAAGACCAATCTCAAATTCGCGCCGCTTGCCGCTGCGCTCGGGCTGTTCGCCTTTGCTGGCACCGCCTTTGCGGCTGACGTCGTTTCCGAAGAGCCGCCGGCTCCCGCCCCGGTTGCGGAGCTTCCGATCGCTTCCTGGGCTGGCCCCTATGCCGGTATTAGCCTGGGCTACGGTTTCGGCGGGCATGCCGACTTCCGCTCCGGCGGTCCGGATGTCAAGACCAAGGGCTTCGTCGGCGGCGTGTTCGGCGGCTACAACTGGCAGCAGGATAACTTCGTCTACGGTGCTGAAGCCGATCTCGGCTACAACGGCGTCAAGGGCGACAGCGCCGGCATCCGCGCCAAGGGCGGTGTCGACGGTTCGCTGCGCGCCCGCCTCGGCTATGCAGTGACCCCGGAAATCCTGCTCTATGGCACTGGCGGTCTCGCTGCCAAGAACCAGAAGGTGGAAGCTCCCGGAGTTAGCGACAGCAAGGCCATGCTCGGCTGGACGGCCGGCGTCGGCACCGACATCAAGATCACGGACAACGTGTTCGGCCGCGTCGAGTACCGCTACACCGATTACGGCGACAAGGACTTTGACGGCTTCGGCAACGTCAAGTCGAAGGACAACCGCGTCACCTTCGGCGTCGGTATGAAGTTCTAAGTCGTAGAAGCCACGACACGAAAAAGCCGGGCCTTGAGCCCGGCTTTTTTTGTGTTTGCAATCCTGTCCTTCTGCCCTTGTCGGGAGCTTGCCGGTTTCGAGAAGTTTGAGCGAGCAGGCAACAAAATTCACGCGAGCCGTATCGCCCACATTTCAAGGAGTCACGGTCGACGGCGCCTGCTGGAAATCCTCATGGACCGGAATCGACTGCAGCCGGTCGAGCCATTTTGCTCTTGAGCGCATCATGACTTGCGCATCCGCACGGTACTCGCCCGGGTCGTCCAGCGTGGCGGCGTGGACATGGACCTCGGCAGGCCATCGGTCGGAGCGGAAGTAGAGCCTCGCGCCGCAGGACGGGCAGAAACCGCGAAAAGTATTCGGGCTGCTTTCATAGTGCCTGATGTCGCCGCTCCAGCTCAGCTTGTCCGGCTTCATTCCCAGAAAGGCCGTGAAGGGGGCGGATGTCGCCCGCTGACAGTCGGTACAGTGACAGACCAGGTTGCGCGTAATCTCGCCCGAATAGGTCCAGGCCACAGCACCGCACATGCAATGCCCATTGAGTGCCATTGCTTCCTCCCCTGGCCGTGCGTTCCTCGAGGCCAACTCAACAACACTGACACATCGCGGTCCGCAAGGCCGATGCGACGAGCGGCTTACGCGCGTTTCTTTGCGACCTTGGCGGGTTTGACCTTCGGCGGCAAAGTTTCGACGAATGCCAGCGCAAGGCCGAGCCAGCCACGGAGATCCGCCTCCGTGGCTGTGCCTTCCGGCGCGACATGGACATAACCTTCCATCGAGCGCCCGCCCATTTCCATCGGGCTTGCATGGGGCCGTGCGACTGCGGCCGCATGCGCGGCCTTGCCGACACGCACCAGCAAGCCGCGTTTCGACGTGCCGATCAGCATGTTGCCGTCGATCATGAAGCAGGTGCCGCCGAACATTTTCTGCTCGGTGAAGGCGCGCCGGCCGAGCGCCGCACGCAGACGCTCGACCATGGGGTCGGGCGCGAGGCCAGTTGAGGGCTTTGCCATGTCACCACTCCGACTTGGGCGGTGTCAGGCAAGCATGGAAGAGAATGGGATTCAAGGTGGTCTTCCCCTTCTCCCCTTGTGGGAGAAGGTGGCCGAGCGAAGCTCGGACGGATGAGGGGTGCTCCAGCTTGACGCATTCATCAGCGATGGACGGCACCGGGTTCGCCAGAGTCCGACTCCGTCCAACACCCCTCATCCGTCTCGGCGCTGCGCGCCGATCCACCTTCTCCCACAAGGGGAGAAGGAGGCGCCGCCGTCACCCCGGCACGCTGCCCTTCAGCTCCGGAAACTTCTCATCAAACCTCGCGGCCCAGCGCACGAGCCGGCTGCGGCCCTTCTCCCATTGGCCGGAAAAGCGCAGCGCCAGATAGCCGAGGCAGGCGCGCAGCGCCATATGGCCGGCGGTGATCTTCTTCGGCAGCTTCGGCGGGTTGGCGTTGATGAGGTCGAGCGCGGCGGTGATCTTCGCCCACTGGCGATCGAGCCAGGGCTGGTGGACCATCGCTTCCGGACGCGTGCGCCGTTCATAGACCATCGACAGCGCGCAGTCGCAGATGCCGTCGGCCAGCGCCTCGAGAACTTCCGCTTCGAGCCGCTTGTCGGGATTGCGGGGGAACAGCGCATTCTTCGACAGCCGGTTGAGATGTTGCGTGATGGCGCGGCTGTCATGGACCGACCGGCCGTCCTCCAGCACCAGCACCGGGATCTTGCCGAGCGGATTGGCCGAGATCAGCTCGGCCGGCTTGTCCTCCGTCTTGACCGGCACGAGATCGATGGCGATGCCGGCATAGGCAGCCGCCATGCGGACCTTCGAACTATAAGGAGACGTGGGCGCGTAAAGCAGCTTCGGCATGATGGTTTTCCAGTTTGTCTGCGGCACTGTCGACCGAACGGGTCTCCAGGGCAACGGCCCAGCAAGGCCAATCCAGCTTGGCCAATGCGTTTTGGCGAGCGGGCGCGGCAACAAAAAAGCTCCCGGAAGTTTTGCCTGGCAGCAAAATTTCCGAGAGCTTTAGGAGGAGCGTGCGCTCCGACCTGCGCTCGCCGTGACACCGAATTGGCGAGAGGGGTGCCTGAGTGGCACCCGCCCTCACCTGTTGCGGTTCGCGAGCGAAGCTACGCGATTACTTCTTGGCGGCCGGCTTCTTGGCCGGAGCTGCCTTCTTCACGGCTGCCGGTGCCTTGGCGGCGGCGGCCTTCATCGGAGCCTTGGCGGCGGGCTTGGCTGCGGCCTTCGCTGCCGGCTTCTTGGCGGCGGGTTTGGCCGCCGGCTTTGCCGCTGCCTTGACGGCGGGCTTGGCCGCAGCCTTCGCTGCCGGCTTCTTGGCGGCGGGCTTAGCCGCAGCCTTCGCTGCCGGCTTCGCTGCTGCCTTGGCCGGGGCCTTGGCGGCTGCCTTCGGTGCGGCTGCCTTCTTCACTGCTGCAGGTTTCGCGGCAGCCTTAGCTGCCGGCTTCTTTGCCGGCGCTTTCGCCGCCGGCGCCTTGGTTGTCGTCTTTGCCATGCGATGCCCCTTGCGTTTTGCCAATGGTCGTGAGTGACCCGGCGTGTCTATGCATATCTGACTCGCGACTGTCTAGCCAGCGAAGCAACACAATGATTTTCAGTTATTGAATTTTGGTTACACGAAACGCTTTAAGATGCATCTCAGGGAAAAATTGTGAGCGAATCTATCACTTTCGAAGTGACGGCCTAGCGCACAGACTTTCGCGCGGCTTCTATCGCCCGATCCTCCATCGACCAGCGGCATAACCTTGCATCACAATGTGAGCAGAGTGCTCATAATAGACAAGAGGCCGTCGAACGTCGATTTCATCTTGTCCAGCAGAAACATCTACAGACGAACCGGCCAGAGGCGACGACCAAAGATTGGGCGCTTTAAAGTGAGCTTAAAGCTCATATTCACGCGCCGCATTCAAACGCCCGCCGGGCGGCATCCGCGCCGCAGGCGGCGCGCCGGCTCGGCCTGGTGCAGATGCACGGCGTAGGTGTCCCAGGGCGGCGAGAGCGCGATGGCGGCCAGCATGCGGCCGATTTCGCCGCGATGGTAGCTGCCGTGCAATACGATATGGATCAGCATCTCCTGCCTCGTCATGCAGCCCCTGTCGCCGTCAGTGAAGGTGAAAGCGACAGGATCGGCAAGCCTTTGCTCCGAAACGGCTTCGAGATAGTCGAGATACCAGCCGTCGATCTCGGCCAAGGCGGCGCGCAATGCGCGCGGCTCGGGCGTGTCCGGCGTATTGTCGCTCGCATAGCCATGGGCGACGCCCTTCAGATGCGCGGCAAAAATCCGCGCCACGACATGGATATGGTTCATCAGGCGGATCGCGGCGTGGCGTTCCCCGGCGTCGCGAGACGGATCCATCCCGGCAAGCTTCTCCACCAGCTCGTCGTTCGCCCGGGCCTGGTAGGCGAGCATGCCCTTCAGCAAGGTCTTGGCACTCATCTTTGCCGCCCCATTTGCGTTGGTGAATTGAATGTGAGTATCCTGTCTATATTCTCGGGAGACGGGCCAGCATGTCTACTCGCGTTGCAAAGCCGGCCGCACGCATGCGCAAGCAGCCGCGCCAGGCGCGTTCGATCGCCACCGTCGAGGCGATCATCGAAGCCGGTGCTCACGTTTTGAGCGAGCTCGGCTGGGCAGGCTTTTCCACCAACAAGGTGGCAGAGGCCGCGGGCGTCAGCATCGGCTCGCTCTATCAATATTTCCCCGACAAGCTCGCCCTGGTCGAAGCGATCCGGCGCCGCCACTTCGATCATGTGCTGTCGGTGATTCGCGAAGCGGCGGCCGACGAGAAGCCGCTCAGGCAATTCGCGCGCGAGCTGGCGCGCGGCATGATCGGCGCGCACTCGATCCATCCGACGCTGCACCAGGTGCTGCTGGACGAGGCGCCCGGAGACCGCGGCTCGCGCGCCGCGCATGCCTCGTTCCAGGCGCGCTATCTCGAACATTATGCGGCTGCCGTCGCGCAGTATCGCAAGCGCCGCAAGGATACCGAGACGATGGCGCGCGTGCTCTCATCGGCTGTCGAAGGCGTGATCCACAACGCGGCACGGCGCAACATGCTCGACGCGCCGGAGCTGCAGAAGCAGCTCGTCGAGCTGATCCAGGTTTACATATCGGGCGGCAGGGCCGCGTGAGATTGTCGGCTTGGCGTCGGTTCAGCGGGCAGCGACGATGGCGACGCCAGCACCGACCATCACGCCACCTGCCGCACGGTTCACCCGGCGCACGACCTTCGGCGTGCGCAGCAGCTTTCGGGTGCGGCCTGCGAGGACGACATGGCCGCCGATTACGACAGTCTCGACAGCCAGGATCACCAGCATCAGCGCGCCGAGACGCTCGGCGTCCAGCGATGCGCCGACGACGTTCGGCAGCAGCGCCAGATAGAACAAAGGCATCTTCGGATTGCCGAGATTGAGCGCGACGCCGGTGGCGAAAGTCGCAAGCAGCCCGCGCCGCCCGGATACGGGCAGCAGGTCCGGCACGATGGGCGCTGCTGTCCATAGCCTGACGCCCATCCAGATCAGATAAGCCGCGCCGCCATAGCGAAGCACGGCCATGACGACCGCCATCTTGGCGGCTACGACCGACAGACCGAAGGCGGCGAGGACCAGGAAGATGAGGATACCGGCCACCGTTCCGGCGCCATAGGCGATGCCCGATGCGGCGCCGCCGGAGATTGTGCGGGCGACGATGGTCATGTTGTCGGGGCCTGGGCTGGCTGCGAACACGAAGAAGGCCGCCGCAAATGCAAGGAGGGTAGCAGTATCCATGAAGGTCCCCGAGGAAGTCGTTGCTCTCGGGAGTTCAGATTAACTGATTTGCCTTCCGGCGAAAGCCGGAAGGCACAACATTCGCGGCGAGACCTATTCAGCGCGCAAAAGGATGCGGTCCCTCTGACCGCAGGCGCGCGGCGGAAGCGACAAACCTAGCGCAGCACGCGGCAGCGACCGTTATACACCAGCCAGCGATCGAAGCCGGAGACGCAGAATTCGACATTGTCGCCGATCGAGGCAAAGCCCTGGCCTTCCTCGATCAGGTAGAAGATCGAACGGTCGCGGCCGTCCGTCAGGTTGACTGTGGCGCGGCAATAGTGGCGGCCGATCGGCCATTCGTCGCTCGCCGGCTCATAACGATGCTGGCGGATGTTGCGGAAATCAGTGATCGCGACGTCCGGCAGATGCGGCACGTGATGCACCTGATAAGAGAAGCGGTCGGTGATCTTGTTCAGCACCCAGGCCTCGCCGCAGACGCTGCCGTCATCCTCGGTGTAGATGGACAGGTCGGCGGCATGCGCTGCCTGGCTGAAGCCAAGCGGAGCGGCAAAGGGAGTGGACAGGGCAACCAGCGCGGCAAGGGCGGAATGGGCGAAGCGAGTCATGACAGCCTCTCAAGGTCGGTTCCGCACACTGTGCGGGAGCACTTGGCGGCGGTCAAGCGGTTGCGAAAACAATGGTTTCCGTAAAACTTCGTTCCAGACTTCACCGGCTAATTGGGTTGCATGAGGATTCAGGTCAGCCGGCCCGACCTGAAACCCCATCCAAACTAAAGCGCTCCGGAAAGCAGCAGCCCGCCGATGACGGCGATGTTGATCAGGAACGCGTTGCGCAGCACCTGCCTCTCCGGCTCCTCCACAACCCAGAAGCGCAGCAGCATGACGTTCGTCGCCAGTGTGAAGACGACCAGCGCGCCGGCGGCGAAGGGCCGGGCCATGTCAATGGCAAGCAGGAAACCCGCAATGATCTCGACCGCCGAACCGGCGGCCAGCATCAAGGCCGGAGCCGGAAATTTCTGGGCGGCCAGATAGTCGCGCATCGCTCCGAATTTCAGGAAATGTTCGATGCCGGCGAAGACGAACATGCCGCCGATGAGGAGAGCGCCAAGCGCTTGAATGGATTGAACGGGCATGGCGGCCTCCTCTCTCGACGACGCGCTTTGCTTTGCTCAATCCAGCGGAATGAAGGCCGGGTTGTAGACGACCTCCCACAGATGATCGTCGGGATCCTGGAAATAGCCGGCATAGCCGCCCCAGAAAGTCTTTTGCGCCGGCTTGACCACGCGTGCGCCGGCCTTGACGGCCTCGGCCATCACGGCATCGACCTCGGCCTCGCTGCCGACATTGTGGCCGATGGTGAGCTCGGTCGGACTGCGGCCGCTCTGCGGCACCGTCGCGTCATGGGCGATGCTGGACCGTTCGAAGATGGCGAACTTCAAGCCGCCGGCGAGTTCGAAGAAGGCGACGGCGCCATGCTCGAATTCCCGGCCGATGATGCCTTCCGTCGGCAGCCCAAGGCCGTCGCGATAGAATTTGAGCGACGCTTCCAGATCGTCGACGCCGAGCGTCAATACGGTGATGCGAGCTTTCATTTCTCTCACTCCTTTCTATATCCGTGACCACAGCCGCAAACGGATGCGGTCTGATGCGAGCGCGTGAAGCGCGGTGAAGTTGCGTCCGTTTTGCCATGGATGACGTGGCCGGCCTTGAATATTTCGGCCAAAATGACCGTCGCACCGATCCGGCAACCTTGCTGGAGCAGATCGGAGAGAGAATGGAACCGGTCCTGGCGCAGACCACCGGCTTCTTTCGCGAGCGGCCCGTCGCTGGCGGCCTTGCCGCTGCCTTCTGCGCGGTCTGGGTCCACCGCATGGATGACCGCGCCGTTCCGCCCATCGTCATCACGCCGGACGCGACGATCGACCTGCAATGGATCGACGGCCGATTTCGCGTGGCCGGGCCGGACAAGGAGCCGCAGATCGAGAGGCCGCCGGCCGCCGCGGTGATCGTCGGCTTCCGCTTCCGTCCAGGTGCGGCCGCCGGCTGGCTGGGCGTGCCGGCCTGCGAAATCGTCGGCGGGCGGCTCGATCTCCAGGAACTATGGGGTACGCGGGCCCGCGAACTATCGGATCGCATCAAGGCTGCGACCGATCTGCC
The DNA here is from genome assembly GCF_020165175.1 of Mesorhizobium sp. CA16. NCBI lineage: Bacteria > Pseudomonadati > Pseudomonadota > Alphaproteobacteria > Hyphomicrobiales > Phyllobacteriaceae > Mesorhizobium > Mesorhizobium sp. CA16. Next base: position 174,137 of record NZ_JAIUHP010000003.1, read on the forward strand.
GGCCACGTTGCGGCAGTTGGAAGAGACGGTCGGCATGCGCACCGAAGGCCGAGATGCGTTCGACCCGCAGATGGGCCGGGCCTTCGACGTCATTCACAAAGGTTTGCCGCCGGAAACGCCGCTGGTTCCCTTCCTGCAGCGCCAGCTGCATATGAGCGAACGGACGCTGCGACGCCGCTTCGAGGACGCCTTCGGTTATGGCCCCAAGACGCTCGACCGCATCCTGCGCTTCCATCGGTACCGGCGCTTGCAACGACAGCAAGGCGACGCCTCGACCGCGCTGCTCGCCATCGAGGCCGGCTACGCCGACCAGGCGCATCTGATCCGCGAAAGCCGGCGGCTGACCGGCGTGACGCCTACGGCGCTGGTTTAGGCGATGCGGTCACCTTACTCGCCCGCCAGCCACTCGAGCGACCAGCGCGACGGTTGCCGGAGGGCGAGCGCTTTGTGCAGCACCGGCAGCATCAGCCGCAATTCGCTCTCCAGCGTGTAGGGCGGATTGACCACCACCAGCCCGCTGCCGTCGAGGCTGGGCTCGTTCGAGGCGGGCCGGATCTCGAAGGCGATGTCGAGCAGCTTCGGAATGCCGGTCTCCGTCAACGCCGTGCGGAAAGCGGTGACCGCCTTGCGGTCCTTGATCGGATACCAGAGCGCATAGATGCCGCCCGGCCAGCGCCGATGCGCCTTCTGCAGGCCTTCGACAAGCCTGGAGAACTCGCCCTCCTCCTCGAAGGGCGGATCGATAAGGACGAGGCCGCGCTTTTCCTTCGGCGGCAGTTGCGCGCCGAGCGCCAGCCAGCCGTCGAGCTCGATCACCCTTGTCTGGAAATCGCCGGCAAAGACCGATTTCAGCCGCGCGGCATCCTCGGGATGCAGCTCGATCGCCGTCAGCCGGTCCTGGCTGCGCAGGAGATGGCGCACGATCAGCGGCGAGCCGGGATAATGCTTGAGGCCGCCGTCGGGATTTCGCGCGCGTACCGCTTCCAGATAGGGCTGAAGCAGCGCCGCCGCTTGCGGCTCGAGCGCGGATTCTACCAGCCGGCCGATGCCGGTCTGCCATTCGCCGGTCTTGCCGGCCTCGACCGAAGCAAGATTGTAGCGGCCGATCCCGGCATGGGTGTCGATGACGCGAAAAGCCTTGTCCTTCTGCTTGAGATATTCGACGAGGCGTGCGAGCACGGCATGCTTGACGACATCGGCGAAATTGCCGGCGTGGTAGGCGTGGCGATAGTTCATGCGCGCTTACCTTTAGAGAGCATGATGTCGAGCGAAAACCGATTCACACTTTTCGGCATCATGCTCGTGGCGAACCGTTGCGGCCCCAGCGCGGCGGTGGCGGCTGCGAATTGGGATTTTGCGGGCCACCGCCGCGGCGCCCGAAGATCAGCGAAACCGCCAGTCCGGCAAGGCCGACGCCCATCAGCGTATAGCCGGCCGGCCGCGCGCGTTCGTCGATCGAGCCGGTGTCCGCGCGCAGGATGAGATCGACCGCGCGCATGGCGATGCCGTCGGCATCGCCGGGTCCGACGGTGAAGAGGTAAGGACCGGGCACGACCTTATCGATGACGCCGGCCTCGTCGCGAAAGATCTTGTCGGGCAGTTGCGGGCTGGCCTGGCGCGGATTGTCCGTGTGGTTGAAGGAGAGCGCCGAGGCCAGCACCGTACGGCCGCCATGCGCTGCGGTCAGCGTCAGCACCGTGCGCTGCTGGCCCGCGACGCGCTCGGCCCGCGCGGTCAGGTCGACCAGCACCCTTACCGGAGCGTCGCCTGCGGCAAGTTGCACGGTGGCGGGCCGGAAGCGGCCGCCCTCATAGACGCGATACGTGCCGATGGGGTGGCCGGAAAAATTGCTCATCGCCCAGGGATAGAAGATGCCGATGGCGGCACCGGCGATGAGGAGAAGGACACACAGGAAGCGCATTCAGAGCCTTGGTTTCTGAGCGAGATCGCTGCTATTTTTTGGCGGGTTCGTTTCGCGCAGCTTCGCGGACCCGCTCCATCTCGTCCAGAAACATTTCCAGGCCAAGCTCGAAAGTCTTGTCGAAGCCGGCGGCGCCGAAATAGGCGCCGGCCTTCACGACGCTCGGATAGTCGCGCGCCAGCTCCTGGTCGCTGACGGTGGTGACCGCCGAAGGCCCCTTGGCATAGCCGGCCGTCTCGTCGAGGATCGCGCCCATCAGATAGTAGCCGGCGGCGCGGAACAGGCGGGCGCTGAGCTCGGGGCCGAAGCCGCCATCCTCGAACAGGCCGATGATGGCGTTGAGCTTGGCGAGGCACGGCGGCGAGTTCATTCGGTAGACGACGATGAACGGCGCAAAGGCCGGGTGCTCGGTAGCGACGCGCCGGAATTCCTGCATGCCGATGCGGGCCCGCTCGCGCCAGGGCAGCCTGTCGTCGGGGATTACAAGCCCGCTCATCTGGCGGTCAACCAGCGCCTCGTAGAGATGCGCCTGCGAGGGGAAGTGGTGATAGATGCTCATCGCTTCGCAGCCGAGCCTGGCGGCGAGCTTGCGCATCGAAAAGCCGGAAAGCCCTTCCCGCTCGATCACCTCGAAGGCGGCGTCCTCGATCATCTCGCGGGAGAGTTTTCCGCGGGGTCGCTTTTTTCTGCTCGGTGCATCCATGGCGCTTGACAACTTACACTGTAAGGTTCATCTTCCACACACCTTACATCGTAAGGCTAACAAAAACCAGAGGAGAATATCATGTCAGTCATTCGCATCATCTCAACCGCGCATTCCTGCCTTCGCTTCGCCTCGCTGATCGCCGCGGCGGGCGTGTCTGCCGCATTGCTCGCCTCCGCGCCGGCCCGCGCCGATGACTATGACGCGGCGCTGAAGGACATCCAGTCGACCATGGGCGGTGTGCCGAGCTTCATCAAACAATTCCCCAAGGCCGGTCTGCCCGGCGCCTGGGCCGAGGTCAAGGCCATCGAGCTCAGCGACAAGACGGCGCTGACGCCGAAGGAGAAGTCGCTGATTTCGCTGGCGGTCGCGGCGCAGATCCCCTGCAGCTACTGCATCTGGTCGGACACCCAGAACGCCAAGCACGCCGGCGCCACCGACGAGGAGATCCAGGAGGCCGTGACCATGGCGGCGCTGACGCGCCATTGGAGCACCATCTTCAATGGCATGCAGGTCGATTTCGATCAGTTCAAGAAAGAGATGGGCGGAGAGTAAGGCTTAATCGGCATATCGGGCGGGCGCGACGTCCGCCCGCTTTTCGCCGCCTCGATCGAGGCTCCAACCAAGCTTATGGATTCGCCGGCGCCGCTGCGCCAGAGCGTTTCACCGTTTCACGGAACGGCGAACCGCTCTACCTCTTTGTTTTGACGCAATTCCGGACGGAAAACCGCTCACACTTTTCCTGGAATTGCTCTATAGGAACAGCGCCTTGAAAAAGCCGGCACGGATCCGATATCGGATCGGCGCCGGTCGGGCCGACATTCGAGAGCGCCCCCTTTGCAGGCCCTCGAATGGCGCTTCCGCCCCGACCGGGCGGCCCGTTGGAGATCTGTTTGAAGCGAGCGATATCGATAATCGTCACTCTGGCGCTGCTGGCATGGCTTGCCAGCGACCAGCGCTGGAAGATGGTCGGCGATGCCTTCGCCTCCATCACGCCGGGCGCCTTTGCAGCGGTCGCGGCGGCGCTGTTCGTCACCTATGTGCTCAGGGCGCTGCGTGTCTGCGACGAGTTCCGCGGCGACGTGAACGGCCGCTTCGGCGCCGTGCTTCGCGTCATCCTGATCCACAATGCGATGATCAACATCGTGCCGTTCCGCGGCGGCGAGACGGCGTTTCCGATCCTTTTGCGCCAGGTGTTCGGCGTGCCGATCGTGCGCGCCAGCGCTTCGCTATTGTGGTTCAGACTGCAGGACGCCTTCGTCGTCGGCGTGCTGGCTTGCATCGTCTGGCCGGGCCTGCATCCGGCGCTGCGGGCCGCCGGCATCGCGGCGCTGATCGCCGCCGCATGGTACCTGCCGCGCTGGGCGCGCGCGCCGCACAACTGGGCGGCGGGCGGCAGGATCGTCTCGAAGCTCGGCAAATTGCGCGACATCTTCACCGAAGCGACGGGACGCTCGCGCTACGGCTGGTGGTGGACGATGGCCAATTGGGCGCTGAAGCTCGGCGTGCAGGGCTGGCTGCTCGCCATGCTGCTTGATACCTCGTTCCAGACCGCCTTTCCCGGCGCGGTCGGGGCCGAGGCGGCCGCCATCCTGCCGGTGCAGGGTGTCGCCGGCTTCGGCACTTATGAAGCGGGCGCGGCCGCCGCACTGCTCTATTCCGGCATTGCCATGAAGGACGGCCTGCAGGCCGCGCTCGCGCTGCATCTCTTCATCCTGTGCTCGGCGGTCGCAACCGGTGCGATCGCCTGGCTGTTTCCCTCGAAATCGACGCTGCCGGAAACCCCGGCGGCGGGGCCGGCAAGGAAATGACCGCCATGAACGTGCTTCCCATTCCGGCTTCCGGATTGCCCGAGGGCGCCGTCATGCCCGAGCACAAGCTCTCCATCGTCGTCCCGATGTACAACGAAGCCGACAATGTCGAGCCGCTGCTGGTCCGCATTCATCAGGCGATGGAAAATTACAGCCAGCCCTGGGAAGTAGTGCTGGTCGACGACGGCAGCACCGACGCCACGCCCGCCGAGATCCGCCGGCTGGCGGCCCAATACGGGCCGCATGTGCATGGCGTGGAACTGGTGCGCAACTACAAGCAGACCGCCGCCATGCAGGCCGGCCTCGACGCCGCGCGCGGCGACGTCATCGCGACGCTCGACGGCGATCTGCAGAATGACCCGTTCGACATTCCACGCATGGTCTACCGCCTGCTGACCGAGGATCTCGACCTCGTCGCCGGCTGGCGCAAGGACCGCAAGGAAGGTTTCTGGATGCGCCGCTTGCCCTCGCGCATCGCCAACAGGCTGATCGCCCGCGTCACCGGCGTGCGGCTCAAGGACTATGGCTGCAGCCTGAAAGTGTTCCGCGGCAGCGTCATCCGCAGCGTGCGGCTCTATGGCGAGATGCATCGCTTCATCCCGGCCTGGCTCGCGACGGTGACGACGCCGCGCCGCATCGCCGAGGAGGTGGTGACGCATCACGCCCGCATCCACGGCCAGTCGAAATACGGCATCTCGCGCACCTTCCGCGTGGTGCTGGACCTCGTCTTCATGTTCTTCTTCCTGCGCTACCGCACGCGGCCCGGCCATTTCTTCGGCGGCATCGGCATCGTATTCGGCGTGCTCGGCTCGCTGATCCTTGCCTATCTCCTCGCTATCAAGGTTTTCTGGGGGCAGGACATCGGCACGCGGCCGATGCTCATCACCGGCTTCTTCCTGGTGATCGCCGGGCTGCAGGCGGTGACGTCGGGCGTGCTCGCCGAGATGCTGTCGCGCGTCTATCTCGAGGCCAATGGCGCGCTCGCCTATGTGGCGCGGCCGCAGGCCGCGCATGGCGAGGGCGAAGGCTGGCATTGGCCGAGCAAGCCGGCGATCGAGAAGGCGAAGCCGCGTAAGAAATGATCTTGCCGCTCCGGCATCGATCGCTGCCCGCGTTGCCAATCACGCCGATTTCGCGCAACGATTTTTCGCGATGGGAACTACGCGAATGAGCGATGCCGGGGGCTGACGGATCCATCCTGATTACCGGGGCGCGGGCGCCGGTTGCGCTGCATCTGGCGCGCCTTCTCCATGGCGCGGGCCATAGGGTGATCCTGGCCGACACGCCGGCACGGCCGATCGCGGCGGCGAGCAAAGCCTGCGCGCGTTATCATCGATTGCCGCCGCCGCGCTTCGAGCCGCGGGCCTATGCCGATGCGATTGAGGAGCTGATCCGGGCCGAGGGCATCGGCCTCGTCGTCCCGACCTGCGAGGAGGTCTTTCACCTTGCGCTTGCCTGGCGCGGCAGGAGCATGCCGGCGCTTCTGTTCGCACCCGATATCGAGCTGCTGGCGGAGGTCCACAACAAGCACAGCTTCATCCGGCTCGCCGAACGGCTCGGGCTGGAGGTGCCGGAAACGACGCTGCTCAGCTCGCGTAGCAATATGGAGGTCGTGCGCGGCCGCTCTCGCGAGCTGGCGTTCAAACCGGTCTGGTCGCGCTTTGCCAGCCATACGCTGCTGCGTCCGCCGCCCGAAGCGCTCGATGCGATCGCGCCCTCGGCCGCCATGCCCTGGGTGGCACAGCATTTTGTCGAGGGCGAGGAGATCAGCGCCTATGCGGTGGCGCGCCAGGGCAGGCTCAAGGCGCTCGCGCTCTACCGCTCGCTCTATCGTGCCGGAAAGGGAGCAGGCATCTTCTTCGAGCGGGTCGAGGACGAGGCCGCGCGCGAGCTGGTCGAGCGGATCGTGGCCGGCGCCACGTGGACCGGGCAGATTTCTTTCGACCTGATGCGCGAGCCGGGCGGCCGTGTGCTGCCGCTCGAATGCAATCCGCGCGCGGTGAGCGGCCTGCATTTCTTCCGCGATCCGGGGCGCTTCGTGGATGCCGTGCTCGGCGACGGTCAGGAAGTCACGCCCGACGTCATCGCCCCGCAAACGGTGCGGCTCGCGATGTGGATTTACGGACTGCCGGCGGTGCTGCGTTCGGGCGGGCTTGGCGAATTCCGAAAGGCGATGCGCGGGGGCCAGGAATTGCTCGATTGGCCGGAAGATTCAACGCCGGTTAAGGCGCAATGGCCGGCGCTGGCGGAGATTGCACGGGTGGCATTGCGCGAGCGGGTCAGCCTGCAGTCGGCTTCGACGCGGGATATCGAATGGAATGGGCCTGCTGGAAGCGCTTCAAGCCCCGAGTGAGCCCGGGCCGACAGGCTTGACCTCAAGTTGCAAACCCAGCGCCCTAGTGACGCCCACCAGAGTGCTGAGGCGCGGGTCGCCCTTCTCGCTCAGTGCTTTGTAAAGCGCCTCGCGCGTAACGCCAGCCTCTCTCGCCACGGCCGTCATGCCTATGGAGCGCGCTACGTCGCCAAGCGCGTGCGTAATGAGCGCGGGATCACCATCCTCGAAGGCAGCTTCGATGTAGGCCAAGCGATCCTCCGGAGTTTTCAGGTGGTCGAGAATGTCGAAGCGGGTGGTTTTGAGAGGCATAGTCATATCTCCTTTGCCATCTGTTTCGCCTTGGCGATGTCGCGCCTTTGGCTGGACTTGTCGCCGCCACAGAGCAGTATGATCACGGCGTTTCCAATCTTCACAAAGTAGAGCCGGTAGCCCGGGCCATGGTCGATCCGAAGCTCGCCGATGCCATCGAAGTATTTGACATCACCGATGTTGCCGATCTCGACCCGACGGATGCGGGCGACGACGCGCTGTCGAGCCGCGGTGTCGCGAAGCGCGTCCAGCCAGTTGGTGAAATCGGCGGTCTGCCGGACCTCGATCATGCGTGAACTATAATTCACGAAAGCATTCAAATCAAGGTATGTGCACTATAATTCACAGCTCGATCTCATGCACCCTTGTCTCACTCGCAGCCGCTGGCATCTTCCCATCCATGATCGCGGCGATGTCGCGGCGCAGGAAATCGAGGGGGCCGATCACCGGCAGGGCTTGGGGCGGTAGCCGGGCATTGTCGCTGGCCGATTTCAGCACCCGGCGATCTTGGTGCAGCGCGATGTTGAAAAGCGGCTTGAAGGCCAGTGCCTTCAGCTCGCCGAGCAGGCCTTGGCGCCGGCCGATCAGCCAGCCGACGCCCTCGACAGTGCGCTCGTCGGCCTGGCGCAGATGGAAGGTGGTGGCTAAGACCAGCCCGTCCCTGCCCCAATATTCGAGCTCGGCGATGCCGGGATGGCGGAAGCGGCCGATGGTTTTCGCACGCTCGCCTTCCATGAGCCGGCTGATCAGGCCCTGCTGACGGTCTTCGCCGGTGTAGCAGGCCTCGACCCAGCCCTCGCCTCCGGTCACCTCGACCCGCACCAGATGGCGCTTCGAGGTCAGGCCGCGCAGCAGGCCTTTATGGGTGAAATGGGTATGGGTGGCATCGAGGATGTTTTCCGCCGCATCGATGACCGTCGACTGCGTAGACGAGCGCACCCGCCGCACGACGACATCCTTGCCCTGCATGCAGTGCAGGTAAGGCTCGCTTGTCGGCGAGCCGGAAGAAATGAAAACGACGCCGTCGCGCTCGATCGCTGCAAAGCGGCGGACCCGGTAATGCGGCATGGCGCCGACATGGCCGGGGATCGCGGTGCAGCGTCCCTCGCCGTCATAGCGCCAGCCATGATAGGGGCATTCGATCTCCCCGCCAACGATCCTTCCGGTCGACAGCTCGACCAACCGGTGCGGGCAACGATCAAAAAGTGCCGCAATGCCTTGCGCCGAGCGGAACAGCACCACGGGCGCGCCGTCGAACAGGACGCGCTTCGGCCGCCTGCCGATGTCGGTCGACAACGCCACCGCCTGCCAATGGGCTTCCCCGCCGCACTCGTTCACAGTTCGAACCTCCTGAGCAGGGGAATGCCTACCGATCCCAGCACGGCCTCCATGACGCGGATCGCCATGCGTCGGCGAAGCGCAAGATGCCCGGCATAGACAGCGTTGTATTCGATCGCCGCGACCGCGCCGCGCCGGCGTTTGAAATCGGCGGCGCCCGCGCTCATGTTGAAGAACAGGCCGCGCGAGGTCGCGTGGTCCTGCGCCACCGCCATCATCATGCGATAAAGCCCGTCGGCGACCGGCAGGCTGGTGTCATAGCCAACGATGGGCTGGGTCAGCGAGCCGCCGTTCTCGAACAGGCCGGTGACGGCGACCAGCTCGCCGCGCGGCCGGCGCAATCCCGCCAGGCTGATGATGCCGCGCCGGTGCATTTCGGCGATGTAGCGTCCGGTGTAGTGCGGATTGAGCGGCGTGTATTTGTCGAGGTAGAGCATGGTGTAGAGCTGCTCGGCGCGCGCATAATCGGCCTCGGTGAAATCGCCATTGCCCACTCGCTCGAACGGCGTTGTGCGCAGGCAGGCGCGATCGCGCTTCATGTCGCGGGTCATGGTGGGCGATGCGCTGCGGTCGGCGAAAATGTAGATCTGTCGCGCCGCCAGCATGCGGAACCCCTCGGCCTTCAACGCGGCAATGGTCGCCGGATCGGCGATATCATTCAACGAGCGGATGACGATGGCGCGATCGGGGAAACGGGCGGTCAAGGCCGAACGCAACGACGCGGCTGTCGGCCGGTAGAGCAGCGGCACCGGATTGGTCGAATAGAGCCAGTTGTTGACCTGCGCCTGGCGGTCGAGGCCGCTCGCCCTGACCAGCGGCGCGCAGGCGCCGATCAGTGCGTTGAGCGCGCGCCGCAGCAGCGGGCGACCGGCGAAGTTGCGCGTCTCATCCATCGCGTAGTCGATATAGGCGCTGGTCGGGCAGCAGATATAGCAATTGTGCGCCTCACTCCCGTCGTTCAACGTCAGCGGAAAAATGCCTCCGGCGATTTCGAGCGTCTCGACTTTCGTGTCCAGATTGGCGATGAGGTGGCGCACCGGCATCTCGTTGAAAAGCCTTACAAAAGCCTCGACCTTTGCCGGCTTGTTCTCGACCCGGTCGGCCTGCTGCACAGGCCTTTGCGCCATCGCCGCGCCGCTCATCGCGCGCGCTCCAGGCGGGCTTCGACGCGACGCAGCTTGCGGCCTGTCTCCAGCGGCAGCGGCGCGCGGACGAGCGTGACGGTAGCGACCGCCTGTCGCGCATCCAGCAACGCTTGCACCGCTTCATGCGCGGCCGCCGCCGCATCATCCGCGAACGTTGGCGGAAGGCTGAGCTCGACCTTGTCCGGCCCGGTCTGGACAAGACGAAAATCGTCGATGCGGCGATCGGCCTTGAGCACGGCGTTGCGCAGCACATCCGGCGTGACGAGCACCGGGCCGTCCGGCGAAGCAAGCCGGAAGACATCGTCCATGCGGCCAACGATCTCGTCGACGCAGCGCAGCGGCGAACCACATCGGCAAGGTGCTTCGGACAAGCGCAACAGGTCGTTCATCCTGTAGCGCGCCATGATCTGTGTCCGGCGGCGAAAGGTTGTCACCAGCGGCGTCACCAGCCCCTCGCCCGCCAGCTCGAATTCGAAGAATACGGAGTCTTCGGCAAGATGCAGTCCGCCCTGCCGGCAGGTGACCGCGAACAGGCCTTCGGTCGCCATGTAAATCTGATCGAGCGGCAGCCGGAAGAAATCCTCTATAACCGGACGGTCAACCGGATCCAGCGTTTCAGCCGCCGAGAAGACACGCTTCGGACGCAGACGGAAACCCTCGCTTGCGAAATGGCGCAGCATCTTCGGCGGCGCGATAATGACCGTCGGCTCGAAGGCTTCGAGCGCGCCGCGCCAGCTTTCCGGGCCCGAGGCCAGATCGAAGAAGGCGAGCCTTATCAGACGCGATTTGCGGGCGCTGTCGTAAAGCCCGGTGTTCTGCGGCAGGATGACGGCGACGCGCATGCCGCGCCAGAGAAGATCGGGCACCGCCTTGGCCAAGATCGCGCCCAGCCAGCGGTATTTTTCGGCCTCGGAAATCACGAACAGGCCGCGATTGCCCGACGTTCCGGTGCTGGCGCCGACGGTGAGCGGTCCGGCGCGGCCCTCGCCCGCCAGGGCCGCCCAGGCTTGCGCGGCGGTGAGATGGTGGATGTTGAAATCCTCAAAACGCGCCATCAGCAGCGCCTTTTCGGTGACCGGGAGATCGCTGAGGCGCGCCGGCGCCATGCCGTAAAACGGCGCGCGCGGCAGGTCGCGATCGAGGAAGCGCCGCAAGGCGGCCGCCTGCCAGCGCTCGAAATCCGCGCGGCTCTTCCGCGAGACCCAGCGCGTCAAGGCGAAGGAGCCTGCCGCTTCCGCCAGCCCGTTCATGCGGCCTCCGGTGCGAGGTCGTAAGATGTCGAAGCGGGATCATGGCAGAGCATCACCTCGCCGCCGGAAGCGAGGAAGCGACGCAGCATGGCGCTGGTCGGCTCGATCGCCACCGCGTCCTCGGCGATCAGGGTGGCCGGGAACCCCGGCGTGCGGTTATGGGTCAAGGCCTTGAGCAGCCATTGCGCATCGACGGCGTAGAGCAGCGGCCGGGCCGGCCCCGTAAACAGCAGGCCGAACTGGCCGTCGGCATGTCCTGGAAGATCGACCGCGATGACGCTGCCGTCGCCGAAGAGATCGGCGCCGCCTGGCGCGCCTTCGCGCGCCTCGACTCGCCGCTTAGCGGACAACGCCTCCAGCCGCGCCTCGAAATCCGGAGGGAAGAGTTCGGTGAAGACGCCGTGGCGCAGATTCTGCCTCGGGCCTCGCGCCTTGACCCGCGCCCAGGCCGCATCGCTGGCGATGAAGCGGGCGCTGCGGAACAGCGACAGGCCCGAAATGTGGTCAGCATGAAAGTGGGTGACGATGATTGTGCGGATGTCGTCAGGCGACAGACCGAAACGCCGCAGCACCGGCAGGACCTGCTCGTCGGCGTTGAGCTCGGGTTTCAGCAGCGCACCGTAGAGCCGAAGCGTGCGGCTACGCCGCTCACCGCTGAGCGCCTCAGATGTGTAGCCGGTGTCGATGAGCACAGGCCCGGCAGTTGGGTGAAAGGACAGCCCGTAGCGGACTCGCAGCCTGACGCTTTGCCAGTTGCCGCCGCGCAGGATCAGCCGTTCGGCGGCGCTCACCCAGGCGCTGTTGGCGAAGACGATCCTCATGCCTGCGCCCCACCGGAAAAAGTGCGGTCAAGCCCTTGCTCGAACGAGATCTTCGGTGCCCAGCCAAGCATCCGCTTGGCCTTGGACAGATCGAGGCTTTGCGCATAAGCGAAGAGGCCGAGCCCATAGCGGGTGACCGGCGGCTCGGGGCGGCCAGGCAACCGGAGCGCCACTGCTTCCATCAGGCCCGCCGCCAGTATCGCCGGCATGAGCGGCGTCGGCCGCCAGCGCGCCTCGAGACCGGCGCGGGCGCAGGCCTCGTCGGCAATGCGGCGGACCGGCAGCACCTCGCCGCCGGAGATGTTGAAGATTTGGCACTCCGCCTCCCCGGGCGCGGCAAGCGCCGCCATCACCGCGTCGACGACGTCGTCGACATAAGTGAGGTCGATGGCCGCCCGGCCATTGCGAAACAGCGGCAGCGGCCGGCTTTTGGCTGCCTTGATCAGGCGCGGCAGCAGCGCGTGGTCGCCTTTGCCGTAGATGCCGCGGGGCCGCAGCGCCAGCGGATGAATGGCGGGCTGGCCGAGCACGATCTTTTCGGCCTCGCGCTTGGTGCGGGCATAGTGATTGACGGGCTCCGGCAAGGCCACGTCCTCGCTGAGCCCAAGCTGGTCGCGGAAGGCAAAGCAGACGGACGGGGTGGAGATGTGGACGAAGCGGCTGACGCCTTGCCGCTGCGCGAAATCGACAAGGTTGCGCGTTGCCGTGACGTTGGCCGCCTCGAAATCAGCGAGGCGTCCGAAAGGCGAAGAGAGCGCCGCGCAATGGATGATCCGTTCGACCCTGCCAAGCCTCGGATCGAGCGCGGCGTCGAGCGGCTGCGCGAGATCGTGGCGGACGATGCGATGGCCGGCGGCCTCCAGCGCGGCGCAGCACGCTTCATCGCGGCCGAGCCCGAGCGCCAGCGTGCCGGACGCAGCCAGCCGCTCTAGCACATGCGAGCCCAAGAAACCGCTGGCGCCGGTGACGAGCACGGCCATTCCTCAGACCTCCAGCGCCATGCCGCCGAAGGAGACGCCGGCCGACGTGCCGAGGATGAGCAGCTTCATGCCCGGCGCTACGCGGCCCTCGCGGCGCGCGACGTCCAGCGCGAAGGGAATGGACGCCGCGATCTGGTTGCCGAAGCGGGCGGAAATGTCGACGAGCTTTTCCGGCGCAAAGCCGGTCTGGCGCGCCATATGGGCAAGCGCGAACGGGCTCGCCTGGTGCGGCACGACGAGATCGACATCGCCATGCCGCCAGCCGGCGCGCTCAAGCAGAGCGGCGACGAAGCCGTTGAAATGGCGCGCGGTGAGCCTGAACAATTCCTTGCCGTCCATGTGGAACAGGCTGTGCGCGGCGAACGCTTCCTGCTCCTTGCGGAAATCGAAGCGCGTGCCGCCCGAACCGATGCCGCAGGCTTCCCAGCCCGACGGATAAGTGCGCATCAGGCTGGCCGCCACCCTGCCCTCGCCTTGGCCGCCGTTGCGCAGCACGGCGGCCGCGGCGCCGTCGCCGAAGAGCGCGGCGATCTCGGGCGCATCCTGCCACGGCAAGGCGCGCGAGGCGATCTCGGAGGAAAACACCAGCGCCGTCTCGCATTGCCCGGCCTCGATCATGCGGCCCGCGGTCTCGAAGGCGGTGAGGAAGCCCAGGCATGTGCTGTTGACGTCGAAGGCGGCAGCCGAGCCGTCGGCCAGCCCAAGGCGCTGCATGACCAAGGGCGCGGTCGCCGGCAGCGGCTGATAAGGCACGCCGCAGCCGCCGATGATCAGGTCGACGGCGCCGGGATCGAGGCCGGCATCCTCAAGCGCCAGCGTCGCCGCGGCGCAAGCTAGATCGATTTGCGATTCGCCCTCGCAGACATAGCGCTCGACGACGCCGGTCGCGGTTTCGAGCGCGCCCTCGCCGAGGCCAAGCCGCTTCTCCAGCGTCCACGTCGTGACGCGCTCAGCCGGTACCGCCCTGCCGGTTCCGACGATCCTGATCCGCATTCTCCCCCCGCCACATGAGCTTGGCCCTTATCTAGCGCAAAAAGCGATCGATAGCGACGTTTCCACGCTCGTGCGGCACTGCCAGGTCATCGCTTCAGGAGGAAACCCGTCACCGCCTCCATGAACTCCGCTGGACGCTCGACATTGAGCAGGTGGACGCCGGGCAAAAGCAGGAGTTCCGCGCCGGGGATCGCCGCCGCGATCGCCTCGCTGTGGCTTGCCAGCGTCACCTTGTCGTCCTCGCCGCCGATGACCAGCGTCGGCGCGGCGATGAGGGAAATCGGGCGGCGCAGATCGGCGTCGCGGACCGCGGCGAAGCATCCCGCCAAGCCTTGCGGCGACATGGCGAGGATCGCGGCGTGGAATGGCTCGACTGTCTTGTTTTGACCGGCAAGCATGGAGGCAGGGAACCAGTTTCGCATGAACATGTCCGCCGTCGCCGACAGGTCGTCGGCCGCAAGCACGTTGCGTATCTGCTCGTCGAAATAGGATGCCGGCCCGAGATGTGGCGAGGTGTTGGAGAGGATCAGGCGCTCGATGCGCTCCGGCGCATGGATGCCCAGCCACTGGCCCACGAAACCGCCCAGCGACAGGCCGAGGAAATGCACGCGGGCAAGCCCGAGGAAATCGAGCAGTTCCAACACGTCGCGGCCGAGACGGTCGAGCGAATAGGCGCCGGCCGGCGCGTCGGAGCCGCCATGGCCGCGAAAATCATAGCGCAGCACGCGGAAGGATTTGGCAAATTCCGGAACCTGGCCATCCCACATGTGGAACGTCGTGGCGATGGAGTTGGAGAGCATCAGCACCGGACGGTCTTCCGGACCGTCCAGCCTATAGCCGATGCGGGCGCCATCGCCCGCAGTGAAGTGCAGCGTGTCGGTCATTTTGGATCCTCATCCTTTCGGCGCTTTTGGAAGGCTTTCGATGAGGCAAAGTAGGCATCGTAACTATCGAAGAAAATTACTATGATGCGACAATCTTTGTAGGACTTTTCGACTATGGATGGCGTGAAACTTCACGATCTCAGATGTTTCGACGCGGTCGCTCGCCGAGGCAGCTTCCAGGCCGCAGCCCAGGCCTTGCACCGGACGCATCCCTCGGTGTTCGCAGCCGTCGCCCGGCTCGAAGAGCAACTTGGCCTGAGGCTGCTGGATCGCAGCGGCTACCGGGTGAGCTTGACCGACGAGGGCCGCCTGTTCCATGCGCGGGCGCAACTGACGATCCGCGAATTCGAGCATCTTCGGACCTATGCGGGCCAGCTGGCGAGCGGCGAGGAAACCATGCTGCGCCTCGTCATGGGCGACGTCTGCCCTCGGCCCAGAATACTCGGCCTGCTCAGCTGCTTCTTCGCCGAGCGGCCGCGCACGCGCCTGCATCTCGACTATGAAGCGATCGGCGGGCCGGTCGAGCGATTGATGGACGGCGAAGCGGACCTCGTCTTCCACCGCGCCAACCCGTCCGATCCGCATCTCGAGAGAATCAACCTGTGCGAAGTCGCCTTCGTGCCGGTGGTGGCGCCGGGCTTCCTGCCGTTCGACCCGGGGAATGACGTCACGCCAGAAGCGATGCGGCCCTTCACCCAATGTGTGATCCGCGACACGGCGCGGCGTCCTTCACCAGAAAACTTCTTCGTCATCGACGGCGCACACTCCTGCTCGGTGCCCGACCATATGATGAAGAAGGAGTTGATCCTGCACGGGCTTGCCTGGGGCCACCTGCCCGACTGGTTGATCGAGGACGACTTGCGCGACGGACGGCTGCTCTCGATTGCCGGCCGGCATATTCCCGGCCGCACCGAAACCGTCGCCGCGGTGCGGCGACGCGACAAGCCGCACGGACCTGTGGCCGAGGCGCTGTGGCGGCATCTTCAGGATAGTGCCGGACTTGCGAGCTAAGCCTTGCGTTCCCAGCGTCGGTCCTGCGTCTGCTGCCAGTAGGTCACGGCGTGGCCGGCTTCCTTCATCGTCTTCCAGTGGCCGCGGGCGGCTTCGAGCTGTGCCGCGTCATGGCCGTCGAACAGGAAGACGGCGCGCTCGTAGCCGGACAAGTCGGGAGGCGTCGCGCCGTCGACCAGAAAACGGATCTGCGCGGCATTCTGGTTGCCCTCGCCCGTGGTGAGCAGGATCGGCTGCTCGGCCGGATAGGCTTCGCGGTCGGTGGCATGCGCCAGGAAGGAATCGTCGCGAAAAATCCACAGATGCTGGTCGAGCGCGTCGCGGCGATCTTCCGTGCCGGTCTGCACCACCGCGCGCCATCCGCGCTCGACGCTGCGTTCGAGCAGGCCCGGCAGCGCCTCCTCGAGCGTCGATTCGGTCAAATGGTAGAACAGGATGTCGGTCATCCCGGAAACCTAACCCTCATAGTGATCGCGGACCAGGCGGTCGAGCAAGCGCACGCCAAAGCCCGAGCCCCAGGACTGGTTTATCTCGCTCGACGGCGCGCCCATCGCGGTGCCGGCGATGTCGAGATGCGCCCAGGGCGTGTCCTTGACAAAGCGCTGCAGGAACTGCGCGGCGATGATGGCGCCGCCATAGCGGCCGCCGATGTTCTTCATGTCGGCGTTCTTGGAATCGATCAGCTTGTCGTATTCAGGCCCGAGCGGCATGCGCCACAGCCGCTCCTGCGATGCCTGCCCGGCGCCGAAAAGCCGGCCGGCAAGCTCGTCATTGTTGGAGAAAAGGCCGGCATAGTGCTGGCCTAGCGCCACCATGACGGCGCCGGTAAGCGTCGCCAGGTTGATCATGAATTTCGGCTTGAAACGGTCGTTGGCATACCAGAGCGCATCGGCCAGAACGAGGCGGCCTTCCGCATCGGTGTTGAGCACCTCGATCGTCTGGCCCGACATCGAGGTGACGATGTCGCCGGGACGCTGGGCATGGCCGTCGACGGCGTTCTCGACAAGGCCGATGACGCCGACCACATTGGCCTTCGCCTTGCGCGCAGCGAGCGCACGCATAAGGCCGGTGACGGCGGCGGCGCCACCCATGTCGCCCTTCATGTCCTCCATGCCCGAGGCCGGCTTCATCGAATTGCCGCCGGTGTCGAAGGTGACACCCTTGCCGATGAAGGCGAGCGGCGCGTCCTTGGCCTTGCCGCCGTTCCAGCGCATCACCGCCAGGCGCGCGCCGCGCGGCGAGCCTTGCGCGACGCCGAGCAGCGAGCCCATGCCGAGCTTCTTCATCTCCTTTTCGGCAAGGATCTCGACCTCGACGCCGAGCTGTTCCAGCGCCTTGACGCGCTCGGCGAATTCGACGGGCCCAAGCGCATTGGCCGGCTCGTTGACCAGATCGCGCGCAAGCAGCACGCCGTCGACCACCGCTTCCTCGCCGGCGAAAGCCTTTTTCGCGGCAGCGGGATCGGCGCAGTGAACGGTTACCCTGGCGGGCTTGCCCGACTTCGTGTCGGATTGGCCGTCTTCCTTGTCTTTCCTGGTCTTGTATTTGTCGAAGGAATAGCTGCGCAGCAGGATGCCGGCGGCAAGGCTCGCCGCCTGGCGACCGTCGGGCTGATACTCCGGCAGATCGAGGATGACGGCCACCTCGGTCGCTTTGCGCAGCGAAGCGGCAACGGCGCCACCGAGCTTCAGCCAGGCATAGTCGTCGAGGCTCGAGACCTTGCCGGCGCCGACCGCCACCAGCCGGTCGACCGGCGTTCCTTCCGGGGCCAGCACCTCGGCCGAGCTTGCGAATTTGCCGGAGAAATCGGCGACCGGAAAGGCGCGAGCCAATGCACCAGCCGGATCGCAGGCCTTCGCCGCCTCGCCGAGCCCGCCATCATCGGCCGCGAAGACGAAGACGCTGCCCTTTTTGGGCGCGGCGAATTTGGCGAAGGAAATGGATGGTCTCGACGTCATCAGGTCCTGCTTTCGGGGATGGCCGTAGGGTGCCGGCAAAGGTAATTTTCAACGGGCGAGAGGTTTGGCAAGAGTGCGCGACATTTGGTCGTTTTCCGCCATTTGGCAAGACTTTGGCCGAAATCGCGGTCTATATCGGCGCCACCATAGACAAAGGATTCGCCTCGGCACGGCCTTAGCTTGCTGCCGCAACCTGCTGTTAACCATCGATGTTTTGCATTTCTTATTCATTGGCGCGGAGACTCCGCCACGCCGGGGCACGTGGCGTGGGGCGACAAACCGGAGCGAGCCGCCCATGACGCAGTTGTGCGGGCGCCGCCGGATCACTACCTTGTCGGCGGGCATGATGCCGTTCGGCAAAATCGAGAAAAGCCTTCATGAAGGTCGTTGAACGCTACATCATGCGCCGCGCGCTGACGATGTTCCTCGCGGCGCTGGTCTGGACGCTGGCGATCGTGTGGACCACGCAGGTGCTGGCCAAGATCGACCTTGTCACCGACAATGGCCAGTCGGCGCTGACTTTCTTCGAAGTCGCGGCACTCATCATCCCCTCGATCATCCCGATCGTGGTGCCGTTCGCCCTGGTGGTGGCGGTGGCGCAGACGCTGAGCGCCATGAACACCGATTCGGAACTCGCCGTGCTCGGCGCCGCCGGCGCCTCACGCTGGACGATCGCGCGGCCGATCCTGCTGCTCGCGATAGCGGCTTGCGCGTTTTCCTTCATCGTCGACAACGCCATCGATCCCTATGCCAGGCAGAAGAACCGCCAGCTGGTGGCAGCATCGCGCGCCGACCTTCTGTCGCTGATCATCCAGGAAGGCACGTTCCGCAAGATCGACGAAGGCCTGTTCCTGCAGGTTGGCGAGCGGCTTCCCGGCAACCGGCTCGGCGGCATCTTCGTGGCCGATTCACGCGAGGAAGGCGCCAGCCTGACCTACTACGCCAAGACCGGCAGCATCGTCGAAAAGGGCGACGAGAAGGTGCTGATGATGAATGACGGCGTCATCAACCGCAAATCGGTGACCGGCGACCTCTCCGTCATCCGCTTCACCTCCTATGCCTTCGACATGTCGGCGTTCATGTCGGCGGCGAACGACATCACGCTTTTGCCCAAGGACCGCACGACGCAATATCTGCTCAGCCCGGATCCCAACGACAAGATGTTCCAGCGAGAACCGGGCAGCTACCGGGCGGAGCTCAATCAGCGTCTCGCCGAATGGTCCTATTCGCTGGTGTTCGCGCTGATCGCGCTTGCCGTTGCGGGCGACGCGCGCTCGCACCGGGAGGCGCGCATCAATCCGCTGATCACGGCAATCGCGATCGCGCTTTTCGTGCGATGGCTGGGCTTCTTCGCCGCAGGCAAGGCCGACAGGGTCTGGTACTATGTCTACCTGCTCTACGCTATACCGCTCATCGCCTCCGCGGTTTCGATCTGGTTCATCGTATCGTCGCGCACCATGGAATTGCCGGTCAGTTGGGCAGACTGGCTGACGGGCCTCGCCAAGCGAGCCGGCGACAACTGGACAACATTCAAGCTCTGGCTCGTCCGGCGCACTTCCGGCCAGGGAGCCTGACCATGGGCTGGACGCTGGGCCGCTATTTCTTTTTCCGTTACGTCTCGATCACCTTCTGGTTCTTCCTCGGCCTGCTGGCGCTGGTGTTCCTGATCGACTTTACCGAGCTTTCCGGCCGCACGACCGGGCTGCCCGGCTTCACCTACGGCACAGCCTTCGCCATTTCGGCGCTCAGGATGCCGATGATCATGCTGCAGACGGTGCCGTTCGTCGGACTGTTCTCGGCAATGGCAACGCTGGTGTCGCTCAACCGCCGTTACGAGCTGGTGATCGCCCGCTCGGCCGGCGTCTCGGCCTGGCAGTTCCTGTTTCCGTGCTGCGTCGGCGCGCTGATGTTCGGCGTGCTGTCGGTCGCGGTGATCAATCCGATCGCCGCGCATGGCTTTTCCTGGTCCGAGCAGATGGAGAACGACCTCAGGGCCGGCAAGTCGAACGCCGTCACGACCAACGTCACGCCGTGGCTCAGGCAAAAGACCGAATCGGGCGACACCATCATCGGCGCCCGCGCCATCCTCAATCAGGGGCTGGAGATGGCGGACGCGGTGTTTTTCATCCTCGACCCGCAGGGCAACATCGCCGAACGCAAGGATGCAGCCAAGGCCTTCCTGCGCGACGGCTATTGGGACTTGCAGGACGTAAAGGTCTTCAAGGGGGGCAATATCCAGGCGCTGGCGTCCGACAGGGTGCCGACCAATCTCAAGCCGGAATTCGTGCAGGAGCGCCTGGCGCGCCCGGAAACCATCCCCTTCTACGAGCTGCCGCGCAAGATCGAGGTTGCCCGGTCCTTCGGACTCAAGGCGAATGCCTTCGCCATGCAGTTTGATTCGCTGGTTGCCTTGCCGTTCCTTCTCGTCGCCATGACGCTGATTGCTGCAACGGTTTCAATGCGATTTGCGCGAATGGGACAGTCGGCAACGATGATTCTGGGTGGCGTCGTGGCCGGCTTTCTGCTTTATGTCGTTTCGGTACTGGTCAAGGCATTCGGTGTAGCCGGATTCGTGCCTACTGTGGTGGCTGCATGGGTTCCGGTTGTCGTGGCTATGTTCTTTGGGGTGACGTTTCTGCTATACAAGGAAGACGGCTAGTGAGGGAGGCGGTTTTGCGCAGCCATAGGCAGGCCGGTTTGGCACGCCTCTATGGGGCGACTGCCTTGGCGTGTCTGTTCGCTTGCGCGGTGCCGACGGCAGCCGCGCTGGCGCAGCAGATCACTGCCAAGTCCGTCCCTTCCGGCACCCAGATGCTGCTGGCCGCCGACACGCTTGTCTATGACAACGACACGCACACGGTGACGGCCGTCGGCGGCGTGCAGATCGACTATGGCGGCAACAAGCTGGTCGCCCAGCGCGTGGTGTATAACCGCGACACCAAGCGCCTCGTCGCCAGCGGCGCCGTCGAGTTGATCAACAGCGACGGCACCAAGGTCAATTCCGACCATATCGACATCACCGACGACTTCGCCGACGGCTTTCTCAACGCGCTGCGCGTCGAGACGGTGGACAAGGCCTATTTCGCCGCCGAGAGCGCGGAGCGCATGGGCGGCGTGCTCACCACCTTCCACAACGGCGTCTACACCGCCTGCGAGCCTTGCGAAGACAAGCCGGACAAAGCGCCGACCTGGCGCATCAAGGCGCGAAAGATCATCTGGAACGGCGAGAAGAAGACGGTCCGCTTCGAAAACTCGAATTTCGAGTTCTTCGGCTTCCCGCTCGCCTATCTGCCGGCCTTCGAGATCGCCGACCCGACGGTGAAGCGCAAGAGCGGCTTCCTTATCCCCGGCATCGTCTACAACAACCATCTCGGCGTCGGCATCAAAGTCCCTTATTATTTCGCTCTGTCTCCGACCTATGACCTGACCGTCACCGGCAGCGGCTATACCAAGCAGGGTTTCCTCGGCGAGGCCGAGTGGCGCCAGCGCTTCAACAACGGCCAGTACACGCTGAAGATTGCCGGCATCAATCAGCAGGATCCCGGCGCATTTGTCGATTCCGCCGGCCATAATGTGAATTCGGGGCCTGCCAACGACCCGAACAAGTTCCGCGGCATGATGGGCACCAAGGGCCAATTCGCCATCAACGAGCGCTGGGACTTCGGCTGGGACGTGCTGCTGCAGACCGACAAGAATTTCTCGCGCACCTACAACATCGAAGGCTACAACGACCTCGTCCACCAGTCGTCGATCTACCTGACGGGCTTGAGCGACCGCAATTATTTCGACGTTCGCGCGATGCGCTTCGAGGTGCAGGAAGACACGCTCTCCAGCGACCTGACGGCGCGCTCGGCCAAGCAGCCCTGGGTGCTGCCGTCGCTCGACTACGCCTATATTCCCGACACGTCGGTGGCCGGCGGCCAGTTGTCATTCAACGTCAATACACGCGTGATCAGCCGCAACCGGCTGGATGCTGTGCTGGCCAATCCGATCGACAGCACTTCCATCAACAATGTGCGCGGCATCGAAGGCGAGTCGAGCCGGTTGACGGCGGAAGCCGAGTGGAAGCGCACCTTCACCACGGATGGCGGTCTGCAACTGACGCCGCTGCTCGCCTTCCGCGGCGATGCCGGTTACGTCAACGCCAATTCGGCTTCGCTCGC
The DNA here is from genome assembly GCF_020165175.1 of Mesorhizobium sp. CA16. NCBI lineage: Bacteria > Pseudomonadati > Pseudomonadota > Alphaproteobacteria > Hyphomicrobiales > Phyllobacteriaceae > Mesorhizobium > Mesorhizobium sp. CA16. The sequence goes on from NZ_JAIUHP010000003.1 coordinate 195,759, forward strand.
CGCCGTCAACCAGATGGGGACGAATCTCGGCGAGGACGATGACATGCGTTCCTCGCTTGCCCGCTACATGGCCACTCTCGGCCTCGAGGCGCGTTGGCCGCTCCTGTTCTCTATGGCGAACTCCAGCCATGTCCTGGAGCCGACGGCGCAGGTCTTCGTGCGCCCGAACGAGCAATATGTCGGCGGGCTGGCCGTCCCGAACGAAGACGCGCAGAGCTTCGTCTTCGACGCCACCACGCTGTTCGAACGTGACAAATTCTCGGGCTATGACCGCATAGAAGGCGGCACGCGCGCCAATGTCGGCTTCCGGTATTCAGGCGCCTATGACAATGGCTGGGCCACGAACGCAATTTTCGGCCAGTCATACCAGCTCGCGGGCGAAAACTCCTTTGCCGCGCCCGACCTCGTCAATGTCGGGGCCGAGTCCGGCCTGGACAAGCAGACCTCGGATTATGTCGGCCTTGTCGGCTTCAACAGCCCGAGCGGCTTCTCCGGTTCGCTGAGCGGGCGTTTCGACGAGCAGACATTCGAGGTGAGGCGCGCCGAAGTGAAGGCCGCCTATTCCAGCCTGCCGATATCGCTCAGCGCCAAATATGCCTTCATCGAGGCGCAGCCGCTCTACGGCTTCACCACCGACCGCCACGAGCTCACGCTCGGCGCTTCGACCCATCTGGCGCAGAACTGGCGGCTGTTCGGCACCGGCACCTACGACATCGAGACAAATGTGCTGGTCAAGGACGGCGTCGGCTTCGCCTACAACGATAGCTGCTTCACTTACATCATGACGTATTCGCAGACGCGCGACACCGTCACCAAGGAAGTGTCGCAGAACATCGGTTTCAACCTGTCGTTCCGCACGCTCGGCGATTTCGGTTCGTCAACAAGCGCGGTCGATACCATCCAGTGATCAAGCGGCGGGCGCGCGGTCTCCGAGCCGTGCGCCGGCTGGGGCGCTGATGGGCTTTGGTCTTGATTTGGAGCGTGTTCCTTCGAAAATGGGCGCGTTTCCCAGGGCCATGCGCCGGCGACATCGTTTCGCCGCATAAGATGGGCATGGGGTCGACTGCATCCGGCAGGCGTTCGGAGGACGCGCGGCGCCGCGATGGCGGGAAACTCGAGATGGGGAAAAATTAGGAAGGTAAGATGAGGAAATACCTGTTTTCAGCGGGATTCGCGCTTCTGGTGGCGGCCTCCATTTCGGTCACGGCTGTCGTACGGCCTGCTTTCGCCGCTGAGATCAAGTATGTCGTCAACAACATGCCGATCACCACCGGCGACATCGCGCACCGCGCCGCCTTCTTCAAGCTGCAGCACAAGAAGGGCGATGCCGCGCAGGAGATGATCGACCAGACGCTGCGCCTGGCCGAGGCCAAGCGGCTCGGCATCCACATCACCGACCAGCAGGTCGACGCCGCCTACCAGCGCTTTGCCTCGGGCAACAAGATGCCACTGGCGAAACTCGACGCGATCATGGCGCAGTCGGGCGTCACCAAGGAACATTTCAAGGAATTCATCCGTGCCCAGATGGCCTGGAACCAGGCGCTCAGCTCGCGCTACCGCTCCGGCGAAGGCGGCTCGGTGACCGAGCAGGACGCCGTGCGGCGCATGCTGGACAAGGGCGGCGCCAAGCCGACCGCGACGGAATACATGCTGCAGCAGGTGATCTTCGTGGTTCCGGCATCGGAGCGCGCCGGCACGCTCGCCAAGCGCAAGCGCGAGGCCGACGCCATGCGCGCCCGCTTCAGCGGCTGCAACACTACGCGGGAATTCGCCAAGGGCCTGATCGACGTCACCGTGCGCGACCTCGGCCGCGTGCTGGCGCCGCAATTGCCGTCCGACTGGGCCGAGCAGATCAAGGCGACCAAGGTCGGCGCCGCGACGCCGACGCGCGAGACCGAGCGTGGCGTCGAGTTCATCGGCATCTGCTCCTCGCGCGAGGTTTCCGACGACAAGGCCGCGCAGATGGTGTTCCAGGCCGAAGGCAGCAACGACAAGGACGCCGACGAGCTCAGCAAGAAATATGTCGCCGAGCTGCGCCAGAAGGCCAAGATCGTCGAACGCTAGAGCCGGATGATTTCAGGTCGAGTCGACCTGAAATCTGAATCCGCCTCTAAATCAAAGAGATAGAGCATGATGTCGTCCGAAAGCCGCTGCACACTTTTCGGCATCATGCTCTGAGCGACAAGCGTGCGATGCCGCAGCCAGCCGACCGCATGAGCACGCAGAAGACCCACGCGCCGCTGGCGCTCAGTGTCGGCGATCCCTCGGGCATCGGGCCCGAGATCGCCATCGCCGCCTGGCAAGCTGGCGACAGCGCCGGTGTGCCGCCCTTCTATCTGCTTGCCGACCCCGCTTTGATCGAAGCCCGCGCCCGCCTGGTCGGCGCGAATGTGACGATCGCCGAGACCTTGCCCGGACAGGCGGCGCACCACTTTGCCCGGGCTCTGCCTGTCGTTCCGCTCGATGCGCGTCATTTCGACAGCCCGGGACAGCCGAACCCGGCCAACGCCGCCGGCACCATCGAGGCCATCGACCGCGCCGTCGCCGACTGTCTCGCCGGCCACGCCGCGGCGATAGTCACCTGCCCGATCTCCAAGAAGCCGCTTTATGATGCCGGATTTGGCTTTCCCGGCCACACTGAATATCTGGCACACCTGGCTTCGCGCCACACCGGCAGGGATGTGACGCCGGTGATGTTGCTGGCGGGACCGGATCTGCGCACCGTTCCGGTGACCATCCACATCGCTTTGGCCGAAGTGCCGAAGGTACTCACGACGGAGCTGATCGTCGCGACCGCGCGCATCACCGCCGCCGATCTCGAGAGCCGCTTCGGCATTGCGCGGCCGAAGCTTGCGATCGCCGGACTCAACCCGCATGCCGGCGAAGGCGGCGCCATGGGCCTGGAGGATGCTGCGATCGTGACCCCGGCCGTCGAGATGCTCAAAGCGGAAGGGATCGACGCGATCGGACCGCTGCCGGCTGACACGATGTTTCATCCGCGCGCGCGCGCTTCCTATGACGCGGCGCTCTGCATGTATCACGACCAGGCGCTGATCCCGGCCAAGACCTTAGCCTTCGACGAGGCGGTGAACGTGACGCTGGGCCTGCCCTTTGTCCGAACCTCGCCCGATCACGGCACCGCTTTCGACATTGCCGGCAAGGGTATTGCGCGCGCCGACAGCCTGATCGCCGCGCTAAGGCTGGCGCGCCGGCTGGCCGACAGCGGACGGCAGGCCACCGCCGCGTGAGGATCCATTGAGCGGGCGCACCACAATCGACGGGTTGCCGCCGTTGCGCGAGGTGATCGAGCGGCATGGCCTGCAGGCCAAGAAGGCGCTCGGGCAGAATTTTCTGCTCGACCTCAACCTGACAAGCAAGATCGCGCGAGCCGCCGGCGATCTCGGCGAGGCGACGGTGATCGAGGTCGGCCCAGGCCCGGGCGGACTGACGCGGGCGCTTCTCTTCAACGGCGCGCGGCGCGTGATCGCCATCGAGCGCGACGAGCGCTGCCTCGAAGCGCTGGCCGAGGTCTCCAGCCATTATCCCGGTCGCCTGGAGGTCATTCCCGGCGATGCGTTGAAGACGGATTTTGCCGCGCTTGCCGGCGCGGCGAACGGCGGGCCGGTGAAGATCGTTGCCAACCTGCCCTACAATATCGGCACTGAGCTTCTGATCCGCTGGCTGACGGTGGCCGATTGGCCGCCCTTCTACCAATCGATGACGCTGATGTTCCAGCGCGAGGTGGCGGAGCGCATCACAGCGGTCCCGGACAGCGACGGCTATGGCCGGCTCGGCATCCTGGCCGGCTGGCGCACCGAGGCGAAGATCACCTTCGACGTGCCGCCGCAGGCATTCACGCCGCCGCCGAAGGTCACCTCATCGGTGGTGCATCTGGTGCCGCGCTTATCTCCCCTGCCCGTGGACGCCAGAAAGCTGGGCCGCGTCACCGAGGCCGCCTTCGGCCAGCGCCGCAAGATGCTCAGGCAAAGCGTGAAGAGCCTTGGCGGCGAGGCGTTGCTGACGCGGGCCGGGATTGACCCGACGCGGCGGGCCGAGACACTCAGCGTGGAAGAGTTTGTAAGGCTGACCAACGCGGTTTGACCGCCAGCGTCACTGGAATCCAGAACCCGGCGCCATAGATAGTCAGGCGAAACCAGCCGGAGCCTGCAATGCCTGCCTATGTCATTTCCGATGTCACTATCCGCGACAGGGAGGCGTTCGAAACCTACCGAACTCGCGCCGCGGCCTCCATCGCCGCGCATGGCGGACGCTATCTCGTTCGTGGCGGCGAGGTGGAGACACTGGAGGGGAGTTGGAAACCCGGGCCGCTCGTCGTCGTCGAGTTTCCCGACATCGAGACCGCGCGGCGCTGGTATCGCTCCGGCGATTACGCGGCCGCACTTGAGGTTCGCGACGCTGCGCTTAGCCGCAACCTCATTCTGATCGACGGGATCAGTTCGTGACGCGGCGAATTGCCCGAAAACGGCCGCGCACGATCAAGCTGAGGCGCTTTTTGCCGAGAAACGGGCGGCAACGGGTCGCAAATAGAGGTCTGGTTCACTTTTGCTTTTTGTACCGCCGCAGGCCGGCGCTGCCCCTCATCCGACCCTTCGGGCCACCTTCCCCCCGTAAGCGGCGAGAAGGAAAGATCACTCCGTCTTCTCGTCCAGCAACCCCGAAATGAAGTCGAACAGCCCCGGCCGCCGATCGCGCCGCAGCCGCTCCGCCGTTACGATGGCGCGGACCTCGGCGAAGGCGCGGTCGAGATCGTCGTTGACGATGACGAAATCGTATTCCTTCCAATGCTCGATCTCGAGGCGGGCGTTCTTCAGCCTGGTCTCGATGACCGATTCCTGGTCCTCGGCGCGGCGCTTCAGGCGCGCCTTCAATTCCTTCATCGACGGCGGCAGGATGAAGATCGAGACGATGTCGGCGCGCATCTTCTCCTTGAGCTGCTGGGCGCCCTGCCAGTCGATATCGAACAGCATGTCGCGGCCTTCGGCCAGCGCGATTTCGGCCGGCTCGCGCGGCGTGGCATAGCAATTGCCGTGCACTTCGGCCCATTCCAGCAGCGCATCGGAATCGCGCAGCCGCTCGAACTCGCGCATGGTGCGGAAGTGATAGTGGACGCCTTCGATCTCCGAGCCGCGGCGCGGCCTTGTCGTGACGGAGACCGAAAGCTCGAGACTTCCATCGCTTTCGAGAAGATTGCGCGCGATGGTCGACTTGCCGGCGCCCGACGGCGACGACAGCACCAGCATCAATCCGCGGCGGCGGATGCGGGACCCCAGATCCCTGGCGGCCGTCGGCTCCTTGGCAACCATCCCGTCACTCCAGATTCTGGACCTGCTCGCGAAACTGGTCGACCACCGCCTTGAGCTCCAGCCCGATCGCGGTGACCGTGGCGGCATTCGACTTGGAGCATAAGGTATTCGATTCGCGATTGAATTCCTGCGCCAGAAAATCGAGCTTGCGGCCAACGGCGGCGCCGCTTTTAAGCAGCGCGCGCGCCGAAGCGACATGCGTCTTCAGCCGGTCGATCTCCTCGCGGATGTCGGCCTTGCTGGCGAGGAAGGCCGCTTCCTGGTGCAGCCGGATGGCGTCGAGATTGGCCGAAGCATCCGTCAAGAGGCGCACCTGCTCGGCGATACGCTCGCGGATTGCCGCGGGCTCGCGCGACGGGTCGGCCTCGGCCTTCAGCGTCAGCGCCTCGATGATATCGACATGGCCGGCAAGAAGCATGCCCAGCGCCGCGCCCTCGCTGCGGCGCGCCTGCTCCAGCCCGGCGAGCGCCATCTCGAGCGCAGACAGGATCGCGGCGTCGAGAGCGGCCCGCTCCTCCTCCGTCTCCACGGCTTCGGGAATGTCGAGCACACCGCGCAGGGAGAGCAGGCCGTCGGCGGTAGCGGGCTCGGTGCCGAACTGCTCTTGCAAACGCCTGGCCAGCCCTGCCAGGTCCTTGAGGAACGCCTCGTTGACCACCGGCTGGATTTGCCTTGCGGCGGCGCGGCCGACGGTCAACGTCGCCTGGAAATTGCCGCGCGCGAAACGCTTCTGAACGGTCTGCCGGACGGCCGTCTCCAGGCGGTCGAAACCCTGCGGCAATCTCAGCCTCACCTCGGCGCTCTTGCCGTTCACCGATTTCACCTCCCAGGCTATCGAGGTGCCCTCGCTTTCAGCGGCGCACCGCGCAAAACCGGTCATGCTTTGCAGGCTCATTGCCCTGTCGTCCCCCTGTCGCAGCCAAGGCATGCGTTGCCCAGCGCTGCGCGCCCAAAAATCGCCGGACGATCGGCCGGCGTCCCCTCAAAACATGAATATGGCCTCGCGTCAAAGGACGCGTGCTTCTGTGTAATGCATGTCGTTTCCCAAAACCGCCGCGCGCTTTTGGGCGACATGCAGTGAGTTTCGATGCATGTCGTCTTCCCAAAACCGCTGCGCGCTTTTGGGCGACATGCATTGCGCCTATTGCGCGTCGTCGCCGCCGGCGTCGCCATTCTCGCCATTGGCCCCGGCGTCGCTGCTGTCGGCGTTGCCATCGGGGGCTGCCGGCGCCGTCGTCTGGCCGGAGGCCTTGGCGGCGGCATCAGCCTGCTTCTTCTGCAGCGCCCGGTAACGGGCGACGTTCTGGTTGTGCTCTTCCAGCGTCGCTGCAAAGACATGGCCGCCATTGCCGTCAGCGACGAAATAGAGGTCGTCGGTCTTGGACGGATTGGCGACCGCTTCAAGCGCCGCTCGGCCCGGATTGGCGATCGGCGTCGGCGGCAGGCCCTTGATCATGTAGGTGTTGTAGGGCGTCTGCTTGTCGAGGTCGGACTGGTAGATCGGCCGGTCCGCCGGCTTTCCCTTGCCGCCGAACAGGCCGTAGATGATGGTCGGGTCGGACTGCAGCCGCATGCCCTTGGCCAGGCGGTTGAGGAACACCGCGGCGACGCGGGAGCGCTCGTCGCTCCTGCCCGTTTCCTTCTCGACGATCGAGGCGAGCGTGACGAAGTCGTCGATGTTGGCGATCGGCAGGTCGGCCGCGCGATGCGACCAGACATCCTCGACCAGCTTCTTCTGGTCGGCGACCAGCTTGTCGATCATTTGCTGCCTGGTGGCGCCGCGGGTGAAGCGCAGCGTGTCGGTGGCGATGGTACCTTCCGGCGGCAAGGTCGGCGGCATATCGCCGGTGAGCGCCTCCTGATCGGCGACGCGCTGCAGCGCCTGCTCGACCGTCAGCCCTTCGGGAATGGTAAGCGAGTACATCACCGACTTGCCGCTCTTGAAGAGCTCCATGATGTCGCGCATCGAGGCGCGCGGCTTGATGGCATACTCGCCGGCCTTGAGCGCCGATTCATTGCCCGTGGCGCGCACGCCGAGCCGGAAGATGCGGGCATCGCTGATCAGGCTGCGGCGTTCCAGCTGGTCGGCGATCTCCTGCACGCCGGTGTTCGGCTTGATCATGAAGGTGTCGCCATTGGCGGACGGGCCGGGCTCGACGAAAGCCTGCATGCCGAAATAGAGCGCAGCACCCGAGGCGATGACCGCAAGGATAACCATGGAGAGGAAGAAATTCAGGAACACGACGAACTGGCTGCGCGAGGCGCGCGAGCGCTTCGACGGCGGCGGCGTGCCGGCTTCCGGGCGCAACGCCTCGGCCGCAGTCTTCGGCATGATCGGCACCTTTGTGCCCTGCCGTGCGAAATCCCCGTCGCCGCCCGGATTTGTGCTCCCAGGATTTGTGCTCATGGCGCGCCCTACCGTCTGATCTTGCAACGAATCCCCTAGCTACAAACTAGGGGAGAATTTGGCAAAAATGACGGCAGGTGGCGGGACTGCCGGCTGGATGTCTTTTTCTGAGCAATCCCGGGGCGGAAAGCGTTGAGCACTCCTGCCTGGATTGCTCCGGTTGGCCTTTCAGCCATTGTAGCGCTGGAATACGAGCGAGGCGTTGGTGCCGCCGAAGCCGAAGGAATTCGACAGCGCGACATCGATCTGGCGCTGGCGCGGCTTGTTCGGCACGAGATCGATCGCCGTCTCGCGTTCCGGATTGTCGAGATTGATGGTTGCCGGCGCGACGTTGTCGCGGATGGCGAGGATCGAGAAGATCGCTTCCGCTGCACCCGCGGCGCCCAGCAGATGGCCGATCGACGACTTGGTCGACGACATCGAGATCTTCGAGGCGGCATTGCCGACCAGCCGCTCGACGGCGCCGAGCTCGATCGTGTCGGCCATGGTCGAGGTACCGTGCGCGTTGATGTAGTCGACGTCGGCCGGCGAGAGTTTCGCCCGGTTCAGCGCCGCCATCATGCAGCGGAAGGCGCCATCGCCATCTTCGGCCGGCGCGGTAATATGGTGGGCATCGCCGGTCAGGCCATAGCCGGTGACCTCGGCATAAATCTTGGCACCGCGGGCCTTGGCGTGCTCCAGCTCTTCCAGGACGACGACGCCCGCGCCCTCGCCCATGACGAAGCCGTCGCGGTCGCGATCATAAGGACGCGAAGCTGTTTCGGGGCTGTCATTGCGCTCGGTGGAGAGCGCGCGGCAGGCGGCGAAGCCGGCAATCGACAGCCGGGTGACCGGCGCCTCGGCGCCGCCGGCCAGCATCACATCGGCATCGCCCCACATGATCAGCCGGGCGGCGTCGCCAATGGCGTGCGCGCCGGTCGAGCAGGCAGTGACTACCGCATGGTTCGGGCCCTTCAGGCCGTGGCGGATGGAAACCTGGCCCGAGACCAGATTGATGATCTGTCCGGGGATGAAGAAGGGACTGATGCGGCGCGGGCCGCGTTCCTTCAGGATCATCGCGTTCTCGGCGATGCCGTCGATGCCGCCGATGCCGGAGCCGATCAGAACGCCGGTGGCGCACTGGTCCTCATGTGTCTCAGGCTTCCAGCCGGAATCGGCCAGCGCCTCGTCGGCGGCCGCGATGCCGTAGAGGATGAACTCGCCGATCTTGCGCAGTTCCTTCGGCTCGAGCACAGCCTCCGGATTGAAGGTGCCGTTCGAGCCGTCGCCACGCGGAATGATGTGGGCGATCTTGCAGGCAAGATCGTCCACCTCGAATTCGGTGACGCGCCGGCAGGCGCTGCGGCCGGAGAGCAATTCCCGCCAGCTATGCTCGACGCCCATGCCGAACGGCGAAAGCAGGCCAAGGCCCGTGACGACGACACGCCTCATCGCAGGTCCTCCCCGGTTATGCCTGCGAAAGAACTCAGGCCGAGGCCTTGTCGATATATTTGACGGCGTCGCCGACGGTGAGGATGGTCTCGGCCGCATCGTCCGGAATCTCGACGCCGAACTCTTCTTCGAACGCCATGACGAGTTCAACCGTGTCGAGGCTGTCCGCGCCCAGATCGTCGATGAAGCTCGCCTGCTCCGTCACCTTGTCGGCATCGACGCCGAGATGCTCGATGACGATCTTCTTGACGCGCTCTGCGGTGTCACTCATTTGGGGCAATCCTCGTCTTAGGTTGTCTATCTTCGTTAGCGGGCGGAATGCCGCTAATCAAGCTGAAAGATGGTCTTGCGGGCAACGCAACGCCACAGGACCGGTTTTTGCCCGAACCGCCGGGTTGCGGGCCGCATTACACGAAAAACGACGGGCGTCCAAGCCGAAATGGCTGTTTTCACAGGCGCCCGCCCTGCCTCAGATCATTGCCATGCCGCCGTTGACGTGAATGGTCTGGCCGGTGACATAGGCCGCCTCGTCGGAGGCGAGATAAGCGACGGCGGACGCCACTTCAACGCTGGTGCCCATGCGCCGGGTCGGGATCGCGGCCATGATCGTCTCTTTCTGCTTGTCGTTGAGCTTGTCGGTCATGGCCGATTCGATGAAGCCCGGGGCGACGCAGTTGACGGTGATGTTGCGGGTGGCGATCTCCTGCGCCAGCGACTTGGAAAAGCCGATCATGCCTGCCTTGGAGGCGCAGTAATTGGTCTGGCCGGGATTGCCGGTGACGCCGACCACCGAGGTGATGTTGATGATGCGGCCATGGCGGCGGCGCATCATCGGATGGGTCAGCTCGCGGGTCAGCCGGAACACGGCAGTGAGGTTGACCTCGATCACCGAATCCCAGTCGGCATCCGACATGCGCACGAACAGGCCGTCCTTGGTGATGCCGGCATTGTTGACCAGGATGTCGACACCCTCCAGATCGGCCTCCGCTTTCTGGCCGAGCGCCTTGACCGCGTCGCGGTTCGTCAGGTCCGCCGGAAACAGTTTTACGCGGTCGTCCAATTCGCCCGCCAAGGCTTCCAGCTTCTCCACACGGGTGCCGTGCAGGCCGACGATCGCCCCCTGGCTGTGCAGCACCCTGGCGATCGCCTCGCCGATGCCTCCCGATGCGCCGGTGACGAGCGCCTTGCGGCCGGTCAGTTCGAACATATCTTCAACCTCATTTTTCCAGACGGCTGCAAGCAGTCGCGTTCCGTATACGTCATATCGTCCAAGTCACGCTAGACAAGCGTCGGACATTGGCGAAGGCCTCCTTCCCGTCGTCATCCCACGGGCGGAGCGGGAGCGAAGCGGACGCGTAGACCCGAGGATCCATGCCGTGACATTGGCCGAAGGATGCAACGGAGCAGAATTCTGCACCGCGGCGGCACTTCCAAGTCACGGCATGGATTCTAGGGTCTGCGCTGCGTCGCTTCGCTCCTTGCTCCGCCCTAGAATGGCGAAAACGGGGCCTCACCCCAAAGCCGCCAGCGCGGCCTCGACTTCCGCCGCCGTGCCCACGGCGCCGGTGGCGATGTCGCGGTTGATGCGGCGCGCCAGGCCCGACAACACCTTGCCTGCGCCGACTTCGTAGAGGCTCGCAACGCCGTTGGCGCCAAACCATTCCACTGTCTCGCGCCAGCGCACGCGGGCGACCACCTGCTCGACCAGGCGGCGGGCGATCTCATCGGGGTCGCTGGTCGGGGTTACGGTGACGTTCGAGACGATCGGAACCACCGGCGCGGATTTCGCGACACCGGCCAGCGCCTCGCGCATGATGTCGGCGGCAGGCGTCATCAGCGCCGAATGAAAGGGCGCGGAAACCTGCAGCATCAGCGCCCGCTTGGCGCCTTTTTCGGTGCACAGCCTCGCCGCCAGCTCGACCGCCGGCCTGGCGCCGGAGATCACCAGTTGGCCGCCGCCATTGTCGTTGGCGACCTGGCAGACGGAGCCGTTGCCGACCTCGCGAGCTGCCTCGGCGCAAGCGGCCTCGACGTCGGCTTGTTCCAGCCCGATGATCGCGGCCATGGCGCCCTCGCCGGCCGGCACCGCCGCCTGCATGGCGTTGCCGCGGGTCCGAAGCAGCCGCGCCGCATCGCCGACCGAAACGAAGCCGGCCGCGGCAAGCGCGGAATATTCACCAAGCGAATGGCCGGCGACATAAGCCACCTTGTCCTTCAAAGAGAAGCCGCGCGCTTCGAGCGCCCGCATCGCCGCCAGCGACACCGCCATCAGCGCCGGCTGGGCGTTGGCGGTCAGTGTCAGCCTCTCTTCCGGCCCTTCCCAGATGAGTTTCGAGAGTTTTTCGCCGAGCGCTGCGTCCACTTCCTCGAAGACGCGGCGCGCTTCGGGGAATGCGTCGGCGAGGTCCTTGCCCATGCCGACGGCCTGGCTGCCCTGTCCCGGAAAGGTGAATGCGACGGCCATTTGAGGTCTCTCCAGAGGCTGGTTTTGTCTGCCTCTGGCGCAAGGCGGACAGCCAAGTCAAGCCCGCAGGCGTCTCTTCGGCCTGCATTTCGGTCGGAAAACTGGCTGACTGCCTGTTCCAAAAGGCCTTTTACTTGATCACACCTGATGAAAACCGCTCACGTTTAGTTTGCTGGCTCTTCTTATTTCCGCCACAGGCGCTAGCTTTGCGTGACATTTCGATGACAGTGGCGTGACGCGAGTGGAAGACGCGTGACAAGGGCCGGGGAAGCAAAGTGGCAAGGATCAGGAAAGGCGCGGCCAAACCCGCGCCGCAATTTTTGGAAGACGATCCGTCCACCGGCTATCTGCCGGGACGAGCCTGGCCGACCGTACGCTACGGCCTGTCGACGCTTCTTGCCTCAGCCCTGCTTGTATTCGCGATCGAGCTGATCGTACGCGGCGATTTCTTCGGCACGGTCGATTTCTTCATGCAGCCCTTCAAGCCCGGCTGGACCACCATCATCGTCTTCGCCCTGGTGCTGCTCGGGCTGGACGCCATACTCGGCCGAAGCCACCAGAGCCTGATGATCGTGGCGCCGCTGACGCTGGCGCTGGCCTTTGTCGGCCACCAGAAATCGCGTTACCTCGGCGACCCGCTCTATCCCACGGATTTCCTGTTCGCCCGCCAGATCATGGCGCTGATGCCGCTCCTGGTGCGCGAGCGCCCGTGGACGGCCGTCATGCTGGCGGTCGGCATCGTCGGCGGTCTGACGCTGCTCGTCTACGCCTGGCGGACCTGGCGCCGGCGAGTGCCCATCCTCAGCCGCAAGGGCCGCCTGGCGCGGCTGGCGCTTGCCGTGCCGCTGCTCGCCTTCTTCGTCTCGATCATGGACTACGCCACCTTCTCGTGGACGCGCGACCGGCTGCAGATCATCCCGATCATGTGGGACCAGAAGGAGAACTACGCCTCCAACGGCTTTGCGCTGGCCTTCGCGATGAACGTGCCGATGGCGCATGTCGCGGCGCCGCCCGGCTATTCCGAGAAGACGATGTCCGCGATCCAGCGCCCCGACGTCGCCGCTTCCATGCCGGACGAGAAGCCGGATATCGTGGTGGTGATGAGCGAATCCTTCTGGGATCCGACGCACCTGCCCGGCGTCACCATCAAGCCCGACCCGATCCCGACGGTCAGGGCGTTGCGCTCCGGCTCGATGTTCTCGCCCGAGTTCGGCGGCATGACCGCCAATATTGAGTTCGAGGCGCTGACCGGCTTTTCCAACGCCTTCCTGCCGGCCGGCTCGATCCCCTATCAGCAATATGTGCGCACCCCGACCCCGTCGCTGGCGACCTTCCTGAAGAGCCAGGGTTACCGGGCGCGCGCCATCCATCCCGGCACCAACTGGTTCTGGAACCGCGGCGCCGTCTATGCCGATTTCGGCTTCAACGACTTCCGCTCCGAAGAGACGCTGCCGCCGATGGAAAAGCGCGGGCCGCTGGCTTCCGACGCGGCGATGACCGACGAGATCATCCGCGAGGCCGACACCAGCGACGATCCGGTGTTCCTGTTCGCCGTCAGCCTGCAGAACCACGGTCCTTACGAGCCCTACCGCTACTACAACCCGACGCATTCGATCGACGCGCCGATCAGTTCCTGGGCGCGGGAATCGCTGCTTTCCTATGCCGAGGGGTCGGCCGACGCCGACCGCGGCCTGCAGCGCCTGATCGACTGGGCGAAGGCCCGCCAGCGGCCGACCATCATCGCCTTCTTCGGCGACCATCTGCCGCCGCTCGGACCCGTCTATGTCGAGACCGGCTTCCTCAAGGACAATGTCGCGCCGCGCAAGGAGCCGGCGGTCGCCGCGCTCGAACACCACGATACGCCTTTGGTTATCTGGTCGAACCGCTCCGGTCCGGCCGAGAACATCGGCTCGGTGAGCCCGGCCTTCCTGCCCTATCATATCCTGACCACGGCAGGCATCAGCCACCCCTATTACACCGGCTTCCTCGGCGCGCTGCGCGAACACTACCGGGTGGTCGACCGCAACCTGCTCCTGTCGCCCGTGGGCGAAGCAACGCCGGATTGGGCGAGGCAGAAGCAGATCGATCCGAAGATCAACGATTTCCGGCTCATCCAATACGACATGATGTTCGGCAAGCGGCTCTCGGCGCCCGATTTCTTCCCCGAGACGGTGAACAGGCTGGTCGCGCATACAAGCTGAGCTGACCGGCGGTCACAGCCGATCGCGGCTATCCCGGTCCGTGGCGGGAAACGATGCTCCGATGCCGGGCCTTGGAAAGATTTCGTCGCTGCGATTTAGAGCAATTCCAGGAAAAGTGTGAGCGGTTTTCCGTCCGAAATTGCGTAAAAAACAAGGGAGATAGGGCGTTTCGCCGTTTCCGTGAAACGGTGAACGCGCTAGACGTCAAAAGCCTGGAACGGGCTGGACCTTTCCACTCAGCCGAGCGCCAAGCGTCAAAGCGGCCGGAAAATTCTTGATCACGGCGCGCATGGCCGACGCGCCACCTGGCCCAAGCGCTATTTTGGCAATCAAGGCCGCGGCACGCAGACGGGTCGAGAATTGCCGACGCCATTCGCGTTCGTAGCGATGCCCGGCGGCGTCGCGGTCCTCGCGACGTTTGCCCGATACGATCAGTTCTCGCGCAAGCAGCCAGCCCGATTGCAGCGCCATCGAAATCCCTTCGGCGATGACAGGATGCGACTCGCCCGCGATGTTGCCGACACGGAAGATGCCCTGATCGTAACCGGCCCGGACGCCCGGATGAATCGGTCCCGCAGCCAGCCATGGGCCATCCAATTCGGCACCTGCCAGCGCAGTTCGCACGCCTCGGCACGAGGCCAGGACGTGGCGCGACACCGCATCCGCCGCCGCAATATTCCCAAAGCGCCGGCGCAGCCCGGATAGAACATCGCGGCGGATACAGCAGGAGATTGAAACCCGACCATTGTCCGCAGTTACCATCCCGCCATATCCGCCTGGGAATACCAGCAGCGGCATCAGATCGGGCGCCAGCGCGGCGCCGGTAAAATGCGCCTTGAAGCCAAAAAGGTCGGAGGGTTGGCTGGTTCTTTCAAGTTGGCTCGGAAGTTTCCCGGTTTCCCAGGACCCGTGCGCGGCAATGATGACGGGTGTGCTGAGCAGCTTCTGTTGCTGGTCGGATTCCACAGTCAGAAATTGCAAGTCATCGCGCCGGCAGATGGCGACTGCCTTGCAAGGCTGGAGGATCTCGACACCCGTACGTTCGGCAGCCTGCAGCAGGATGGTGTCCAGACGATCGCGGCCGAGCGCGCGGCCGAGACCCGTCTTGGCGCTCGGCATTCGCGCCTGCGCCGAGACATCGCCCGAAAAGAACCCGACACGCCTTATCTCGGGGCCGGCTTCCGCGCGCCAGCTCTCGCCGACGCCCAGCTGATCGAGCAAGGCAAGGCTGGTGCCCGACATGAATTCGCCGCAGACCTTGCGGCGAGGAAATGCCACCTTCTCCACCATTGCCACCGACCAACCATGTTGGGCGAGTGCAATGGCGGTGGAACTTCCGGCAGGACCGGCACCGATGACAATTGCGTCGTGCATCATTTCGTATCGAGCGTGCTCGCGCCGACAAAACCTTGCGTAAACAGGCCTCTGCGGCCCTCCATCACGGGCGTTCCACCTGACAGTTGCCACAATTGTGAAAGTTCCGTGCCACGAAAACCGGCGCGCACACTTTGCGCTGCATCATTCAGCGTTACCGCACAGGCGCCGATCAATCGCAGAAACCCTGTCGCCACAAGCGGCACCTTGGCTCTCAACGGCTCCGTGGCGACGAGCATCGGGGCCATCGTCATCATCCGAGAAAACAGCTCCTGCAGGCGCATGTCGTCGAAGTGGTGGAGGATAAGGTTGGCGCAAACAAGGTCGAAGGGCCTGTCCTGGGTCCAATCGAACAGATCCGCAGTCACGGGCTGCGCCCGCCAGCCCAATTCAGCGAAAGAGCTGCGCAAGTCCTCGCCTATCAAGCCGATCCTGTCGACCATGACGATCTCGACGTCGGGCCAATGGCGCGCCATCAGCCGCGCAACCGCCAGCATGAACTTTCCGTCGCCGGCGCCTATTTCGAGGATGCGCAGCGGCGGCTTTTGCACGTTTTGCCGCATCAGCGATGCCATGATCCTGGCCTGGAACATCAATGCATTGATGCGAACGAGATCGCGACGGGATGCAATCGCACGGGGATCGTCAGCCGGGAGGCCGTCGAGGAGTTCTGGCTCCAGATGCCGGATGTCTATGTCGGTCATGCGATGGATCGGAAATCTAGGTTTCAGCCGGCAATCCGGCAAATAGAATTCGCTCGTATCTTCATGGCCGCGCGCTGCTGGGCCGCGGAACCCGCATTTGAACCCAACCCGGATAGCGAAGTCGGTCCCCTTCATGCGAGATCGGAGGCTGATATCACAGTTTGCTAATGAGAAATATCGGCACCGCGCAATAAAATGCTCTATGCAGGCGTTTACCTTAGGAATGCTTCTCTAATTCGCAGACCTTATGGGCCCGATTGCGCTCATGCTCGGAGCTATTTTGTCCCCTCAAGCGTATCTGAACGGCATTGCCACGTGTGTCCCCGAACATGACGTGCATCGGTTCTTCCTCGGCTATGGAGCCTCGCTGCTTGAAAACGACGCGCAGCGCCTTGCGCTCTTCGAGCGAATGGTCGCTCTGGCCGGGATCGAACATCGTTATTCCTGCTTTGCGCCTGCCGACGATCCGCGCGGCGGGGCAATCGACCGCGACGGCACCTCGGTCAGAGGCTCGTTCGCCAGCACCGCAATGCGTATGCGGATGTACGAAGCCGCCGCACCGGAGCTCGCGCAAAGGGCCGTCGACAGACTTCTGGCCAACGACGACCGCTCGCTGATCACGCATTTGATCGTGACGAGCTGCACCGGCTTTTCGGCGCCTGGCATCGACCTCGAACTGGTGCAGCGATGCGGCCTGTCGACGTCGGTCGAGCGCACCATCATCGGCTTCATGGGATGCTATGCCGCCATCAACGCCTTGAAGCTGTCGCGCCACATCGTGCGATCGGATCCGAAGGCCCGCGTGCTGATCGTCAACATCGAATTGTGCACGCTGCATTTCAAGGAAGCCACGGAGCTCGAAAAGCTGATCTCGTTCTGTCTATGGGGCGACGGTTGCGCGGCCTCGCTGGTGACAGCCGAGCCGCACGGCATCCTGCTCGAAAGCTTCCACGCGATCGTGGCGGCGGAGCGCAAGGAACTGATGAGCTGGAATATCCGCGACGACGGCTTTGACATGGTGCTGTCCGGCCAGGTTCCCGGTGCCGTCCGTGAGACGCTGCGCAACGAGCATCCGGCCATCCTCGGCGGCAGGCCCGCCAAGGAGATCGATTTGTGGGCGGTGCATCCCGGCGGCCGCTCGGTGCTCGACGCGGTCGAGCGGGCGCTCGAACTGAAGCCGGTCGCGCTCGCCGCATCGCGCGAAGTGCTCCGGCAATACGGCAACATGTCGTCGGCCACCGTAATGTTCGCGATGGCCGAAATGCTGAAGGAGCCGTCGGGCTTGCTCGGCTGCGGCATGGCGTTCGGGCCGGGATTGACCACCGAGACCATGATGTTCCGGACTGCCTGATGAAGTCGAATGCCATGCGGCACCGCGTCCGTGCTTTCGCAGCCCGTTGGCTGGTGCCCTACCTGCCGTATCCGCACTTCATGTGTGTGGCACCTCTTGACGCCGTGTTGCGGGTCCTATGGCGTGCGGAAGGCCGGCTGCCTCCCGTTTATTGGCCGCGCCTGATGCTCCTGTTCCTGATTTCGGGCATCAACACGATCGCCTCCCTGCCGGAGCGCGTGATCCTTGGGGCATGGCTGCGGCTGCGACCTCCCCGGATGGAACCGGATAACGCGCCTGTGTTCGTTCTTGGCTACTTCCGCTCCGGGACGACTTTTTTGCAGAACCTGCTGTCGGCGGACCCGGACCTGAGATCGCCGGGCTGGCCGCAGGTCCTGGCGCCTCAGACATTCGTCCTTGGCTGGGCCCTGCTACGCTATCTTTTCGTGCCCTTGCTGCCGTTGACGCGCCTCGACGCGGTCGTGCCGGTTGGCGCCAGGCTGCCGGCGGAGGACGACTTCGCATTGAACAATCTGGGTGGAATGTCGATCCTAGCGGGACGAGCCGTGCTTCCCCGCCGGCAAGCCTTCTTCAATCGGTATCAGGATCTCGACTCGCTTTCGGCGCAAGAGCTGAACCGCTGGCGCTCACATCAGTTCGCTTTCGTCCAGAAGCTCACGCTCGTTGCCGGAGGGCGGCGACTTCTGCTCAAGTCGCCGAGCCACACGGCGCGCGTCCGCCACCTTTTGGAGCTGTTCCCTGGCGCCAAGTTTGTCCACATCTCGCGTCCGCCGGAAGCGGTGTTCCGGTCCAACCTTGTTCTGACGCGCGAGTTGCAGCGTGCGTTCGCCCTGCAGCCGCCGCTGCCCGAGCACGAGCAGGAAGAGATCATCGCCTGCGAATATCTTGCGACGGAGATGCACTATCTGGCTGATAGAACCCGGATTCCAGCCGCCGACCTCGCCGAGGTGCGGCTACAGGATCTTATTGCCGATCCGACGGGCGAGATGAAGCGGATCTACCGCGAACTGGGCCTGCCATTCTCCCAAGGCTGCGAGGAGCGCATGCTGCAAGTCGCCGCGACGTTCGGCAAACAGCCGCGCAACCGC
Source organism: Mesorhizobium sp. CA16 (assembly GCF_020165175.1). NCBI lineage: Bacteria > Pseudomonadati > Pseudomonadota > Alphaproteobacteria > Hyphomicrobiales > Phyllobacteriaceae > Mesorhizobium > Mesorhizobium sp. CA16. The sequence continues at coordinate 214,103 of NZ_JAIUHP010000003.1, forward strand.
CATCCCGACCTGACGGAAGGGCAGAAAGCGCGCCTAGCCCGCCTCGAACCGCTCGCTTCCAATTTCGGGCATGTGCCTGCGCTGCCTCCCGGACGGTCAATATTGACAGCCAACCGCGCATTGGATGACATGGCATCATGACGGCGGGCCCATGGTCATACGCAAGCTGGGCAGGTTTGGCCCGGCTGTTGCTCGTCCCTCTGTTGCTCAGCATCTGCGCCCCGCCGATCTCGGCGGTTGCCGACGAGCAAGGCGATGCGATCAAGCTGGTTGAGACCGTGCGCCAGGCGGCGCTCGTGCTCGGGCACGGCGGGCCCGCCGAGGCGCAGCTCCGCTCGATCTCAGCGGCCTTCGACGGAAAGGGAATTGCCCAGGCCGTGCTCGGGACGCGCTGGCGCAGCGCGAGCGCGGACGACCGCGCCGCGGTGGTCGATGCGCTTCTTTATGCCATCGCACACGGGCTGGCCGACAAGCTGGAACGGACGCAGGACAAGACTTTCACCGTGCTCGGCACAAAGACCCTGGCCAACGGCGACATACTGGTGCGCAGCGAATTCCGCCGGCAGCTCCGCGGCCCAACGTCCGTGGACTGGCGTGTCCGCCGCTGCCGCGGGCAACTCTGTATCGGCGATGTCTTTGTCGACGGCGGGTCGGTGACCGTGCGGCAGCGGGACCGCATCGGCCAGATCCTCGCCGGCAATGGCGGCTCGATCCCCGCGCTTGTCGTCGATCTCAGGAAAGGCCGGGTATGACTCCTCGCCGGCGCTCATGTCCTCCCTCGTCGAATTGAGCAATGTCGGCCGCGATTTTGACGGCGGCCGCGTCGTCGCCGTCGACGACGTGTCGCTCGCGATCGGGAATGACGAGACCGTCGCGATTGTCGGACGCAGCGGCAGCGGCAAATCGACGATCCTGAACCTGGTCTGCGGGCTTGACCGGCCGACCCGCGGCGAAGTTCGGTTCGAAGGCCGGGCCGTCAATGGAAGCGCTGCGTGGGCAGCAGTCCGGGCCAGCAGGATCGGCATCGTCTTCCAGAACTTCTGCCTGCTCCCCTCCTTGTCGGCGCGCGAAAACATCGAGGTGGCCCTGCTGGGAAACCTCGGCGGAGCGCAGCAGCGTCGCGCTCGCGCGCTGGAACTTCTGGCGCATTTCGGTCTTGCCGATCGCGCTGCGCTGCGGCCGGCCGAGCTTTCCGGCGGCGAACGCCAGCGCCTTGCAATTGCGCGGGCGCTGGCCAACCGTCCGAAGCTTCTTCTTGCCGACGAGCCGACAGGAAGCCTCGACGTGCAGACAAGCCAATCCGTCATGGACATCATCGGCAATGCGCATCGCGAGTTCGGGACCGCAGTAATCGTGGTGACCCATGACGAGGACGTGGCCGCGTTGTGCGGACGCCGGGTCGAGATCTCGGATGGCCGCATCCGCTCGGACAGCCGGGCGGCGGCAATCTCAGCGCCCGCGCCGGCATCGCGGATCGGCTAGCCCATGACGGAGCTGACCCTGCCCTTGCGCGGTCTCATCGCACGTCCGCTGCGCACTTTGCTCACGGTGCTCGGCATCGCCTTGGCGGTCGCCGGCTTCGTGGCGCTTACCGGCCTGACCGCCGGCGTCCAGCGCTCATTTGCGTCGGGAATCGATGAGAACGGCGCGGATCTGGTGGTTAGCCAGCGCAGCACCTTCAATTTGGTGAGCAGCACCGTGCCCAGAGCGCTCGGCCCGGCGCTTTCGGCGGTGCCGAATGTCGAGGCGGTGTCGGGCGTTCTCCTCAACATCACCACCGCCGACGAGGACGCCAATATCGTCATGGCCGGCTGGCCAAGCGGCAGCTTCCTGTGGAAAGACGTGCCGCTCGTGGCGGGGCGGCTCCCTGTGCCGGGGGACCAGTGGCCGGTGATCCTTGGCCAATCGATCGCCGGCGCATTGGACAAGCGGGTCGGCGATACCGTCGAGCTGCAGTTCCAGCCCTATCGGATCGTCGGCATCGCGTCGTTCTCGTCCATGCTGAACCAGAACAGCGCCATCGTTCCACTCGAGGGGCTGCAGCAGCTCCTGTCGCGGGAGGACGCCTTTACCTTGTTCGAGGTGAGACTGAAGCGCCCGCTCGACGCCGACGGCATCGCCGCTGCCCGCACCCGGCTCGTTGCAGCCGCGCCGGGATTCGTGGTCGTCGACACCGAGCAGTTCGCCAACAGCATCCGCATCTTCGATCTGCTTCGGGCGATCGCCCGCACGATTTCGCTGGTCGTCATGGCGATGGCCTCGGTTGCGGTCGCCAACACGCTGCTGATGGCCGTGAACGAACGGACGTTCGAGATTGGTGTTCTGGCGGCGCTTGGCTGGGCGCCGCGGCGGATTCTTCGGCTCATCCTCATCGAAGGCGTCTTCATGAGCGCAGCCGGCGGCGTTATCGGCATCGTTCTCGGCGCCCTGACCATGGAAGCGGCGGCGAAGACAAGGGTCGCGGCGGGGCTGATCGTGCCCTATCTGTCAGGCTGGTCGATCGCCCAGGCGCTGATCTTCGTCTTCATCGCCGGTCCGCTCGGCGCACTCTACCCGGCTTGGCGCGCCACGCGCCTTCTCCCCGCTGAAGCGCTCCGCAGGATCTGACTTGCCGTGTCGGCCGGGCAGCGCTCCGGTCCCAGCAAAAGCATCAATCTGTCGTGTAAACGAAACGGCCGGTTCGCAGGTCCGCGGCATCGGCGACGCAGGCCGGGCCTTGCCTTCCTGGCGAATTGCTATATAGACCCGCGCAATCTGCCGGTCCTTGCTGGGGGCTGAACGGAGGGCCGCGGCCTTTTCGAAGGTCGCGACGCGAAGCCGGAAGGGCTTCCAGCCTCCCGTGTCTCCGCTCTCGACCGTCTCGTGATGCTCCTTTCTTCCCCGCTCTTTCGCGATCGGGTCAGACAAGTTGCAGAGGCTTAGCCGCGAGGGCCGGTGAGAGAAACGAAGAAAGGCACTTAAACATAATGGCTCTTTACGAACATGTGTTTCTTGCCCGGCAGGACCTGTCGCAGCAGCAGGTTGATGCGCTTGTCGAACAGTACAAGGGCGTCATCACGGCGAATGGCGGCTCGGTCGGCCGGATCGAGAACTGGGGACTGAAGTCCCTCACCTACCGGGTCAAGAAGAACCGGAAGGCTTACTACACGCTGATGGACATCACCTGCCCGCCGGCCGCGCTCAACGAAATGGAGCGCCAGATGGGCCTGTCGGAAGACGTCCTTCGCTTCCTCACCATCAAGGTGGAAGCGCATGAGGAAGGCGCCTCGGCGATGATGCAGAAGCGCGAAGAGCGCTCCGAGCGCGGCGGCTTCGGCGACCGCGACCGTGGCCCGCGTTCGTTCGGCGACCGCGACCGCGGTGACCGCGGCCCGCGTTCGTTCGGCGACCGTGACGGCGGCGACCGTGGCCCGCGCCGTCCGCGCGAAGGCGTTGAAGGAGGTGCAGAATAATGGTCGACATCAACCAGATCCCGACCCGGCGCCCCTTCCACCGCCGCCGCAAGACCTGCCCGTTCTCCGGCGCCAACGCGCCCAAGATCGACTACAAGGACGTGCGTCTCCTGCAGCGCTACATTTCCGAACGCGGCAAGATCGTGCCCTCGCGCATCACCGCCGTCAGCCAGAAGAAGCAGCGCGAGCTCGCCAAGGCGATCAAGCGCGCCCGCTTCCTCGGCCTGCTGCCCTATGTGGTTCGCTGAGGCCTGAAACTTCGATGCGGGCGCTTGGCGCCCGCATCCCCACCCACGGCGACGGGCGCCGCGGTTCAAATCAAATCCCGAGTTGGGGCCGGATGGCCTCTAACTGCCAGGACAGGCAGGACAGCGACAAGAGCGGCGAGCGCCGCAAAGAGCTTCCTGACCTGTTCCAGATCATTGCGCCAGCCTTCCGGCCGGCGCCAACCGAAGGAACGAAACCATGGAAGTCATTCTCCTCGAGCGCATTTCCCGCCTCGGCCAGATGGGCGAGACCGTCAAGGTCAAGGACGGGTTCGCCCGCAATTTCCTGCTGCCGCAGGGCAAGGCGCTGCGCGCCAACGAAGCCAACAAGAAGAAGTTCGAGGGCCAGCGCGCCCAGCTCGAAGCCCGCAATCTGGAGCGTAAGTCGGAGGCCATGCAGGTCGCTGAGAAGCTCGACGGCAAGAGCTTCATCGTGGTGCGCTCGGCCGGCGAAACCGGTCAGCTCTACGGCTCGGTGTCGACCCGCGACATCGCCGATCTGCTGATCGCCGAAGGCTTCACCGTCAACCGCAACCAGGTCGAGCTCAACCAGCCGATCAAGACCATCGGCCTCTCCAACGTGGCGATTGCGCTCCATCCGGAAGTCGAGGTCACCGTGACGCTCAACGTCGCCCGTTCGGCCGACGAGGCGGAGCGCCAGGCCAAGGGCGAGACGCTGACCACCGCCGAAGCCATTTATGGCGAGGACATCAACGACAACGCCCGGCCGGAGAATTTCTTCGACCCGAACGCCGAATTCGAAGGCGGCGAAGAAAACGCCTGATCTCTGGGCCTGATTTGGCATATCCTCCGAAGCCTCGCTTCGGTTCGCAGACGTCCAGGATTTCTGGACCAACGCCCGGGTCTTCGACCCGGGCTTTTTTGTGCCAAAAGGAACTTTTCGACACCCCATATCTTGTGCACATTACAGCGTGGCGCGTCGATTGGACGCGGGCGAGGCGCCGTGGCATTTTCGATCTGGCATTCCAGTCCGATTACCGGGTGATCCGACTGAGGGGACATTTGGTCATGAATATCCTGTTGAAACACGTTCTCGAACGCCTGGTGCGCGCCGGCGACCTCAAGGTGACCGGACCGAAGGGCGCGACGCACAAGTTCGGCGACGGCAGCGGCGAGCCGGTGCATATCCACATCAAGACCACGCATGCCGAGCGCGCCATCACCTTCGATCCGATGCTGGCGGTGCCCGAAGCCTATATGGACGGTGAGCTCGACGTGATCGAGGGCGGCGTTCTCGGCCTGATGCGCATCGCGTTCCAGAACATGGGATCGAGCGGCATCGACGTGACCTGGTCGAAGGCGATCGAGGGGCTGCGCCACGCCTTCCGCCGGCTGCAGCAGATCAACACCGCCGCGCGCTCGCGCCGCAACGTCGAACGCCACTACGATCTCTCGGGCGAGCTCTACAAGCTCTTCCTCGACGAGGACATGCAGTATTCCTGCGCCTATTTCGAGCAGCCCGACATGACGCTCGACGAGGCGCAGCTTGCCAAGAAGCGCCACATCGCCGCCAAGCTGCGGCTCAAGGCCGGCCAGACGGTGCTCGACATCGGCTCCGGCTGGGGCGGGCTGGGCCTCTATCTCGCCAAGGTCTTCGACGTCGACGTGCAGGGCGTCACCCTCTCCACCGAACAGCATGGCGTCGCCACCGACCGAGCGCATGCGCAGGGCCTGCAGGACCGCGTGCATTTCGAACTCAAGGATTATCGCCACATCAACGAACGTTTCGACCGCATCGTCTCGGTCGGCATGTTCGAGCATGTCGGCGTCAATCACTACCGCACCTTCTTCGACAAGGCCGCGACGCTGCTCAAGCCCGACGGCGTGATGCTGCTCCATACAATCGGCCGTTCCGGCGTGCCGTGGGCGACCAGCGCCTTCGTCCGCAAATACATTTTCCCGGGCGGCTACATCCCGGCGATGTCGGAAGTGATGCCGGCGATCGAGAAGTCGGGCCTCGTCGTCACCGATATCGAAATCCTGCGGCTGCATTACGCCGACACGCTCAAGCATTGGGGCGCGCGCTTCGCCGCCAACCGCGACAAAGCGAAAGCGATCTATGACGAGCGCTTCTGCCGCATGTGGGAGTTCTATCTCGCCGCTTCCGAGGCCGCCTTCCGCTGGCAGGACCTGGTGATCTTCCAGTTCCAGATCGCCAAGAAGAACGACACGCTGCCGATGACGCGCGACTACATGGCCAAATGCGAGAAGGCGCTGGAGCTGCGCGATATCGGCCACCAGGAGCCGGCGGCGCCGGCGCCCTCCAAGCCGACCCGCCGCAAGAAGGTGGGGTAGCCGCGCAATGCCGCTTGCCATTGCGGCCTGACGCCACGAAAAAGGTCTCGTTCGCGAGACCTTTTTTCATGACCTACCTCATCTACACCGCTGCCGCTCTTGCCGAGATCGCCGGCTGCTTTTCGTTCTGGGCGTGGTGGCGGCTGGAGAAGTCGGCGCTCTGGCTTCTCCCTGGTCTCATCTTGCTGGCGCTGTTCGCGTCGCTGCTGTCGCTGGTCGGCACGGATGCGGCGGGCCGCGCCTACGCCGCTTATGGCGGCATCTACATCGCCGCGTCGCTCGGCTGGCTGTGGCTGGTCGAAGGCGTGCGTCCCGACCGCTGGGATCTGGCCGGCGCTGCGCTCTGCATCGTCGGCGCCTCGGTCATCCTGCTCGCTCCAAGGGGAGCCTGAGATGGAACTGCCCGCCCCGCTCCGGCAAGGCGTCGACAGCCTCTTGGAGAAGGTACCATTGCCGGCGCTGAGGCAGGCGGCGCGGACGCTCTCGGAGCGCTACCGCGCCGAGCTGCGCGACGGCCGCCTGCATATGGGCGAAGACATGGCCGTCAAGGCCTATCTGGCGACGCGGCTGCCCGCCACTTATGCCGCCGTGCGCGCCAGCCTCGATGCCTTGATCGGGGCTCGCCCCGACTTCCGGCCGGCGAGCCTGCTCGATGTCGGCGCCGGACCTGGCACCATGCTTTGGGCCACGACCGACGCCTGGCCTGAGCTGGAACGGGCAGTGCTGGTCGAGGCAAGCGCTGCCGTGCGCAAGGTCGGCCAGGCGCTCGCGGAAGGCGCGATCACGGCCCGCGCCGACTGGATCGCCGGCGACGCGACCATCGATCTCGACGGCATCATGCCCGCCGACCTCGTCAGCGCCGCCTATGTGCTGGACGAGATCGTGCCTTTATCCCTGCCGAAGCTCATCGACCGCCTCTGGCGGCTCACGGCCGACACGCTGCTCATCGTCGAGCCCGGCACGCCCGCCGGCTGGCAGCGCATCCTTGCCGCGCGCCGCCAACTGATTGCGGCCGGCGCGCATGTTTCGGCACCTTGCCCGCACGCGGCGCCCTGCCCGCTCGCGCCGCCCGACTGGTGCCATTTCGCGCGCCGCGTCGCCCGTTCGCGCCTGCATCGCCTGGTCAAGGAGGCCGAGGTGCCATGGGAGGACGAGAAGTTCATCTACCTCGCCGCCTCCCGGCAGCCGGCGCCGGCGCATTCGGCGCGGGTGATCGCGCCGCCAAAGGGGGGCTCCGGCAAGGTGGTGCTAAAACTGTGCCAACCCGACGGCAGCGCCGGCGAGCGCCTGTTCAGCAAGCGCGACGGCGAGTTGTTCAAGGCGGCGCGACGGGCTGACTGGGGCGACACGCTGGACTGAGGGAGCGTAGGCCGATGACATCGGGAGAAGACGTATCGTCGATGCCCGTCGCTACTTTGGCGATCAGCCGACGCGCACGAACTTCGTCATCCACGGGCGGAGCGACGCGAAGCGGCGCGCGCAGACCCGAGGATCCATTCCGTGACGTTGCGCGAAGAATGAAGGCGGCGCAGAACGGAGCTCGTTCTGGCTCGCCGCGACGCTCACAGGTCACGGAATGGATTCTCGGGTCTGCGCGCGTCGCTTCGCTCCTTGCTCCGCCCGTGGATGACGACTTCACCAACGTTTCGGCTAATCTCGAAGGTGAACGCCCAAAAGAAGCAACTCGCTACTTTGGCGATCAGCCGAGGACGTCCGCGATTCTCTGCGCGAGCGGATGCGGCTGGTCGGTTGTGAGCGAGCGTCGGACGACAATCGGTCGCCCAAAATGTTCTTGCTTCGTTCCATAATTGCAAATAAGAATCGCCGCTTGCCGAGTCAACTGGAATCAGGCCCCCGGAATACTGTCCTGTGGATGGTTTGCCGATCCTGTGAACATTGGGGCGTCAAGCTGGTTGGACCGAGGGTGTTGCAGAAAGGTCAGCATCGAATCTTCCCGTTCTGATATCGAGGACAGCGGGATCGAAACCGGGGATATCATGGCAGAGGCGGCACTGAAATTCGGCGCGGCGGAAACGCCGCTCTATCGCGAAGCACCGAACAACATCGAGGCCGAGCAGGCGCTGCTCGGCGCCATCCTCGTCAACAACGACGCCTTCTATCGTGTCTCCGATTTCTTAAAGCCGGCGCATTTCTACGAGCCGCTGCACCGCCGCATCTTCGAGATCGCGGCCGAGCTCATCCGCATGGGCAAGATTGCGACGCCGATCACGCTCAAGACCTTCCTGCCGGCCGACGAGAAGGTCGGCGACATGACGGTGGCGCAATATGTCGTGCGCCTCGCCGTCGAGGCCGTCACCGTCGTCAACGCCACCGACTATGGCCGCGCCATCTACGACCTTGCGACGCGCCGCGCGCTGATCACCGTCGGCGAGGACATGGTCAACATCGCCTATGACGCGCCGGTCGACATGTCGCCCTCCGACCAAATCGAGGATGCCGAACGGCGGCTGTTCGAGCTTGCCGAAACGGGCCGCTATGACGGCGGCTTCGAGAGCTTCAACGATGCGGTCAAGACCGCCGTCGACATGGCCAACGCCGCCTATATGCGTGACGGCCACCTGTCGGGCATCGCCACCGGCTTGCGCGACCTCGATCGCCGCATGGGCGGCCTGCAGCCCTCCGACTTGATCGTGCTCGCGGGGCGCCCGGGCATGGGCAAGACCTCCTTGGCCACCAACATCGCCTTCAACATCGCCGAGGCTTACGTTCCGGCGCAGCAGGCCGATGGCAGCTTCAAGGCCGCCAACGGCGGCGTCGTCGGCTTCTTCTCGCTCGAAATGTCGTCGGAGCAGCTCGCCACCCGCATCATCTCCGAGCAGACCGAGATCTCGTCCTCGAAGATCCGCCGCGGCGAGATCACCGAGATGGATTTCGAAAAACTCGTCGCCTGCTCGCAGACGATGCAGAAGATCCCGCTGTTCATCGACCAGACCGGTGGTATCTCGATCGCGCAGCTTTCCGCCCGCGCGCGGCGTCTGAAGCGCCAGCGCGGCCTCGATCTCATCGTCATCGACTATATCCAGCTGATGCAGGGCTCCTCCGCGCGCGCCTCGCAGAACCGCGTGCAGGAAATCACCGAGATCACCACGGGCCTGAAGGCTTTGGCCAAGGAGCTCGGCGTGCCGATCATCGCGCTGTCGCAGCTGTCGCGTCAGGTCGAAAGCCGCGACGACAAGCGCCCGCAGCTCTCGGACCTGCGCGAATCCGGCTCGATCGAGCAGGACGCCGACGTGGTGCTGTTCGTCTATCGCGAGGAATATTACCTCAAGAACCGCGAGCCGAAGCTCGGCACCGAGGAATACATCAAGTGGGAAAACGAGATGAATGAAGCGCGCGGCAAGGCCGAGTGCATCATCGCCAAGCAGCGCCACGGGCCGACCGGCACCGTCAGCCTGGCCTTCCACGGCGAATTCACGCGGTTCTCGGATTTGGCGGAAGAGCATCATCTGCCGGAGAGGTTCGAGTGAGTTGAGACAGGTCTCACTCCGTCACCCCCCTCTCTGTCCTGCCGGACATCTCCCCCTCAAGGGGGGAGATTGGATGTCGCATCGGCTTTCGCCAATCGCCGACGTTGCAAGGCGGGCGCCGTCGGCGAAACTGCCGATCTCCCCCCTAGAGGGGGAGATGTCCGGCAGGACAGAGGGGGGCGCTGTCCTGCCGGCCTATCCAATGTTGGGCCGTCGCTAATGGCCAAATCGCGCGTTCAGTTCATCTGCCAGAATTGCGGCTCGGTGCATCAGCGCTGGGCCGGCAAATGCGATGCCTGCGGTGAGTGGAACACGCTGGTCGAGGAAGGCACGTCCGGCGGCATCGGTTCGGGGCCGGCCAACGCGCGCAACGCCCGCAAAGGGCGTGCCGTGGTGCTGACCAGCCTGTCGGGCGACATCGAGGACGCGCCGCGCATCGTGTCGGGCATCGGCGAGCTCGACCGCGCCACCGGCGGCGGCTTCGTGCGCGGCTCGGCGCTTCTGGTCGGCGGCGATCCCGGCATCGGCAAGTCGACGCTCTTGACGCAGGCAGCCGCCGCGCTCGCCTCGAAAGGCCACCGCATCGTCTATGTCTCGGGCGAGGAAGCGGTGGCGCAGATCCGGCTGCGGGCACAACGCCTCGGCGTCGCCTCGACGCCGGTCGAGCTTGCGGCCGAAACCAATGTCGAGGACATCCTGGCGACCATCGCCGACGGCAAGCGGCCGGACCTCGTCATCCTCGATTCCATTCAGACGCTGTGGACGGACCTTGCCGATTCGGCACCGGGCACCGTCACCCAGGTGCGCGCCGCCGCCCAGGCGATGATCCGCTACGCGAAATCCACAGGCGCGGCGATCGTGCTCGTCGGCCATGTCACCAAGGAAGGCCAGATCGCCGGCCCTCGCGTCGTCGAGCACATGGTCGACGGCGTGCTCTACTTCGAGGGCGAAGGCAATCATCACTTCCGCATCCTGCGCACGGTGAAGAACCGCTTTGGGCCGACCGACGAGATCGGCGTGTTCGAAATGTCGGACAAGGGGCTGCGCGAGGTTTCCAATCCATCCGAGCTTTTCCTCGGCGAACGCCACGCAAAGTCGCCGGGCGCCGCGGTTTTCGCCGGCATGGAAGGCACGAGGCCGGTGCTGGTCGAGATCCAGGCGCTTGTCGCGCCTTCCTCGCTCGGCACGCCGCGCCGCGCCGTCGTCGGCTGGGACGGCGCGCGGCTGTCGATGGTGCTCGCCGTGCTGGAGGCGCATTGCGGCGTCCGCTTCGGCCAGCACGACGTCTATCTCAACGTCGCCGGCGGCTATCGGATCTCGGAGCCGGCGGCCGATCTCGCGGTCGCCGCGGCGCTGGTTTCGTCACTCACCGGTCTTGCCCTTCCCGCCGATTGCGTCTATTTCGGCGAAATCAGCCTATCGGGCGCCGTGAGGCCGGTTGCGCATGCGCAGCAGCGCCTCAAGGAAGCCGAAAAGCTGGGTTTTGGAAGCGCGGTGCTGCCGCTCGGCAGCGAGGAACTTGCCGGGGGGATCGGGGCCGGCGCTTTCCAGCCCACCGAGCTTGCCGACCTTGTGGCGCGCATAGCCGGCACGCGGCGCGGTCGTGCCGACGACGGGGAGTGATGCGGCTCGTCGGGCCGTAAGACAGGAAGTGGGGCGAGAACCATGCCGATTACGCTGCTAGACGGAATCCTCGTCGGCTTCACCCTGGTCTCAGCAATGCTCGCCATGGTGCGCGGCTTCTCCCGCGAAGTGCTCTCGGTGGTTTCCTGGGCGGCGGCGGCGGCGGCGGCTTTCTTCTTCTACAAGCCGGTCCTGCCCTATGTTCAGCCCTATGTCGACAACGACAAGATCGCGATGGCGGCTTCGGCGGGCATCGTCTTCCTCATCGCGCTGATCGTCGTCTCCGTCATCACCATGAAGCTCGCCGACTGGATCATCGATTCGCGCATCGGCGCGCTCGACCGCACGCTCGGCTTTCTCTATGGCGCGGCGCGCGGCATCCTAGTGGTCGCGGTGGCGCTGCTGTTCTTCAACTGGCTGGCCGGCGCCAAGGCGCCTGCCTGGATCGCCAACGCCAAGTCGCGGCCGTTGCTGGAGACGATCGGCGCCAAGCTCGAAAGCGTGCTGCCGGAAAACACCGAGGAACTGGTCAACAAATACACCCATAAGGGCACGCCGCAGGCCGGCGCGCCGGCCACGACCGACCAGCCCGCGGCCGAGCCGCCGGCCGGCGACGACAACGCGCCGGCGCCTGACGACAGCGAGGGCGAGGCGCCTGCCGACAACGAGCCGGCGCCGGCCACGCCAGCGCCCGCCCCGGCTCCAGCGCCGGCAAACTGATCGCAGGCCGGCTTGGTACCGGTTGTGAATGCAAAAAGCGTGCGTTGCGTTCGGCGATAGATCGCCTTATATGGCGGCTTTAGCGGAGCTTGAGCACCAGATGGCAGACTCAACGGCAGATGAAGGCAAGGTCCTTTCCGCCGAGGCCGACGATCATTTTCACGACGAATGCGGCGTGTTCGGCATCTTCGGCCGGCAGGACGCGGCGGCCATTGTCACACTCGGCCTTCATGCCCTGCAGCATCGCGGCCAGGAAGCGGCCGGCATCGTCTCCTATGACGGCACCCAGTTCCATGTCGAACGCCATGTCGGCCTGATCGGCGATACCTTCACCAAGCAGCGCGTCATCGACAGCCTGCAAGGCAACCGCGCCATCGGCCACACGCGCTACGCCACCACCGGCGGCGCCGGGCTGCGCAACATCCAGCCCTTCTTCGCCGAGCTCGCGGAAGGCGGTCTTGCCGTGGCTCACAACGGCAACCTCACCAACGCGCTCACCGTGCAGCGCGCGCTGCAGAAGCAGGGCTCGATCTTCTCCTCGACCTCCGACACAGAGACGCTGCTGCATCTGGTCGCGACCAGCAAGGAGCGCGATTTGAATTCGCGCTTCATCGATGCGATCCGCCAGGTCGAAGGCGCCTTCTCGCTGGTGGCAATGACCGCCAAGAAGATGATCGGCTGCCGCGATCCGCTGGGCATCCGCCCGCTGGTGCTTGGCGACCTCGACGGCGCCTGGATCCTCGCTTCCGAAACCTGCGCGCTCGACATTATCGGCGCCCGCTTCGTGCGCGACATCAAGCCCGGCGAGATGGTGGTGGTCACCGCGAAGGGCATCGAAAGCATCTTCCCGTTCGAGCCGCAGAAGACGCGCTTCTGCATCTTCGAATATGTCTATTTCGCGCGGCCGGATTCCTCGGTCGAAGGCCGCAACGTCTATGATGTGAGGAAGCGCATTGGCGCGGAACTCGCGCAGGAAAGCCCGGTCGAGGCCGACATCGTCGTGCCGGTGCCGGATTCCGGCACGCCGGCCGCGATCGGCTTCTCGCAGGCCGCCGGCATTCCCTTCGAGCTCGGCATCATTCGCAATCATTATGTCGGCCGCACCTTCATCCAGCCAGGCGATTCCATCCGCCACATGGGCGTGAAGCTCAAGCACAACGCCAACCGCCGCATGATCGAGGGCAAGCGCGTGGTGCTGGTCGACGATTCGATCGTGCGCGGCACCACCAGCCAGAAGATCGTCCAGATGGTGCGCGACGCCGGCGCCAGGGAAGTGCATATGCGCATCGCCTCGCCGCCGACCAGCGCGTCCTGCTTCTACGGCGTCGACACGCCGGAGAAGTCGAAGCTGCTTGCGTCGCGCATGTCGGTCGAGGAGATGGCGGAGTTCATCCGCGTCGATTCGCTCGGCTTCCTGTCGATCGACGGGCTCTACCGCGCCGTCGGCGAGGCCGGCCGCGACAACGACCAGCCGCAATTCTGCGACGCCTGCTTCACGGGACAGTACCCCACCCGCCTGCTCGACTTCGAAGGCCACGACAATGTGCGTACGCTGTCGCTGCTGGCGAGCGGCGGGGCGTAGGCGCCCGGACTATCATTTGCCATCGCCGAGCTGTCTCGCGCCTTATGGAATCTCTCACATGACCCTCGACCTTTCCGGCCGCGTGGCGGTCGTAACCGGCGCCTCGCGCGGCATCGGCTATTTCATCGCCAGGGAGCTGGCGGCAGCCGGCGCGCATGTGATCGCGGTGGCGCGCACGGTCGGCGGGCTGGAAGAGCTGGACGACCAGATCAAGGCCGACGGCTGCGGCCAGGCGACGCTGGTGCCGCTCGATCTTGCCGACATGGCCGGCATCGACCGTCTGGGCGGCGCGATCCATGAGCGCTGGGGCAAGCTCGATATCCTGGTCGCCAATGCCGGCGTGCTCGGCGTCATCTCGCCGATCGGCCATGTCGAGGCCAAGACCTTCGAGAAGGTGATGACCATCAACGTGACGGCGACCTGGCGGCTGATCCGCTCGGTCGATCCGCTGCTCAGGCTCTCCGACGCCGGCCGCGCCATCATCCTGTCGTCCAATGCGGCGCATTCGGCGCGCGCCTTCTGGGCGCCCTACGCGGCCTCGAAAGCGGCGGTCGAAACGATGATGCGTTCCTGGGCACATGAGACCGAGAGCCTGGCGCTCCGGGTCAATGCCGCCGATCCCGGTGCCACCCGCACCGCAATGCGCGCGCAGGCCATGCCCGGCGAAGACCCGGAGACGCTGCCGCATCCGTCCGAGATCGCCAGGCGCATCGTGCCGCTGGCAAGCCCGGAACTGAAGGAAACCGGCTTGATCTTCCAGGCCAAGCACAACCGCTTCGTCGCCTACCGGCAGCCGGAATAAAGCCTGGGTGCCTGAGGCGTCGCGACCCCTCTATTCACGGGTCTGTGAACGGGGCGGCGAAAGCGTGTGCCGCCTCGCTGCTTTCGCTGCTCCATGGGAGTTGCTAGGATCGGCCCGACTCCGACATTTCAAAGCGAGGAATTCCCATGGCTGCTACTCCCAGCGTAGCGTTGGTCTGGTATCTGGTGATCGCCGGCCCGCAGGGCGGCATGGTGGTGCTGCCCAGCACCTTCGACACCCGCGAACAATGCACCAACGCCATCACCGAATATCAGAAGCAGCCGACCCCTCAGGGCTGGGCCGTGCAATGCGTGCCGAGCGCCTCGCCGTTTACCGATGAAGGGGATGCGGAAACGCCCTCGGCGCAGTAGCGCGAGGCGTCGTTTCAGCGCCGCGCGCTCACGCTCAACGCCGGCTTGTTGTTGATCGTCTGGAACACCACGCAGTAGCGCTCGGTGAGCTTGATGAGCGAATCGATGCGCTCTTGCGGCTCGTCGGTGTCGAGATCGAATTTCAGTCTTATCTCGCGGAAGCCGACCGGCGCGTCGCGGGCGACGCCCAGCGTGCCGCGAAAATCGAGATCGCCCTCGGCCTCGACGGTAGCGTTGCCGAGCTTGAACTCCAAGGCGGTCGCCACCGCTTTCAGCGTCACGCCGGCGCAGGCGACCAGCGCTTCCAGCAGCATGTCTCCCGAGCACAGCTCGAGGCCCGAGCCGCCGGTGGCCGGATGAAGCCCGGCGACAGCAAGCGCCCTACCGGTCTCCACCTTGCAGGCGATCGACTGGTCGTCGAGCGTGCCGCGGGCCTTCAGCGTGATCAGCGCCCTTGCGGCATCCTCGCGATAGGCGTCCTTCAACGGGGCCTGCATGGCCTTGAGGGCGGTGGAGTCCATTTTGTTGTCCTTCCGATACGTCTTTGATGCCTTTATAGCACTGTCAGAGCTAGGAAAGCTTGCCGCCGACTATCATCCCTCCCAGCTTGAAAAGTTGGCGAAGACTAAACATGACGGCTGATCTCCCCCCTTGCGGGGGAGATGTCCGGCAGGACAGAGGGGGGTGCTGTCCCGCCATCATGTCAGCTGTTCACAGCGCGCGAACTCGGACAGAAGTTCCTGTAGCAAGACGAGTCAATCAGGGGTCGAGTTCCGTCACACCCCCCTCTGCCCTGCCGGGTATCTCCCCCGCAAGGGGGGAGATTGGCAGCTTCTGCGCCGCGCCCCTTTGACTTCCCTCGCCCCGGCCATACTTTTGCGGATGCCATCCAAGCGGAGCCCACATGCGATCCAAGCTCGTCTCCCTCATCCTGCTGGCGGTCGCCGCCTTCGCTCAGCCCACCTTCGCCGAAGCACCCGAGCGTCCAGCCCCGACCGGCGGCGTGCTGTCGCTGCTGCCGCCACCACAGGTGACCGAGCATTCGATCACGCTCGGCGGGCGCAAGCTGGATTACCAGGCCAAGGCCGGCACGCTGTCGCTCCTATCCGGCAAGGGCGAGGTGACGGCCGAGATCTTCTATGTCGCCTACTCGCAGCAATCGCCCGCCCCGGCGAAGGAGCGGCCGATCACCTTTGTCTTCAACGGCGGGCCCGGTGCTGCGTCGGCTTACCTGCATCTCGGCGCGATCGGGCCGCGCATCGTCGAGACCGCCGCCAACGGCGAGTTCCTGCGGCCGCCGCAAAAGCTTATCGACAATCCCGACAGCTGGCTCGACATGAGCGATCTCGTCTTCGTCGATCCGGTCGGCACCGGATACAGCCGCGAAGCGCCTGGGCACGAGCCGAAGGAATTCTGGAGCGTCGATGCCGACGCCAGCTCGGTCGGCGCCTTCATCCGCCTCTATCTGGCGCAGAACGGCCGCACCGGATCGCCGCTGTTCCTCGCCGGCGAGAGCTATGGCGGCTTTCGCGCGGCGCTGCTTGCCCGCACGCTGCAGGAGGATGTCGGCCTCAGCCCCAGCGGCATCGTGCTGATCTCGCCGGCGCTGGAATTCATGCTGGTGCGGCCCGACCAATTCGACCAGCTGCACTGGGCGCTGGAGCTGCCTTCGCTGGCGGCAACGCGGCTGAAGGGCGACGGCGTGAGCGGCGACGCGTTGCGCGACAGGTTGGCCGAGGTCGAGCATTATGCGCTCGGCGATTACCTGACGGCGCTGAACAGCGGGCTGGAGCAAGGCAGCAAGCTCGCCAGCGGGCGCGTATCGGAGATCGCCGGCCTGCCGCTGGAGCTCGTCCAGCGCAATTTCGCCCGCATCCCTATCGGGCTTTTCGCCAAGGAATTCCAGCGCGCCACGGGCAAGGTTCTGAGCCCCTACGACGGCACCATCGGCACTGCCGACATCGCGCCGCAAAGCGCCCGTGAGGCCGGCCTCGACCCGGTGCTCGACCGCAGCGTTCCGGTGCTGACCTCCGCCTTCGTCGCTTACGCCCGCGACGAGCTGAACTACCGCACCGACGTCAGCTACCGGCTGCTCAATGGCGAGGTCAGCCGCAGCTGGGATTACGGCACATCAGGCCAGGGCTATGCCGGTGTGATGAACGACCTGCAGCGCGCCCGCTCGCTCAACCCGGCGCTGGGTGTCGTCATCGTCAACGGCTATACCGATCTCGTCACGCCCTATCTCGCCTCGCGCTATCTGGTGAACCAGCTTCCTTCGCTGTCAGATGCCAAGCCGATCCGGCTCGACGTCGTCGAGGGCGGCCACATGATGTATCTGCGGCCGGACGGACGGCGCGCGCTGAAGGACGCGGCATCGGAGCTCTATCAGGCGACGCAATAATGGCAGGTCACGCGCGCAGGCGACCCGCGCCTGCATCAGGGCAAAGCCGGGCAGGTTCGTCGCGCGAATGCAGCGGATTGGCGGCGTTCTCGTCATGATGACCTCAGAAGAACAAAAAGCGCGGTCGAGATTTGGATCGGTAGGCTTGTCGTAGGTCATGCGAACACTTTATTTGCCGTTTGCCAGCGAGCGGCGCAGTTGCTCGTCCAGTTTCTGAAACTCATCGGCCAGCCTGTCGCAGACAGGGCTATCCGTCTCGCAGCGAAGTTCCCGGTTCGCAATCCAGTTGCCTTGCTGATCCTTGTCGAACCGCCTGCATGTCACGGCAGGATAGGCCTTCTCGGAGGCTTTGTGAAAACCCACTGCGTCAGTCCATCATCCGAAACGAACAAGTCGAACCGCTCTGAAGCCGGGGCTTGATGGAGACTGCCCTGCGCCCGCACCTGCCTGAGAAAATCGCCGCTGTCGGCGCCGTGGATGCCGCACATCGTCGAGGGCCCGTGCTTGTAACGATAGACGGTCTCCGCTCCGGACGTCCCCGCGATCGCGCTCAGGATCGCGCCCGCCATAACGACTGCCTTCACCCGACGCTCCTCCGCCTTGCTTTCCCACGCTACCACCCCGTGCCTCGATTGCCATCCCTGCGCCAACGCAAGCGCTGCGCTGGAGCAGCGCAGTGCAAGCTTTCGCCCCTATAGCTGGAGCAACGGTCCCGACCGGGGCGGAACCGCCTCACGCAAACACGCTGAGCCCTTATGGCCGATGTCGTCATCCTGGAAAGCCGCGAAAGGGTGCTGGCCGGCATCCTGTTCATGGCCGCCGCCTATTTCCTGTTTTCGGCGCAGGATGCCTCGATCAAGCTCCTCGTCGCTGGCATGACGGTCTGGCAGATCATGTTCGTCCGCTCGATCACCGTGCTCGTCGCCTGCGGCGCGGTCGGCGGCAGGCGGCTGTTCGCCGACACGATCGATTCGCCGATCGTCAGGCCGATGCTGGTGCGCAGCGCCTTCACGCTCGCCGCCTGGCTTTGCTACTACAACGCCGCGCGCTCGCTGCAGCTTGCCGAGCTCACCACCATCTATTACGCCGCGCCGATCATCGTCACCGTGCTGTCGGTGCTGATCCTGGGCGAGACGGTGCCGCTGCTGCGCTGGCTGGCGGTGTTCATCGGCTTCGTCGGCGTCTTCATCGCCTGCGATCCGACCCGACTCGGCCTCTCCGTGCCGGTGCTCCTGGTGCTGGCAGCGGCCGTCCTTTGGGGGATCGCCGTGGTGCTGCTGCGCAAGACGGCGCTGCAGGAGCGCACGACGATCCAACTCGTGCTCAACAATTTCTATTTCCTGCTCTTCTCGGCCGTGCCGGCGCTGCTTTGGTGGCGCATGCCCGATTGGCGGCAGCTTCTTTTGCTTGTCAGCGTCGGGGCACTCGGCGGGGTGGCGCAATATGCGCTGTTCGAAGGCATGAAGCGCGCGCCGGTGTCGATTATTGCGCCGTTCGAATACACCTCGCTGGTCTGGGCCTTCGCGCTGGGCTACGCCATATGGGGCGACGTGCCGCGCACGGAAGTGTTCATGGGCGCGGCGCTGATCATCGGCGCCGGCCTGCTTATCGTCGGCAACGAGCATTTCCGCAGACGGGAGCAGGCCTCATGACGGAAGGCTGTCAGGAGCAACCGGGTAGGCTGGCGCCATGACGGACACGCTCGACATGCCGGAAAAGCTTGCGCCTGCCGCCGCCGACGTGGCTGCCGAGCGCACGCTCGGCATCATCCTGGTGTCGGCATCGGCGATCGCCTTCGCGCTCACCGGCGTGCTGACCAAGTCGATCCATGCCGATCCGCTGACGATCACCTGCTGGCGCGGTTTTTTCGGCTCGATCCTGATCAGCTTCTACGTGCTGTGGCGCCGGCGCCGCTCGGGCGGGCGCGAAAGCCTGAAACTCGGCTGGCGCGGCTGGCTGCTCGCGGTCGAGGGCGCCGCCGCCAGCATCGCCTTCATCTCGGCTTTCAAATTCACCTATGTCGCCAATGTCGCGGTGATCTACGCCACCTCGCCCTTCATCGCCGCACTGCTCGCCTTCGTTCTGGTGCGGGAAAAATTCCGGCTGCAGACGATGATAGCGGCGGCCGTATCGCTTTGCGGCGTCGCCATCATGGTGGGCGCCGGCCTCGGCAGCGGGCACCTGTTCGGCGACGCCCTGGCGCTGCTGATGACCGCCGGCAGCGCGCTCTACATGATCATGGTGCGCGCTTTTCGCGACTCGCCGGTCGTCTGGGCGGGCGCTGTCTCGGCCTTCCTGCTTTTCGTGCTCGGCTGGTTCATCACCGATCCGCTGGCCGTGTCCGCCCGCGACGTGGCGCTGCTTGCCACCTTCGGCTGCTCTTTCGCGCTCGCCTCGATCCTGTGGACGGAAGGCTCGCGGCTGATCCCGTCGGCGGAAGCCGGCCTGCTCGGTTCCGCAGAGGTGCCGTTCGCCATCCTGTTTGCCCTGCTGTTCCTCGGCGAAGTCCCACCGATGGCCAGCATCATCGGCGGCGCCATCGTGCTTTGCGCGGTCTTTGCGCATGCCGGGCGCGACTGGCTGAAGGCGAAATCGGCGGGTTCATAAAAATATTTCGCCGGTCACGGAACCATCATCCGCGTGGAGCATTATTGGATCGACGGGTCACCCCCCAAGTCCCCCCAAACCCCTCGACCCGTCCGACTAGAAGCCGACCCTCAAAAAGGTCGGCTTTTTCTTTGGGCGACCGGCTTCAGGACGGAAGGGCCAGGCCGCCGGCAAGCAACTCCGCCAGTTCCCGCGCCGGGCGGGCGGCTTCGCGGCCGAGCCGGATGACGAAATCGGCCATCGGCAGCGGCGGGAGGTCGAAATCGGCAGATGCCACGACGATGCCGGAATGGGCGAAACGCCGGGTGCGCGGCGTCAGCGCGATGCCGGCATTGACCGCGCTGCGCAGGCCGGCAAGGCTGGCGCTGCCGGCGGCGATGCGATAGCGGCGGCCGGCGGCGTCGAGCGCATTGAGCGCCGCCTCCCTGAAGCCGCAATAGGGATCGAGCAGGGCCAGCGGTACCACCTCCTGTCGCGCCGCCAGGCCTTTTTCCGAGCAGAGCCACAGCATCGGCTCGCTGATCAGGGCCGCTTCATCCGGCAACGGGGCATGGCGCATGGTGATCGCGAGGTCGAGCTGGCCCGCCTGCAACGCCGACCCGAGTTCCATGGAACGGCCGACGCGCAGCTCGACCCTGACGCGCGGGTGGCTGGCAGCGAAGGCCCGGAGCAGGTCCGGCAGCCCTTGATCGGCGAAATCCTGCGTCGTGCCGATGGCGATGCGGCCGTCGGCGCGCGCGCCCTTCAGCGCCAGCCAGGCCTCGGTGTGGACGGCAAGGATGCGCCGCGCATGGCCGACAAGATCTTCGCCGGCCGGCGTCAGCCCGCGTCCCCTGCCCTGCGGGATGAGCAGCGGCTCGCCGACGATCTCCTCCAGCCGCTGCATCTGCGCGGTCACCGCCGACGGCGTGCGGCCGACGGTGGATGCGGCCTTGGCGAGCGAGCCGCCGTCGACAAAGGCAAGGAAGGTTTTCAGAAGATCCGGATCGAGCGTTTCCATACTTCAATGCTATCGAACTATTTATCAAAAACAATTCGATTTTATTGATGCTATGCCGATGGCATGGTCCTCCCATCGACGGCGCGAGGCGCCCAACTCAGAGGATAGAAAAATGCCGATCATCAATATCAGCGTCACCGGCAAGCCGGACGCCAAGCTGTCCGCCGCAATCGCCAGGGAGGCCACCGATATCACGGCGAAACTGTTGCACAAGGATCCGACGATCACCGCAGTCGCCGTCAACTACATCGATCCGCAGCACTGGTTCGCCGGCGGCAAGTCGCTGGCCGAGCACGGTACCAACACGTTTTGGCTCGACATCAAGGTCGTCGACGGTACCAACACAAAGCTCGAGCTCGAAGCCTATCTCAAGGCGATCTTCGGGGCCTTCGGCCGGCTGCTTAACGGCGTGCATAAGGAAAGCTACGCCTTGGTGCACGAAGTGCCGGCGGCGGCCTATGGCTATGGCGGCAAAAGCCAGGAGTTCCGGTTCATCAGCGGGAGGTTGAAGGCGGCGTAGCGCCGTCTTCCCCTTCTCCCCTTCTGGGAGAAGGTGGCCAAGCGAAGCTCGGTCGGATGAGGAGTGTTGGACGGAGCGCGGCGTCGCAAGCTAAGCGCCTCAAGAGCTGGATTTTCCAGCGCCTCATTTCTTCCAACACCCCTCATCCGTCTCGGCGCTGCGCGCCGATCCACCTTCTCCCACAAGGGGAGAAGGGAAAGCTCTCCGACCCCGCATTGACCTTGCCCGCACTTGCGCTACCCTCTGCCACCGAAGCGGTCGCTCAAGAGCCGCGCCCTGGAGGAGACTGGGAGAGAGCGGCATGATCCTGACCCTGGCGCTGCTGGCGGGCCTTGTCCTTGCCTGGCTGCTGATTGCCGTGATCGAGCGGGTCCGGCTCGACCTGCGCTTCACCCAGGCGCTGCTCTATGTGCCGTTCAAGCTCGCCTACCGCATCGCCGACAATCGCATGCGCATCGCCCGCAGCGCCAAGACGCCGGTCATCTATGTCGTCTGGCACCAGTCGCGCATCGAGCCGGCGCTGATGCTGTCGCTGCTTCCCGACGACACGCTGCATATCTTGGACGAGGCTTCGGCGCGCTCGCCCTGGCTGGAGCCGTGGCGCGAGCTTGCGCGTACCATCGCCTTCAACGCCGAGCATATCTTCGTCAGCCGCCGGCTGGTGCGCGTGCTGAAGGGCAAGGGGCGGCTTGCCGTCTATCTGCCGGACAATGTCGAGCCGGACGTCAAATCGTTCCGGCTGTTTCGTGCCATCACGCGCATCGCCATGCAGGCCGACGCGCGCATCGTGCCGATCTTCGTTGCCGGCACGCGTGACCTGCCGGTGTCGCTGACGCCGAAGGAAAAAGCGCCGCGCCACTGGTTCCCGCGGCTTTCGATGAGTGTGCTGGAGCCGATGACCATCGCCGAGCTGGTGGCGCGCAACCCCGACATGGCATCCAACACCAACGCGCTGTTCGACCGCTTCGCCGAGGCGCGGCTTTACGGCACCAATCTCGATCGCGGGCTCTTGCTCGCCATGCGCGACGCCGCCGACCGCATCGGACCTTCGCGCCCGATCATCGAGGATGTGATTTCCGGTTCGCTCAGCTACCGTAAGCTGTTCATCGGCGCTCGCGTGCTCGGCCGCCATTTCGAGGCGGTGACCGCGCCCGGCGAAGCGGTCGGCGTGCTGTTGCCCAACGCCAATGGCGTGGTGCTTACCTTCGTCGGCCTGGTCTCAGCTGCCCGCGTGGCGGCGATGATCAACTACACCGCCGGCCCGGCGAGCGTGACCGCGGCGATCCGCACTGCCGTCATCAGGACGGTGGTTTCCTCCCGCGCCTTCATCGAAAAGGCGGGCATCGACGACATCGTCGCAGCGGTCGAGGCGGGTGGCGCCAAGATGCTGTGGCTGGAAGATGTGCGCGCCAATGTGACGACCCTGGACAAGGTTGCCGCCGCGCTTCTGTGGCGTTTGCCACTGCAGCGGCAGCAAGCCTCGAAGCCCGCTGTCATCCTGTTCACCTCCGGCTCGGAAGGCACGCCGAAGGCGGTGGTGCTGTCGAACCGCAACCTGCTTGCCAATGTCATGCAGGCCGAGGCGCGCATCTCCGTCTCGCCGGCCGACATCCTGCTCAACGTGCTGCCGGTGTTCCATTCCTTCGGGTTGACCGGCGGCACCATCCTGCCGCTGGTGCTGGGCGTTAAGCTGTTCCTCTACCCCTCGCCGCTGCACTACAAGATCATCCCAGAGATCGCCCGCAAGGTGAAGCCGACCGTGATGTTCGGCACCGACACTTTTCTGGCCAACTACGCCCGCACCGCCAAGGACGGCGACTTCTCCAGCCTGCGCTTTGTCGTGGCCGGCGCCGAAGCGGTGAAGCCGGAAACGCGGCGCACCTATCGCGACCGTTTCCAGGCCTCGATCGTGGAAGGCTTCGGGCTGACCGAGGCCGCGCCCGTGGTGGCGGTGAACACCGCCATCCACAGCCGCGACGGCACAGTCGGGCGGCCGCTGCCGGCGATCCGCATGAAGCTGGAGCCAGTCGAAGGCATCGCCGAGGGCGGCCGGCTGTGGCTCGACGGACCGAACATGATGATGGGCTATATGACCGCCGACCGTCCCGGCGAATTGCAGCGGCTGGAAGGCTGGCACGATACCGGCGATATCGTCTCGGTCGACCGCGAGGGCTTCATCACCATACGCGGGCGGGCCAAGCGCTTCGCCAAGATCGCCGGCGAGATGGTGTCGCTGGGCGCCGTCGAGATGCTGGTGCAGTCGCTATGGCCGGAAGAGCGCCACGCGGCGGTGGCAGTGCCCGACAAGAGGCGCGGCGAGCGCATCGTGCTGGTCACCACCGCCGACGAAGCCAATGCCGAGGAGTTGCGCCAGTTCGGCAAGAAGGCCGGCGCGGCCGAGCTGATGGTGCCCAACGACATCATCAAGGTGGAAGAGATCCCGGTGCTGGGCTCGGGCAAGACGGATTACATCTCGGCGCGCAAGCTGGCGATCGACCGGCTGGGGCTGAGTGCGGCGGCCTAGGGCGCAGCGCTACCCGATATCCGACGGCGGCACCTTCTCGCCTTCGCGCATGGCCCGCTTGGAATAGGCGCGCACCGACAACGGCAGGAAAAGCAGGTACCCAGCGACGGAAGCCGTCAGCGTGTACCAGGGATAGGTCATCAGCAAGAGGATGTAGAGCACGACGCCGAGGATGACCGGCAGCACCCTGTCGCCCGGCACCTTGACGCTCTTGCCCGAATAGACCGGCAGGCGGCTGACCAGAAGGAAAGCGACCAGCACGGTGAAGCCGGTGGCGACGAAGGCGGCCGGCCGGCTGGGCTCCAGACCGAGCCGCAGGAAATAAAGATAGAGCGGCAGCATGACCAGCACAGCGCCCGCCGGGGCCGGCACGCCGACGAAATATTCGGTCTGCCAGGCCGGCTGCTCGGCGTCGTCGGCCAGAACGTTGAAGCGGGCCAGCCGCATGCCGCAGGCGATGGTGAAGAGAAGTGCGGCGATCCAGCCTGGCGAGCCGGCGCGGTCGAGCAGGAAGGCATAGAGCACCAGGGCCGGCGCCACGCCGAAATTGACGATATCGGCCAGCGAATCCATCTGCGCGCCGAATTTCGAGGTCGCCTTCAGCATGCGCGCCAGTCGCCCGTCGATGCCGTCGAGGAAGGCGGCAAGCAACACCATGACCACAGCGATCTCGAAGCGGTTCTCGAAGGCGAAGCGGATGCCGGATAGGCCGGCGCAGATGGCAAGCACGGTGACCAGGTTGGGCAGCACCATGCGCATCGGGATCTCGCGGATGCGCGGGCCGCCGCTGGCATGGGCTTCGAATTTCTTGAACGGCGCGCCCAACGCTCAGGAAACCCTGACCAAGGGCGTGACCGCGGTGCCACCGAATTCGGCAAGCACGGTCTCGCCTCCGACCGCCGTCTGGCCGACCGCGACGCGCGGCACGGCGCCCGACGGGAGGAAGACGTCGACGCGCGAGCCGAAGCGGATCAGGCCGAAACGCTCGCCTATCGCGATCGTACCGCCGGCCTCGGCCCAGCAGACGATGCGGCGCGCCACAAGGCCGGCGATCTGTACGGCGGCAATCGTGCCGTTCGGGCTGTCGATGACCAGGCCGTTGCGCTCGTTCTCCGCGCTTGCCTTGTCGAGCTCGGCATTGAGGAATTTGCCGGGCTTGTGCTCGATGCGCGTGATCCGGCCGCGCACCGGAGCGCGGTTGATGTGGCACGAAAACACATTCATGAACACCGAGATCCGGGTCATCTCGCCGGAGCCGAGGCCAAGCTCGCTCGGCGGCACGGCGGGGCCGACCGCGGAAACCACGCCATCGGCCGGGCTCACCACCAGCCGGTCGTCGACCGGGGTGACGCGCTCGGGGTCGCGGTAGAAATAGATGCACCACGCAGTGAGGATCAGCCCGATCCAGAACAGGATCGAGGAGAAGTAGCCGAGAAACAGCGTCGCCGCGGCGAAGGCGGCGATGAAGGGGTAGCCTTCGCGATGGATCGGAACGAACGTATTCTTGACCGAGTCGAGAAGCGTCATAGGGCTTGGGGGCGGTCCCTGTTTCAGGTTGCGCCTCAATAGCGGAAAGCCCCCCTCCCCGCAACGCAACAATGGGGGAGGCAGCAACGCCGGCGTGGAAAGCCTAAATTTTGCTCTGGGTGTCGGACCCCGGCTCCGTCACGCGTCCTTGGCGAGAGGACACCCAAGGAGCCCGCCAATGCCTTCGCAGAAACCGTCTGCAATGAGTGCCAATATCATCACCGAAGGCCTCGCCTTCGGCGAGTCGCCGCGCTGGCATGACGGCCGGCTCTGGCTCTGCAACTGGGGCACCGGCGAGATCGTCGCGCTAGACGAAAATGGCCGGAGCGAGGTGATGCTTACCGTGCCGGCCGTCCTGCCCTATTCGATCGACTGGCTGCCGGATGGGAGGCTTCTGGTGGTCTCGGGGCGGGAAGGCCTGCTGCTAAGGCAGGAGGCAGGCGGGACGCTCGTCACCCATGCCGATCTGAGGCATCTGTCGAAGAACCCCTGGAACGAAATCGTCGTCGATGGGCGCGGCAACATCTATGTCAATGGCGGCGGGCCGGCTCCGGCGCCGGGCGAGCATTTCGCGCCGGGCACCATCGTGCTGATCACGCCGGACGGCACGATGCGGCAGGTCGCCGAGGATATCGCATTCGCCAACGGCATGGCCGTGACGCCGGACAATCGGACACTGATAATCGCCGAGTCCCACGCAAGACGGCTGACAGCCTTCGATATTGGCGAAGATGGGAGCCTTTCCAAGCGGCGCGTCTGGGCCGATCTCGGGAACGACTGTCCCGACGGCATCTGCATCGATGCCGAGGGCTGCGTCTGGTATGCCGACGTGCCGAACCGCCACTGTGTCAGGGTTCGCGAAGGCGGCGAGAAAATCGACAGGGTCGAGGTCGATCGCGGCTGCTTTGCCTGCATGCTGGGCGGCTCCGACGGCAGGACGTTGTTCATCGCCGCCGCCGAATGGCGTGGGTTCGAAAACATGGTGAGCGACGCCCGCACCGGCCAGGTGCTGAGCGCCGCTGTTTCGGTACCCGGAGCCGGGTGGCCTTCCTATAGTTCGGGCACGCGCCGATAGTTGGCGATGTCGGCCTTGACGCCGAGGCGGGCGATGGTTTCCTGCGCGCTGAAGGCGATGCGCTCATGCGCGGCCTTGATGATCGGCACCACCTTGTCGACCGCGGCCTGGCTTTCCCATTCGACTATGGTGACGATGTTGAACTCGCCGGGGCCGGAGAACTGCTCGAGCAAGAAGTCCTGCACGAAACCCTGCTGCTGGCGCAGCAGTTCATGCGTCATCCTGGCCTTGCTGAGGATTTCGTCGCGCGCTTGCGCCGGCACGACGAATTTGTCGACCCGGAACACGCTACCGGTGCGGTGGTTTTGAGTGCTCATTTCGATCTGTCTCCACTCTTCTACGAGTTGCTTCGCAGGGGCTCAGAGACGGTTTGCAAGCTCAAGATAGGTTGAGGTCAAGGGGATTTTGCGCCTTTCCCTTCTCCCCTTGTGGGAGAAGGTGGATCGGCGCGAAGCGCCGAGACGGATGAGGGGTGCTGGCAGGAATGAGGCGAGAAAAGAATAGATGCTTCAAGCGCTTGTCGTGCGGCGATCCTTCCAACACCCCTCATCCGACCTCGCTTCGCGAGGCCACCTTCTCCCACAAGGGGAGAAGGGGAAGAGGCGCTAGCTCACCTCCGACGTCCTTCTCCTCACAATCACCCCAAGCTCGTCGCCCTCGCGCGCAATGCGCAGGCGCTCTTCGGCTTCGGTTGCCTCGCGCTGGCGGTCCCACATCGAGGCGTAGAGGCCGTGCTTGGCAAGCAGCGCCGCATGGGTGCCGCGCTCGGCGATCTGGCCGTCCTTCAGCACGATGATCTCGTCGGCCGAAATCACCGTGGACAGCCGGTGGGCAATCACGATCGTGGTGCGGCCCTTGCTGACCAGGTCGAGGGCTGCCTGGATCTCCTGCTCGGTCTGGGTGTCCAGCGCCGAGGTCGCCTCGTCCAGCATCAGGATCGGCGGCGCCTTGAGGATGGTGCGGGCGATCGCCACGCGCTGCTTCTCGCCGCCCGACAATTTCAGCCCGCGCTCACCGACCATCGACTTGTAGCCCTCGGGCAGCTTCTGGATGAACGGGCCGATCTGGGCGAGCTCGGCCGCCTTGCGCACCTCCTCCTCGCCGGCGCCGACACGACCGTAGCGTATGTTGTAGGCGATGGTGTCGTTGAACAGCACGGTGTCCTGCGGCACCATGCCGAGCACCGCGCGCAGGCTCTCCTGCGTGACGTCGCGGATGTCTTGGCCGTCGATCAGCACCTGTCCGCCCTGAACGTCGTAGAAACGGAACAGCAGCCGGGAGATGGTCGACTTGCCGGCGCCGGACGGGCCGACGATGGCCACGGTCTTGCCGGCCGGCACCTCGAAGGAGACGCCTTTCAGGATCTTGCGGCTGGGGTCATAGGAGAAATGGACGTCGCGGAACTCGACCTTGCCGGGGCCGACCTTCAAAGGCTTCGCATCGGGCTTGTCGACGATCTCCTGGGGCACGTCCAGCAGGTCGAACATGTGCTCGATATCGGTCAGCCCTTGCCGGATTTCGCGATAGATGAAGCCGATGAAATTGAGCGGCACCGAAAGCTGGATCAGCATGGCGTTGATGAAGACGAAGTCGCCCACCGTCTGCCTGCCGGCCTGCACCTCCAGCGCCGACATGCACATGACGATGACCGTGCCGAGGCCGAAGATGAGGCCCTGGCCGAAATTCAGCCAGCCGAGCGATGTCCAGGTTTTCGTCGCGGCGAGCTCGTAGCGTGCCATCGAGCGGTCGAAGCGCTCGGCCTCCATGCGCTCATTGGTGAAATATTTGACCGTCTCGAAGTTGAGCAGCGAGTCGATCGCCTTGGTGTTGGCGTCAGTGTCGCTGTCGTTCATGTCGCGGCGGATCGAGATGCGCCAGTCGCTCGCCTTGACGGTGAACCAGACATAGAGGCTGACGGTGACGGCGACCACGGCGACGTATCTCCAGCCATAGGTGAAGGCAAATATGCCGGCCGTCAGCGCGAATTCGAGGATGGTCGGCGCCGTGTTCAGCATGATGAAGCGCACGATGGTCTCGATGCCCTTGGTGCCGCGCTCGATGATGCGCGACAGGCCGCCGGTGCGGCGCTCGAGATGGAAGCGCAGCGACAGCTGATGCATGTGGACGAAGGTGCGGAAGGCGAGCTGGCGCACGGCATACTGGCCGACGCGGGCAAACAGGGCATCGCGCAGCTGGTTGAAGCCGAGCTGGACCAGGCGCAGGACGTTGTAAGCGATGACCAGCGCCACCGGCGCCAGCAGGAAGGATGGCAGCGGCGGCGGTGTCTTCGAGCCATGGGCCAGCGCATCGGTCGCCCATTTGAAGAAATAGGGGCCGGCGACCAATGTGACCTTGGCGACGACCAGAAGCAGCGTCGCCCAGGTGACGCGGGCTCTGAGATCGGCGCGGTCGGCCGGCCACATATAGGGCCACAGATTGCGCAAAGTGGTGAGGGTGCCGGCTTCGGCGGATACGGTCTTTTCGGCCACTAGTCTTGCCTTATGGGTGAGAGGCTGGGGCAGCAGGAGTTGACGAGCTGGGCGAGCGAAGCGGAGACGCCCGCAAGCGCGGCGTGGTCGACCGCGTAGCGCGAGCGCTGGCGGTCGGTCTCGAAGCGGACGAGTCCGGCCTCGACCAGTATCTTCAGATGCTGCGAAACGGTCGACTGTGCGAGATCGAGGTGATCGACCACCTCACGGCAGGAGCAGCAGCGGCTGGCCGAGAGATGTTTCAGGATCTCGATGCGCGCCGGATGCGACAGCGCCGCCAGCCGCGCGGCAATGGCACGGCTTTCGGTGCAGCGGGTGTCGGGGGATTCGGACATAGTTCATCGGCGATAGACGATGAACGGTGAGAGGGCAAGCTAGGCGCATGGGTAGATTTGTTGAAGGAGATCGCAGCCCTCTCGTTCGTCATTCTAGGGCGTAGCGACGCGAAGCGTCGCGTAGACCCTAGAATCCATGCCGGGACGCGCGCGCGAGATGCCGCGATCGAGAATGGAACTCCGTAGGATGCCTGAAAAAGACAGGTCTGCACCGTGGCATCGCCTTTATGTCACGGCATGGATTCTAGGGTCTGCGCGCGTCGCTTTGCTCCTTGCTCCGCCCTAGAATGACGAAGTGCCTCACTCCGTCTTCGCCGGCGCGGCTGTCATCTGCTCGCCCATGGCCTTCATGTCGGCGGCCTCGCCTTCCTTCGAAGTCGACGGCACCTTGAACACCTGGCCCGGCCAGATGCGATCGGGATCGCGGATCTGGTCCTTATTGGCCAGATAGATCGTCGAGAAGCGCGTGCCATGGCCGTAGACGCGGCGCGAGATGCGCCAGAGCGTGTCGTTGCGGCGGATGATGACGGAGCTGTCGGCATGTTCGAGCTTTGGCGCGACCGTTTCGGGCACGTCGGTCGAGGGCGTCGCCTCGGCAACCTTGGCAGCGCCCCCGGCGGCCGGGGCCGGCTTGGCCGCTTCGGCCGTTGCTGTGTCGGTCGTGGTTTCGGCGGTCTTGGTCTCGGCCGGCTTGGCCTCGGCTGGCTTTGTCTTGCTTGGGGCGACGGCGGCGACCGACGCGCCGGCCTCGCGCTCGAACGGGACGGCAGCGCGGGCGACGACCTTGACGCCGTCATTGTCCAGGCCGTCGACATGGATAGTGTAGCTGCCGACCGGAATGTCGCGCGTCGCTTCGATCAGGAAATGCCCGTCGGCCGAAGTCTTGGCGTCGCCGAGCAGGATGGCGTCGGCATAGGCGCGCACCTTGCGGCCGGGATCGGCCGTGCCGGCGACGAAGATCTTGCTGCCGTCGATTTCGACCGCTTCGACCGCGATCTTGGGCTCCGCCGCGGCGACCGCCGCCGGCGCGGGCGCCTGGTCTGTGGCGGCCGGCGCGGTCGCGGCCGGCGCCGAGGCCGTGCCCGATACCGCCGGCGCGGTCGTTGCCGGAGCTTGGGTCGCAGGCGCCGCTGCCTGATCGGTCGCCGCCGGCGCCGCCGGCTTGCTCTCGGTCTCAGGAACGGTGATCAGTTGCGAGGCCTTGCCCGGCTCCTCGACCATGGCCAGCACCTGGCCGGTCGGGCTCTGCGGCACCGACACGACGGCGGTCTGGGCCGAGGCAACGGCAATGCCGCCAACCGTCTGGCGCAGCGTGATCGTATAGTCGCCGGGCTTCAGCGGATCGTCGAGCACGATGGCGAAGGCGCCGTCGGGTCCGGACTCGGTCGAGCCGAGCACCGTGCCGCCATTCAAGATCTCGACCTTGGCGTTGGGCGCGGCGCTGCCGGCGACGACGATCGAGCCATTGCCCTCGACCCGCACGACGTCGAAGGTCGGCAATGTCGGGCCGGCGGCGGGCGCCTGGGCGGCCGGCGCCATGGCGTTGTTGGCCGGCGCCATCTTATTGGCGGGCGCCATGGTGTTGGCTGGCGCCATCGTGTTCGCCGGAGCCATTGTGTTTGCCGGAGCCTGGGGCACGCGCGCCTCTGTGCCGGTGCTCGAGGATTCAGCCGGTTTCGCATCAGTCTGCGGCAGCGTCGCGACCTGCGCCGGCTTCTGGTCGTTGATGTAAGGATCGAGCGCGCCCGAGCCGTAGGCGACCGCCGCGACGGCGACAACGCCACCCGCCGCGAACAAAAACGCCTTAGAAGGATTGATCGCCATAATTCCGTATTGCCCCCTTAGCCACCTAACGCCCGGTCTAGCGTGTTTTCCCGAGTCCGACAAGAAAAAGCCCGTCCGCGGGCTTGACCCGGCCGACCGTCCCCATCACCAATCATCGCCATGAACACGATTCGATCCGTCTGCGTCTATTGCGGCTCGTCTCCGGGCCGCGACGAGGCCTATATCAAGGCCGGCCACACACTTGGCCGCTCGCTTGCCAAATCCGGGTTGCGCCTCATCTATGGCGGCGGCACCAAGGGCATCATGGGCGCTGTCGCCGACGGCGCGCTCAAGGCCGGCGGCAAGGTCACCGGCATCATCCCGCGCTTCCTGATCAACAAGGAGGCGACCGAGACCGCGCTCGACAAGCTCGACGAACTCTTGATCACCGACAACATGCACGAACGCAAGCACAGCATGTTCGAGAAATCCGACGCCTTTGTGGCGCTGCCGG
Source organism: Mesorhizobium sp. CA16 (assembly GCF_020165175.1). Classification (NCBI taxonomy): domain Bacteria; kingdom Pseudomonadati; phylum Pseudomonadota; class Alphaproteobacteria; order Hyphomicrobiales; family Phyllobacteriaceae; genus Mesorhizobium; species Mesorhizobium sp. CA16. Next base: position 245,479 of record NZ_JAIUHP010000003.1, read on the forward strand.
GCGGCATCGGCACGGTTGAGGAGATCGTCGAGATCATGACCTGGGCGCAGCTCGGCCACCACCGCAAGCCGATCGTCTTCGCCAACGTCAAAGGTTTCTGGGACCCGATGCTGACGCTGATCGAGCATATGTCCGAGGAAGGCTTCATCCACACCGCGCATAAGGTGAAGCCACTGGTGGTTGACGACCCGGAAGCGATCGTCGCCGCCATCATGGTGGCGGGCTCGTCGGTCGACGCGCCGACTGAAGGGGTGCAGTCGGTGATCGACAAAATGTAAGGGCGCGCTTAGCGGCGCTCGACGCCCTTTGCAGCCAAGATGTCGTCAACGGCCATCGACGTCAGAAATCCTGATAGCTGCTTGGCGGCTTCTGCACGCGTTGGATCGGTACTCAGGCCAATGGCGAATTCAACGTAACTTTCGAGTTCCGCCGGAAACAGACCGACAAGCGTGACCTCGGGAGCGGCGGCGAGAATCGAAGTCACGGGAATGACCCCCAACTCAGCTTCCCCACGGCCTACGGCCGCTGCTGTCTGCCCTCCCGATATGGCAACCAGCTTGGGCTTCACCTCATCTGCTATTCCCAAGCGTTCCAGCAAATCGGAGAAGTAGCCACCGCTGGTCCCTTCGCTGGCGTAGGCGACTGATCTGGCGCTCTTCAACGCATGTTCGAATGTTTCCACGGACCCAATGTCGGGCTGTCGACTGCCTGCCTTGGCCGCCACCCCCATTGCTACCCGTCCGAACGCCGCCTGGCTTCCGGCCTTGACCTTTCCCGAGACGACCAGACCCTGGATCAGGTTCGGATTGGTGATGACAAGGTCAAAAGGTTCCCCAGCCTCAATCTGCTTTTTTACTGTCGGATTGAGCTCCCACTTGGCCGCTACTGTGAATCCTGTGGCCTTTTCGAACTGGGATATGAGTGCAACCACGGCGGGACGAACCGCAATAGCACCAAATAGTCGGACAGCGTTATTCATGGCCTAACCCGAAATCGGCCGAACGGCCTCCCTTATAATACCTAGCTAAGCCCGGACTCCATGCTCCGCGTCTGGTCAAATCGACTCGCTGAATCGCGCCAAAATCATGTCCGGAATGCACCTTTCCGCCCCATTGGAGCATGCCTGGAATTGACGTGCCGTTGCCCTACTGTCCTACGGTTCGTCTCAAATCGGCAATCGCCGCCCTCCGATCATTGCGCCGCCAGGCAAGGTGGATCTCAACGCTGCGCTTGAACCAGAACAGGTCCCGGAAGACGATGCCGGGAGGCGCGGTCGAGCGCAGGCTTTCCTGTACCGTCGCCAGGCCCAGCCCGGCGCTGACAAGGCCAAGCGAAGTCAAGGGATCGGCCGTCTCATAGGCGATATCGGGCATGAAGCCGGATTCGGCGCAGGCCGCCAGGAACTGCGCGCGGTTGGTGTCGCCGGGCTGGCGCACGACTGTGATCCAAACGCGGCCGTCGAGATGGCCGGGCGCGATGTCGGCGACATCGGCGAGCGGATCGCCTTCCGGCATTGCCAGAACCAACGGCTCGCGCCGCACCAATATGCTCTCGATATTCGGATCGCCTTGCGGCGCCGGCCCATAGACGAAACCGAGGTCGAGGACGCGCTGCCTCAGATCTTCGAACTGCGCAGCCGTCCGCCGGCTGCGCAACTGTAGATGAAAATCCGGCCGCGCGCGGCGGAAATCCCGCAGCATGTCCGCGATCAGCCCCGCATGCACCGCGCCTTCGACATAGCCGATGGCGAGGCTGCCTGTGGCGCCGCTGGCAAGGTTGCGGCCGAGCTCTTCCAGCCGCGCAGCATTGGCAAGCAGCGCTCGGGCTTCGGCAAGAAAGGCCCTGCCCTCGGCATTGAGGTGGACACGCTGCTTCGCCCGCTCGAACAAGGCGACACCGAGCTGTTCCTCGAGTTGGATGATCTGCCGGCTCAAGGGCGATTGCGAGATGTCCAACTGCTCGGCGGCACGGCCGACATTGCCGGCCTCGGCCACGGCGACGAAATATCTGATCTGGCGCAGGTCGAGCATTTTTGCCCCCAACTCAAGTCCTCAAAGGTCTTAATTTTAGCCTAATCAGTCTTGAACAGTCTGACCAGCGGGCGCGATACCTTCCAGCATCAACCGGCCACCAAGGAGATTGCCATGCAGTTCTTTGCCCTGCTCACCCGCAACACCCAGAAGTTCGGCGACGCCGACTTCGCGCCGCTGCTGCCGCCCGAGTCCGAGCAGCGCAAGACGCTCTACGTTCAAGGCGCCGTGCGCCAGATCTGGAACCGCGGCGACGTTCCCGGCAGCGGCATGATGTTCGAGGCGGCAGACGAAAAGGAGGTGCGCGGCCACCTTGCCACGCTGCCGCTGATCGAGGCAGGCATGATGGACATCGCGGCGATCGTGCCGCTCAACCCTTATCCGGGCTTTGGACCGAAGCGGTGAAGCAGCTGCGGCGGCCCACCTTGCAGCCTAACCGCGACCGAAAAGACGACTGAAAAGCCCCGGGCGCGCGCCGCTGTAGCGCTCGGGCAGAGGGCGGGTGAGCAGGAACTGTTCGTGGCCTTCGACGGTCTCGGTACCGCGATAGCTGCATTGCAGCGACCTTGCCAGCGGAACGATTTCCTTCAGCACGGAGCCGAAACCCTCGCCGTCGATCGGCACGTCCTTCGCCATCCTTAGCTCACGCGAGACTATCTCCAGACTCAAGAAGCGGTAGCCGCGCTTTTCAAGTTCGGCGCGCAGCTTCGCCAGAGAAGGCTCGGCGCCCCAGAACTCGAAGCGTGTCGGCCGGATGCGGGCATCCGCGGCGATTTCCAGCCGGAGGTCGCCTATCGCCTCGGCGGGAAGGATGAGCGGCGCCAGCGCGGCAAGCGACTGCTGTTCCAGCGTGAGCGGAAAGGCCAGCGCCTCGGCGGCCTTGCCAGCTATCTGTTCGAAACCGGCGATGTCTTCGGTGGTAAAATAGAAATCGCGGCCGCCCGCGCCATGCTGTTCGGCGATATAACAGGCTGGGCAGTTTGCGGCAGCCAGATCCTGGCAAAGCTTTTCGAGGAAAGCGTAGCTTCGCTGCGATCCCTTGGGCGTCAGCAGAGCGTCTCGCGCCGTCAACTCGTCTGCGCGCGGCGCGAGCTTCAGGCGCAGGATCGGCAGCGATGCGGCGGCTCGCAGCAGCGCCATGTTCACCCGCGTATGGATGAAGAGTTCGCCGCCATCGGGGCGGTAACGTACCAGGGCGCGATGCGGTTCGGCCTCGCGGATGACCTCTTCCGTCTCATCGTTCGAGACCTGTTCGCCGGTGACCGGAAATTGAAGCAAAGTCATGCGATCGCCCCAATCGCGTTGATCGAGCCATCCTGCCAGTTTGTTGCGACCTAGCCTAGATGCCTCACGGCCAGGCGTCCTGCATAGCGTTCACCGACAGCCACGCCATCGCGGGCAGCGCGACGAGCAGCGCCAGCCGCACACCCGCGGATCGCGCTTGGTCGGGCTCTTTGCGCTGGAGTCGGCGCCAGATCTGAAATGCAGCGGCGAGAATGAGCAGCGCATAAAAGCCGGCGAGCACCCACAGGGCTGTCTGGCCGGATATCGCTATGCCGTTTTTCTCGAGCACCTTGCCGGTCAGCATGACCGGCCCGGCGACGAAGAAGGCAATGGCGATGCCGAACAGGAAGCCGATCATGGCGCCCAGGAACGATGTGGCCGACAGTGCCACGAGCACCGCCATCAGGACGAGCAGAGTGATGAACGCGCGCTGGCTCATGGCCACACCCCCGATCGAATGCCCCGGAATCTATCAGTCCGGCCTTAATTGCGCGTAACAGTTGGAATCCTTGCCAGCGCAGTCGGACGGGCCTCCCTTGCCGGCAACGGAACCGTCGCTATTGTCGGCGGCTATCCGAAACAGAGGCGAAAACTTCCATGAAACTTGGCTTTGTCGGCACGGGCGCGTTGAGCTCGGCCATTGTCGCGGGGCTGAAATCGCTGCCGGGGGAGACGACGCCGGTGGTGGTCTCGCCGCGCAACGAGGCGATCGCCGCCGAGCTTGCCGCGCGTTGTCCGGACGTGCGCATCGCTACCGACAACCAGGCCGTGCTCGACGATTGCGACACCGTGATGCTGGCGGTGCGGCCGCAGATCGCGCGCGAGGTGCTGAAGGAACTGCGGTTCCGGCCGGACCATCACGTCGTCAGCCTGATCGCCACCGTGTCGCGCGAGGAGATCGCCGCGCTTGTCGCGCCAGCGGCACAGGTGACGAAAGCCCTGCCTATGCCGATGATCGCCCGGCTGCAGGGCGCGACGATCATCTGCCCGCCGGACCCGATCGCGGCGGCGTTCTTCGGCAGGCTTGGCGGCGTGATCGAGGTCGAGGACCAAAGCGAGTTCGATGCGCTGAGCGTCGTCACCGCGACCTATGCCAGCTATTTCAAATATCTCGACACGATCCACGCCTGGGTGCGCAGCCAGGGTGTTTCGGGCGACAGGGCACGCGACTACATCACCAGCATCTTCAAGGCGCTGGCCAATGCGCCGGATACGGCGCCGGACGAAGATTTCATGCATCTTGCGCAGGACTATGCGACGCGCGGCGGCATCAACGAGCAGGTGCTGCGCGAGCTGACCGAGCGGGGAACATTCGATGCCTTCGCGGAAAGCCTGGAGCGGGTGCATCGGCGCATTGCGGGGAAGTAGCCGGAGGACCCAAGCGGCGATTGCCGATCACTCAGCCGGCAGCATCCGCGGCGACGGCCTCGGCGCGCTGAGCCGGTCGCCAAGCCCGACCGCTCGAACAACGACAACTCTGCCGCGGCTTGTCATCGCGCATGCGCTTCTCCACGATTGCGGCACACGGCTCCCAAGAACCGCTAGGATCATGAGATGAGTGACACTATCCCCGCCATCGACATCGCGCCGCTGTTCGGCCCGACTTCGCCCGCACGCGACGAGGCCGACCGCCAGATCTTCACTGCTGCCTCCGGCATCGGCTTCATGACTGCGCGCGGCTTTCCGGGCGCGGAGCTTCTGACGCGCGAGCGGCGCGGCGAGCTCCTGAAGATCTTCGATTTGCCCGATGCGGAAAAGCGGAAGCTGCTGCGCTGGAATTTCGACCCGTCGAAATCGAACTATTATCGCGGCTGGTTCCCGCTGCAGCCGACCGCGGTGTCCTACAAGGAAGGCATCGACATGGGGCCAGACATCGCCCATGCCGACGCCGGGTTCGCGCCCGACGATCCGCTGCTCGAGCGCACGCCGCTTCCCGCCGAGGCCGATGTTCCAGGGTGGAAGGCGGCCGCCGCGCATTACTACCGCTCGATGGAGAAGGTCGGCGCGGCGCTGATGGGCTCGATCGCGCGCAGCCTCGGGCTTGAGGACGGTATTTTCGACGGCCATTTCCGGGGCGGCATCTCGACGCTCAGGCTGATCCGCTATCCGCTGCGCAGCGAGGACGGCGCGGTCGACCTGTCGAAGCCTGAATATTGGGTCATGCACAAAGGCGAGCGGCGGCTGGTCATCGGCCGTGAGCATGCCGATTCCGGCTTCGTGACACTTTTAGCGCAGGACGGCGTCGAAGGCCTGCAGGCCAGGAGCCATGCCGGCGAATGGATCGACGTGGCGCCCGCCGACGGCTCGCTGGCGGTGAATTTCGGCCAGCTGCTGGAACGCTGGACGGGCGGCGTGGTGCAGGCGACGCGCCACCGGGTGATCGCGCCGAAGACGGCGCGTTACTCCATTCCCTTCTTCTATGAGCCGCGCGTCGACGCCGAGATCGCGCCGCTGCCGATCAGAGGCGCCAGCGACTTCGCGCCGTTCCTCTATGGCGATTACCTGTGGGAGTCGGCGACCAACTTCGTCGAGATGGCCGGCGTCAAGACTTTGCGCAAGCCAAGGCGGCCGGCCGCCGCCTGAATGCCAATGCCTGCCGAGAGCGCGGCAGAAGCTCGATGATGAAATGGCGCGGGGTGGCACTGGCGCGCAACCAGCCCAGCACCGAAGGGTCGAGGAAATTCCAGCCCTTCAGCGGGCGGATGCGCGACCCGCGCCGGGGGCGGGTGAGCAGCAGGCCCTTGGCCGACAGGATCTTCACCGCCTCGCGCGCGGCCCTTCGGCTGGCGCCGAAGCGGGCGCAGATCTCTTCCTCGCCAAGCAGCGTCGCGCCGGGCGAAAACAGCCCGCCGAGTATCTCGCGGCCAAGACTGTTGGCTATGTCATCGTCACCGATGAGGTCTGGTTGCCTGCCATTTGTCCCGGCCCGTTCGAGTCTGCCGCCGAGTGTTACACGTGCGGGATCGACCGCACCGACTAATTGCCAGGGCGGCACAGCCCGCTTGTTAGTCCGATTTATCAGATGAATCGGTTGAATGGAGCCGGGCTTTGCTGCTAGCTGTGCGAGGAAGAATCCCGGCACCCTGCTCAGCAACACTTTGCCGCTCGCCGAGGCCCGCAAGATCAAACTGGCCAGCGACAAATCGCAATCGATGAAGGTGCAAATTGCGTTCGACTGATTATCTCGGCCGTCTCTTCGGCCTTGAAGGCCGGCATGCCTTCGTCACCGGCGCCAGCCGCGGGCTGGGGCTCGCTTTCGCTGAGGCATTGGCTGCCGCGGGCGCACGCGTCACCATCGGCGGCCGCAAGGCCGACGAGTTGAAGGCCGCCGGCAACCGTTTGCGCGCCGAGGGCTACACGGTAGCGGAGTCATTGATCGACGTGACCGACACGCAGTCGGTCGACGCGGCGATCGCGGCGAGCGAAGCCGGCACCGCGCCGATCGACATCCTGGTCAACAATGCCGGCATCCAGCGCCGCGCGCCGCTCGAGACCTTTTCCGACGCGGACTGGGACGCGCTGATGGCGACCAATCTCGACGGTGTCTTCAAGGTGAGCCGCGCCGCGGTGAAGGGCATGGTCCAACGCCGCAAGGGCGTGATCATCAACGTGTCGTCGGTGCAGAGCGCGCTCGCCCGGCCCTCGATCGCGCCTTACGCGGCGAGCAAGGGCGCCATCACCATGCTGACCAAGTCGATGGCCGGCGAATGGGGCCAGCATGGCGTGCGCGTCAACGCGATCGCACCCGGCTATTTCAAGACCGAGCTCAACGCAGCATTGGTCGCCGACGAGAAATTCTCGACCTGGCTCGCCGGCCGCACCCCGATGCGGCGCTGGGGCGATGTCGAAGAGTTGGCGGGCGCGGCGGTTTTCCTGGCGTCGGATGCGGCAAGCTTCGTGACGGGACAGACGCTGCTGGTGGATGGCGGGATCACGAGCGTGTTGTAGAGGCCGCCCTCACCTCACGCGGACCCGCGTCTCAAACCGGCAAGCTCGTCTCCCCACCGACGGATGCTGCTCGACGGGCGGATCGATCTTGGTGTCCTTCGCGAACCCAGTCAGCACCCAGTCCATCGACAGCCTGCCGGAACCGGCGAGCGCCAGGATGAACATGCCGCCGGCAATGGCAAGGTCCTTCTCGAAATGCAGCAATTCGTTCTGGCTGGCGAAGTTGGTGTGGAAGAGGCCGGCCGTCATCAGGCAAAACAGGCCGAGCCCGATCGCGCCCAACCGCGCCAGGATGCCGAGCGCCACTGACAGGCCGGCGCCAAGCTGCAACGCGATGGTGGCGAGAAGCAGCGGCGTGCCGACGCCGAGCGCGGCCATCGCCTTCTGGGCAGCCTCGAAATGGGTCGCCAACTGCAGGCCCTCATGCACGAAGATCAGCGACAGCAGCAGCCGGCCGGCAAGCAGGACGACATCCCTGGCGTGAAGTCTTTCGGCAAGTTCGATCGGTGTCACGGTCGGCTCCAGTCTTTGGAAACAGGCAGTTTGGAAAATGGGCGGTCGCCCGCGTCCATGCAGGTGCGCTTGAGATTGAAAGATCGGAGCCGGCGCGAGGGAGAGGAACGCCGGCTCCGGTTTTCGGGCGCTACCGCCGTGGCGCCCAAAAGGTGGCGAGGCTTGCGAGCCGCCTATTTCGTCACCTTGGTGGCGATCGCCTGCTTGAGGTCGGCAAGCTCCTCGCAGCCGACCGGACAGAGCTTTTGCAGCGAGGCGAGCTGCTCGTTGGCCTTGGCCATGTCGCCGGTCTCGACATAGAGCTCGCCCAGATATTCATGCGCCGCCTTGTGGTCGGGCTGAAGCTCCAGCGCCTTGGTGTAGTAGGTGAGCGAGGTCTGGTAATCGCCGGTCTTGCGCAGCGTGAAGCCGAGCAAATTGTAGACGTCGGCCTGTTGCGTATCCTGCGCGAGGTCGCGCAGGTCGGCCAGCGCGCTTTGGTAGTCCTTGGCCTCGATCTTGGCCTTCACCGCCGTCAGGTCCGGCGCGTCGGCGCCTTCGATGTCGTCCACGGCATAGGCCGGAACGGCGATGGCGATCGGAGCCGCCGTCAAGACCGCAATGGCACCGAGCACCGCGAAAAGTGCGTGTTTCATTGTAGCTGTCGCTTTCTGTTCAGGATCGATTCAAATCAGATCTGGGTTGCGGTGAAGGCGTAGGCATTGCCGTCCTTGACGAAGCTGCCTGTGCCGGGGAACGGAAAGTGCGAGCCGCAGATGCGGACATTGTCGGCAATCACTTGGTCGATAATCTTGTGGCGCGTGGCGATCGCCATCGGCCCGTCCTGGTCGTAGGCGCCCTGCCATTCGGGATGCGGGGCGAGCAGCGCCGGCACGTACATGGTGTCGGCCGAGACGAGGAACTGCTCGGCGCCGGCATCGACATGGTAGACGGAATGGCCGGGCGTGTGGCCGGGCGCCGCCATGATGCGGATGCCGGGCACCACTTCAGTGCCGTCGTCGACCAGCTTCCAGTTCTTCCATTTCGGGAAGTTCTCGGCGATGCGCTTGCCCGCGGGCTTGCGACCCTCGGGCAGCTTGGCCAGCCGGCTCGGATCGGTCCACCAATTATACTCGGTGGCGTTGACGATCAGCTCGGCATTCGGGAACACCGGATCGTTGGTGCCCTTTTCCATCAGGCCCCAGACATGGTCCGGATGGAAATGCGAGATCATGATGGTGTCGATCGCCTTATAGTCGATGCCGGCCGCCTTCATGTTGGCCGGCAGATGCGTGGCGTTGGCCTGCCACTGACCGACGCCGGAGCCGGCATCCATCATGACGGTGCGGCCGTTCATCTGGAGCACCACGACGGTGAGCGGGATCGGCATGAACTCGGTGGTCAGCCCCGCCTTGGCGAGCGCGGCCTTGGTGTCGTCGACCGACACGTCCTTGATGAAGGCCGGGTCGTGGGGCTTGCGCCAAATGCCGTCATAGACGGCGGTGACCTCAATCGAGCCGACCTTGTATTTGTAGAAGCCGACCAATGGCTCGACCGGGGTTTCGGCGTGAGCCGCGGGCGCGAATTCCAGCTTGCCGGCAATGCCGAAGGCGGCAGCGGCGGCGGCGGACCCCAGCACCATGCGACGCGTCATATTGAACATCGGAAATCTCCTCTAATGGCTGCGGGTTGTTTCAGGTTTCAGGCGGTAGTCCATTGGTTTGCCGCATGTCGTTGTCCCAAAACCGCTGCGCACTTTTGGGCGACATGCAGGGAATGGCGGAGGGCCCGGTGCTGCCCTCCGCCCAGACTGCGGAAACCGGCGCCGACCGGTCCGACTGAAGACCGACCGGCGCCGAGGAGATCAGGACTTGTGGTTTTCCGACCCGGAGAGGCGTGCCTTCCCCGCCGCGATCAGAATCCTTCGCCCCGAACTCCGGAGCGAGGACCTTTCGGTCCCGCCGGCTCAGTGACCCCAAATGCCCTGGCCGGGCTCTTCCGCAGCAATCCTGGCCGCCGGCTTCATGGCGTGGCGGGCCATTTCGGGCCTCGCGATGGAAGCGGTGGTGGTGGTGTCGACGACGGCAGCCTGCTGGCCGCCATTCGTCGAGGAGAAGTGGTCGCTGCCAGCAAAGGCGCTGCCGGTGGCAACCAGGATGGCGACTGCGGCAAAGGCGGTTCTGTTCATATGCGTATTCCTTCCGGGTTGGTTGATGCGTGCCTTGGGAGGATGGCCTCGCTACAGCCAAGACCCGGAGGGCCCGGGCTTTATTCCCCGGAGGCGGAAAGAATTTTTGGAGGCAACGGAAGATCGCGATTTTTGCGCGATGAACGGCCCGGTTAGCCGGCGTTAATCATGGCTTGAGTTTGTTGGCTCAAGGCAAGCCTCCAGGCCGCGAATGGCGCAACTTGAGGCGGGCATGGAAGTTCTAATTTAAGCACTTTCCTTTAACTCCGATCGACGGCGCTTCGTCCTCGATCGACGGAGCGTCGCCCAGGAAAGCTATTCGGGTTGAATTGACCGCGACAAATTTCAACATCGGTCGTATCAGGCAGGCCGTTTTCTCTTCCGCCAACGTGCCGGCGGCGATTGCCTTCGTCGTGCTCATGATTTGCGCGATCTTCGTCGACCAGCAGAACAAAACGGTTTCCGATCAACTCACGCGCGCCGACGTCCTCTACAAGGTCAATATCATCCGCGCCAAGCTGGAAGGAAACATCAACGGCAATCTCCAGCTGGTTCAGGGCCTCGTCTCGGCCATCGTCACCGAGCCCTATATGGGGCAGCAGAGATTTGCCTCCCTGGCTGCCAATCTCTTCAAGCAGAAATCGCAGCTGCGCAACATTGGCGGCGCGCCCGATCTCGTCATTTCGCTGATGTATCCGATGGAGGGCAACGAGAAGGCGATCGGGCTCGACTACCGCAAGAACGAGGCGCAACGCCTGGCGGCGCTTAGGGCGCGCGACCAGCGCATATCGGTGCTTGCCGGTCCCGTCGATCTCACGCAGGGCGGGCGCGCCTTCGTCGGCCGCATCCCTGTCTTCGTGCCGACAGCGGGGGGCGGCGATCGCTTCTGGGGCCTTGTCTCGGCGGCCATCGACATCGATCGGCTCTACGCCGCAAGCGGCCTCACCGACCCCGGTCTCGACATAGATGTGGCGCTTACCGGAAAGGATGCGCTTGGCGGTGACGGCCAGCGCTTCTTCGGCGGCGCCGACATCGTCAAGAACAATCCGGTGACGGCAGAAGTGCAGCTGCCCTTCGGTTCCTGGCAGATATCGGCAATCCCCAAGGGCGGTTGGCCTATCGTGCCGAAGAACGAGCGGGTCTTGCAGGCGCTCATGGCGCTCGCCGCTGTGCTGGTAGTGCTGCCCATCCTGGTGGCCGGACGGCTGTTCGGCGAAAGGCAGAAGAACTATGCCGAATTGAGGCGCCTGTCCGGGAGGCTGGAACTGGCTCTGGAGGCTTCGGGCATCGGCGTGTGGGAGCAAGACCTCGTCACCGACGAGCTGCTGTGGGACGATCGCGTCAACGATATCTACAGCAAGCCCGCCGACGGGAAGCCGCGCGGCTATGACGACTGGGCACTGGCGATCCACCCCGAGGATATCGCGCGGGCGCAGCGCGAGTTCGACCTTGCCGTGGCCGCAAAAGGGCCCTACTCCTCGCAGTATCGTCTGCTTCGCCCGGACGGCACCGTCCGCCATGTGCGCGCGCGTGCAAGCTACTTCCAGGACAGCGACGGCACGCCGAAGATGATCGGGGCCGAATGGGACGTGACCAGCGACGTTCTGCTCAACGAGAATCTGGTGCGTGAACGGCAATTGTCGGAATCGAAGAATGCCGAACTCAAAACAGCCAAGGCCCGCATCGAGCATGTGGCGCTGCACGATTCGCTAACAGGCTTGCCCAACCGCCGTTACCTCGACGAGATGCTGGCCAGTTCGCCCGAGGATCGCACTGCGCTGCTGCATCTCGACCTCGACCGCTTTAAGCACATCAACGACACGCTCGGCCATGCGGCGGGCGACGCCATGCTCATGCATGCCTCGAAGGTCATCAAAGCCAACGTCCGCGCAGGCGACTTCGTGGCGCGCATCGGCGGCGACGAGTTCGTCGTGGTGTGCCAGGGGCGCGATGACGACGAGCTCGCCGCGCTAGCGGATCGTATCATCGATAAAATGCGCCAGCCCATCGACTATAACGGCCACCAATGCCGGTTCGGGGTCAGCATCGGGATTGCGGCGCTTAGCGGCGTCGATGCAAAGCAGCTGCTGGTCAACGCCGATCTCGCGCTCTATCGAGCCAAGAGCCGCGGTCGCAATCGTTATGAGTTCTTCAACGAAGAGCTGCAGAGCGAGATCGTCAGGACCAAGCAGACCGCGGACGAGATCCTGGGCGGGCTGGAGCGCAACGAATTCATCGCGTACTACCAACCACAGTTCGATGCCAAGACCCTCGAGATCGTCGGCGTCGAGGCGCTGGCGCGCTGGCGCCATCCACGACGCGGCATCCTCGCCCCCGACATCTTCCTCAAAGTGGCCGAGGAATTGAATGTGGTCTCGCTGATCGACCGCACGATCCTCGAACAAACGCTGGAGAATTTCCAGCGCTGGTCGCGCGACGGTCTCAACATCCCGCGCTTTTCCGTCAACGTCTCGGCACGAAGGCTGGAGGACAAAGACCTGATCAACGGCCTGCGCAAGCTGCCGATCAAGGAGGGAACCGTCTCATTCGAGCTCGTGGAATCCATTTTCCTGGACGAAAATGACGAGCTTGTCGCTTGGAACATCGAGCACATCAAGGAACTCGGGATCGACATCGAGATCGACGATTTCGGCACGGGCCATGCATCCGTCGTCAGCCTGCTCAAACTGCAACCGAGCCGTCTCAAGATCGACCGGCAGCTCGTCACGCCGATAACCGGCTCGGCGGCGCAGCGGCGGCTGGTGTCGTCAATCATCGAGATCGGCAAATCGCTTGGCATCGGCGTCGTGGCGGAAGGCGTCGAGACGATGGAACATGCACGCATCCTGAAGGACCTCGGCTGCGACATCCTGCAAGGCTACGCATTCGGGCGCCCGATGGATGCAAAATCCTTCGGGACCTTCGCCATGTCGCGCAAATGGCTGGCCACGGCATAGGTGGACGAAGCGAGCTGCCGTTGACCGCACCGCCGCCGGCCGCGCGGGTTGTTCAGCAAACGATAGGACAGCCCTGTCGAGAGTGACAGCAGCTGTAGTCACCAAACTGTCACACCAGGCGGCAACCTCCATGGTAGGCTCCATGCCCGCCCCTGCGACCCCTGACCGCATCAAGAGCCGGCGAAGCCGCCATGAACATCGCCCTCCCCGCCGAAGGCACCGACCTCTCGCCCTATTTGCCGGACGAGCACGGGCTGTTCTTCATCTACCATTTCAAGGCCGATGGAAGCCGCACCAAGGATCCAGCGGAGGCGCATTGGAGCTGGCGCAGCTACCAGATCACCGACATGCGCGCCCGCCAGGAGATCGGCGCCGAGCAGGCCCTGCCGGCGCCGGTGCGCGATGCCTTCCTGTCACCCAGCCATGGCTGCCAGATCGATTTCGAAGGCGACTTCCTCTATGGCGACCTGCCCGACCTCAGGCACGATTTCGCCGAGGCGCGCGGGCTCACGCATTTCCGCTTCGCCTTCAACGACAGGATGCTGGTCGGCGCCCGCAAGCAACCGTTGGAATCGGTCGACAAGATCCGCAAGCTGGTGGAGAGCGGCTCGCGAAAATTCCGCACGCCGGCCGAGCTGATCGAGGCGGTGATGGGCCAGTCGCTCGACGGCATGGCGGCCGAGCTCGACAAGATGGGCGACACGCTTGACGGAATTGAGGACCGCATCGTGTGCGATGCATGGCACAATGAGCGCCAGGCGCTGGTCGACGCGCGCCGGCAGCTGGTGCTGATCCACCGGCAGATGGCGACGCTCACCAGCCTATTCCGCCATCTCGACCATTCGCATCGCAATGAGCTGCCCGACCCCATCAACGACATGGCGACCCGGCTTTCGCACCGGGCGCACACGCTGCATCACGACGGCGAGCAGCTGCAGGCGCGGACGCGCCTGTTGCAGGACGAGCTGATGGCCAAGCTGACCGAGCAGTCGAACCAGCTGCTCTACATCCTCTCCGTCATGACGGCGGTGCTGTTGCCGATGACCATCATCTCCGGCCTGTTCGGCATGAATGTCGGCGGATTGCCGCTGGTCGGCACGCCGCTGGGATTCTGGGTGGTGACGGCGATCTCGGTGGTCATCGCCGGCATCATCTATATGCTCGTGCGACGGCTGGGGCGCGTGTAGCGCTTCAGGCGGTTGCCCGCAGATCCTCGACGATGGTGCCGGCGGCCTGGACTTCGGCTTCGTGGCTGGGCTCGCGCCAGGTCTCGGCAAGTCCGGCCACGTACCATTCGCGCATGGCCGGCAGGTCGAACAGCCGCCGCGGATAGTTAGCCGCTTCGCCTTCGAAAGTCAGGCCGTAGGACTGCGCCCTGAACGCGATGGGGGCGAAGAAGGCATCGACGGCGCCGAAACGGTCGCCGGCCAGGAACGGCCCGCCGAAACGCGCAAGGCCGTCGTTCCACAAATCTCCCATGCGGAAGATGTCGTGCTTGAGCGCGCCGGACATCGGCAATGGCGCGATGCGCACGCCGCAGCTCATCGGGCAGTCATTGCGCATCGCGGTGAAGCTCGAATGCATCTCGGCGGCGGCCGAGCGCGCCCACGCGCGCGCCTTCGCCTCCGCCGGCCAGACGCCCTGATGGCGTTCGGCCAAGTATTCGACGATCGAGAGCGAATCCCAGACCGCCCAACCGCCGTCAACCAGGCACGGCACGCGCCCATTTGGCGAGAACTGCCGGTAGAGGTCGAAGCTCGGGCCGGCCGGGAACGGCGTCAGACGCTCCTCGAAGGGAATGTCGAGAACGCGCATCAGCAGCCATGGCCGCAGCGACCAGGACGAATAGTTCTTGTTGCCGATATGCAGAACGTACATCAGATGCCCCTTCCCCTGGTCAACGCTATTTCAGACGGAGAACCGTTGCGCGCTTGCCTATCTTGTTGCGGGCGCCGGCGGGCGGACCTCGCGGCCCCTGAACATCGACCATGAATACATCGCCAGCGCGGTCCAGATCAGCGTGAAGGCGATCGCCTGCGTCGTGCCGAACGGTTCATCGAAGATCAGCACGGCGATCAGGAACACCATGGTCGGCGCGATATATTGCATGATGCCGATGGTGGAGAGGCGCAGCAGCCTGGCGCCGAAAGCAAAGAGCAGCAACGGCACCGCGGTGACCGGACCACAGCCGATCAGCAATGCGGTGTCGGCACCGGTGCTGGAGATGAAGTGATCCTGGCCGGTGGCGATCAGGTAGGCGATGTAGCCGAGCGCCGGCACCGAGAGCAAAAGCACTTCGAGCAGAAAACCCTGGCTCGGGCCGATCGGCAGCGTCTTGCGGAAGAAGCCGTAGGCGGCAAAGGAGAAGGCGAGCGCCAGCGATACCCAGGGCAATTTGCCGGCCTCGACTGTGAGCACCGTCACCGCGATCGTGGCGAGCGCTACCGCGGCGATCTGCAGCCTGTCGAGCCGCTCGCCGAGCAGCACAGCACCGACCACGACGCTGACCAGCGGGTTGATATAGTAGCCGAGCGCCGTCTCGACGGTGCGGTCGACCGCGATCGCCCAGACATAGATGCCCCAGTTGATCGAGATCAGCACCGCCGTCAGCGCCGCCATGGCAAGGCTTTTCGGCGAGCGGATCGCCGCCTTGAAGTCGGCGGTGCGTCCGGCCCAGATGAGCACCGCCGCGGCGATCGGCACCGACCAGACGACGCGGTTGGCGATCACCTCGGCAAGCGGCAGATGCGCCACCGCCTTCATGTAGAAGGGCAAGAGCCCCCAAAGGAAATAGGCGCCAAGCGCCAGGAGGAAGCCGCGGCGGCCTTTGGCATCCTGATCGAGATCGGCTGTAG
The DNA here is from genome assembly GCF_020165175.1 of Mesorhizobium sp. CA16. Taxonomy (NCBI): domain Bacteria; kingdom Pseudomonadati; phylum Pseudomonadota; class Alphaproteobacteria; order Hyphomicrobiales; family Phyllobacteriaceae; genus Mesorhizobium; species Mesorhizobium sp. CA16. The sequence continues at coordinate 261,233 of NZ_JAIUHP010000003.1, forward strand.
CGGTGACCATGGCCTAACGCTATGGCCCAGCGGAGCGCCCAAGACCATCACAAAATTATGATGGATCAACGGAGTTTTGGTGATGGTTCGCAGTTCCTCGCCCCACGGAGTGGGGAGAGGTGGCCCGGCGAAGCCGGGACGGAGAGGGGTCGGCGCGGCGGCTGACAATCACCGCTTCGGGTAAGCATTCTGGTGACCAACCTCGCGCCCTCTCTTGCATCGACTCTGGCTTCGCGAAGGTCGCCCCCTCTCCGTCCCGGCTGCGCCGGGACACCTCTCCCCCACTTTGTGGGGGCGAGGAAGGGCGGCGGCCTACTCCGCCGCCACCAGTCCCGCCATCTCGCGGTTCTTCATCAGCTTGTAGACGATCGAATCCATCAGCGCCTGGAAGGAGGCGTCGATGATGTTTTCCGACACGCCGACCGTCCACCAGCGGGCTCCAGTGGAATCGTGCGATTCGACGAGAACGCGGGTGATGGCCTCGGTGCCGCCGTTAAGGATACGCACCTTGAAGTCGGCGAGCTCCAGGTCGACGATCTCGCTCTGGTACTTGCCTAAATCCTTCCGCAGCGCGATGTCGAGCGCGTTGACCGGGCCGTGGCCTTCGGCCACCGACATCTTCTCTTCGCCGTCGACCTCCACCTTCACGATCGCCTCGGAGACGGTCTTCAGATTGCCGTTGGCGTCGAAGCGGCGCTCGACCATGCAGCGGAAGGAGGTGACGTTGAAGAACTCCGGCAGGCCGTGCAGCATCTTGCGGGCAAGCAGCTCGAACGAGGCGTCGGCGCCCTCATAGGCATAGCCCTCAGCCTCGCGCTCCTTGACCACTGCAATCAGCGCGTCGAGCCGGTGATCGTCCTTCGGCACGTCGATGCCGCGCCGCTTCAGCTCGGCGAGGAAATTGGCCTTGCCGCCCTGGTCCGAGACCATGACGCGACGGCGGTTGCCGACGGCTTCCGGCGGCACATGCTCATAGGTCGCCGGCTCCTTGGCCAGGGCCGAGGCGTGGATGCCGGCCTTGGTGGCGAAGGCGGAGGAGCCGACATAGGGCGCCTGGGCTTCCGGCGCGCGGTTGAGCAATTCGTCGAAGGCGCGGGAGAGCCTGGAGATTCCGGTCAGCGCCTCGGTCGAAATGCCGGTTTCGAAACGATCGGCGAAGGCGGGCTTCAGCGAAAGCGTCGGGATGATGGAGATGAGATTGGCGTTGCCGCAGCGCTCGCCGATGCCGTTCAGCGTGCCCTGGATCTGGCGCACGCCGGCTTCGACGGCGGCGAGTGAATTCGCCACCGCCTGGCCGGTATCGTCATGGGCATGGATGCCGAGATGATCGCCCGAGATGCCGTGCGCGATCACCTTGCCGACGATTTCGCGCACTTCCGAAGGCTGCGTGCCGCCATTGGTGTCGCACAGCACCACCCAGCGCGCGCCGGCATCGTAGGCGATTTTGGCGCAGGCCAGCGCGTAACCCGGATTGGCCTTGAAGCCGTCGAAGAAATGCTCGCAGTCGACCATGGCCTCCTTGGCCGAAGCGACCGCCGCCTCGACCGAGGTCTTGATCGATTCCAGATTCTCTTCATTGGTGCAGCCGAGCGCGACGCGCACATGATAGTCCCAGCTCTTGGCGACGAAGCAGATGGCGTCCGACTTCGACTGCACCAGCGCCGCCAGCCCCGGGTCGTTGGAAGCCGAGACCCCTGCCCGCTTGGTCATGCCGAAGGCGACGAATTTCGCGCTCTCAGTCCGTTTCTTCTGGAAGAAGGTCGTGTCGGTCGGGTTGGCGCCTGGATAGCCGCCCTCGACATAGTCGATGCCGAAGTCGTCGAGCAGCCTGGCGATCGCGATCTTGTCCTCGACGGAAAAGTCGATGCCCGGCGTCTGCTGGCCATCGCGGAGGGTCGTGTCGAAGAGGTAAAGGCGTTGCTTGGTCATGGCTGTAGCTCGAAAGGCTGCGATCCTTCGCCGTGGAGAGCGACGTGCATCACTATTTCCCCGCGAACTTATCCGTCGCCCGGATCAGCCGGTCCAGGATCCCGGGCTCCGAATAAGCATGGCCCGCCCCCTCGATGAGGTGGAAATCAGCCTTCGGCCAGGCCTTATGCAGCGCCCAGGCATATTTCGCCGGGCATGGCATGTCGTAGCGGCCGTGGACGATGGTGCCGGGGATGTCCTTCAGCTTCCAGGCGTCGCGCAGCAGCTGCCCCTCCTCCAGCCAGCCGGCGTGGACGAAATAGTGGTTCTCGATACGGGCGAAGGCAATCGCATAGTCGTCCTGGGCAAACGGGTCGCTGGTCTCGGGCTCCGGCAGCAGCGTGATCGTCTCGCCTTCCCAGATGCTCCAGGCGCGAGCCGCCTGAACCTGAGCTTTGCGGTCGGAGCCGACCAGCCGCTTGCGATAGGCGGCCATCATGTCGCCGCGCTCGGCCTCGGGGATCGGCGCCAGGAAGCGCTCCCATTTGTCAGGGAACATCTCGGAAACGCCGAACTGATAATACCATTCGAGCTCGGCGCGGGTCAGCGTGTAGATGCCGCGCACGACGAGCGCGCTGACACGCTCGGGATGCGTCTCGGAATAGGCGAGCGCCAAGGTCGAGCCCCAGGAGCCGCCAAAGACAAGCCATTTGTCGAAGCCTGCCATCTCGCGCAGGCGCTCGATATCGGCGACGAGATGCCAGGTGGTGTTGGCCTCCAGCGAGGCGTTGGGCGTCGACTTGCCGCAACCGCGCTGGTCGAACAGGATGACGTCGTAGAGTTTCGGGTCGAACAGGCGCCGGTGTTTCGGCGAGATGGTGCCGCCCGGGCCGCCATGCAGGAACACTGCGGGCTTGGCGCCCTTGGTGCCGCAGCGCTCCCAGTAGACGGTGTGGCCGTCGCCGACGTCGAGCATGCCGGAATCGAACGGCTCGATCTCGGGGTAGAGCCTACGCAAGGAACCGCTGTGGATCGTCATAGTTTCAAGCCCTGCTGCGGCCAGTTGGCCGTCTCGTGGTCGGGATGCTGGAAGGAGATGATCTGCTCCTGCCGCCGATAGAAGTCGGGGTCGTCAAGGATCGGTGCCTCGAAGATCTTTTCCACCCAGGGCAGGCGAACCGCGTAATTCACCTGGATCTGCGGCGCGAGGTCGGAGCGGTCGTCGAAAGCGCCGATGGCGATCTCCAGCGAGCCGGGCTGGCGATAGGTCAGCGGCGTGCCGCAGCGGGCGCAGAAGCCGCGGTCGATGTTGACCGAGGACTGAAAGTAGCTCGGCTCCTCATGGGTCCACTCGACGCCGTCCTTCGGCACCGTCACCAGCGCGCCGAAGAAATTGCCGAACTGTTTCTGGCACATGCGGCAATGGCAGATGGACGGGCGCCCGAGCTTGCCGTGGACACGGAAACGTACGGCGCCGCACTGGCAGCCGCCTGTTCGAACTTGATCGGTCATGGTCTTTCCTCCGGCGGCCATTGGTCGGTGTCGTGATCAGGATGCTGATAGGAGACGAGCTCGGCCAGGTAAGGCGTAGACGCGATATCGGCCATCGTCTCCTCGGATGGCAGTTTGGGGATGGCGTCGACATAGGGAAGCTTTGCTTCGATGCCCCACTGAATGGTGGGCGCGATGCCGGTCGGATCATCGAAGGCGGCGATTGCAAGTGCAGTGCCATCCGGCGCCTCGAAAGTCAGCGGCGTTCCGCATTCGGCGCAGAAGCCGCGCCAGACGGCGTTGGACGAGCGGAAGCGCTTCGGCTCACCGCGCGTCCAGTCGAGCGTGGCGCCGCGCACCGAGACCAGCGGCAGATAGAAATTGCCGCTCGCCTTCTGGCACATGCGGCAATGGCAGACCGAGGCGTCACCCAGCGCGCCCTCGACGCGGAAGCGCACCGCCCCGCACTGGCAGCCGCCTGTATAGACCGGCCGGTTGTCGAGGCTCATCGCTCACTCCTGGTCATCGGCTTATTCCGTATCATGGCAGACCGCCTCGACATTGTTGCCGTCGGGATCGAAGACGAAGGCGCCGTAATAATTGGGGTGGTAGTGCGGGCGCAGGCCCGGCCCACCATTGTCCTTGCCGCCTGCGGCAAGCGCTGCCGCATAGAAGGCGTCGACCTCGGCGCGGCTGCGCGCGGTAAAGGCGACATGCTGGGTGGATTTGGGCTTGTCCCTGCTATCGCTCAGCCAGAACACCGGCCGGTCGCGGCCATAACCGCCAACCTTGGCGCCGCCGGTATATTCTTCCGGTACCATGTAGAGCAGCGAAGCCCCCAGCGGCGCCATCGCCTTGTCGTAGAAAGACTTGGATTTATCGAAGTCGGATACATTGACGCCGAGATGATCGATCACGGGACGAGCTCCTCCGTTTGTGGCGCGGGCACATTGGCCAGGCCGGCCACGATGACGATGTGCTGGCAGGCATTGTCGATATCGCGGATCACATCGTCGTTCCAGAAGCGCAGGATGGTCCAGCCGCTGGCGCTTAGATATGCACTTCTTGCCTCGTCATATCGTGAGTGTTCCGCATCGGCATGCTGGCTGCCGTCTACCTCGACTATGAGTCGATGCGCTGAACATGCGAAGTCAACGATGTAAGGTCCAATCGGCACCTGCCGTCGAAAGCTCATGCCCATCAAGCGATGCGCGCGCAACTCGTTCCAGAGCTTCAGCTCCGCATCGGTCATCGCGCGGCGCATCGACTTGGCGTTCCTGCGCTGACCAAGGGGAACGCGGTCGTGGCCCATGTTCAGACCGCCTTCCGCTGGAGATTAGCGAAACCGGACGCGCCGGCTAATCTCCCCCCTTGCGGGGGAGATGTCCGGCAGGACAGAGGGGGGTGCTGTCCCGCCAGCATGGCCGCAACTCGGGAGTGCTGCGCTCTCAGAAGATGGTTGTCGCCAAAGCGAGCAAGCTGAGGCGCTGGCGTTCCTTCACACCCCCCTCTGTCCTGCCGGACATCTCCCCCGCAAGGGGGGAGATTGGCCGTCGCCGACGCTTTCGCCAACCCCGCAAGGTCGCTCACCGCTTGATCTCCCAGGTCGTCACGCGCTCGCCGGTGGCAGGATCCTTGCCGTCTTTCAGCTGCACCCCCTGTGCCAACAGCTCTTCGCGGATTCGATCACCCTCGGCCCAGTTCTTGGCAGCGATAAACTCCAGTCGATCGGCAATCGCCTTTGCCACCGCCGCCTCGTCCACCTTGGCCGCGCCCGTATCGAAGCCGAGGAAGGCCAGCGCAGTCTTCAGCGAAGCGGCGGCAGTATTCTCATTGGCACCGGTGTGCTCAACCGCCTCGCCGGCGAGCTGCGTCAGCCGCTGGAAGGCGGTGTAGGTGGCGAGGTCGTCCGACAGCGCTTCCACCACCTCGGCCGGCAATTCTTTTGCCGCAACAGGCGCGAGGTCGGCGGCGCGCTTCCATTTGCGCAGCGTGTTTTCCGCCTCCTCAAGCTTGCGCACGGAGAAGTCGATCGGCTCGCGGTAATGCGTCATCAGCATCGCCAGCCTGAGCACCTCGCCCGGCCAGGCGCGGCCGCCGAAAGTGTCGGTCTCCAGCAGCTCATGGATCGAGAAGAAATTGCCGAGGCTCTTCGACATCTTCTGGCCTTCGACCTGCAGGAAGCCGTTGTGCATCCAGACATTGGCCATGACCTTGGTGCCGTGGGCGCAGCGCGACTGGGCAATCTCGTTCTCGTGGTGCGGGAAGATCAGGTCCAAGCCGCCGCCATGGATGTCGAAGACCTCGCCAAGATAGGCGGCCGACATGGCCGAGCATTCGATGTGCCAGCCGGGCCGGCCCCTGCCCCACGGGCTCTCCCAGCCGGGCTCTTCCGGGCTCGACAGTTTCCACAGCACGAAATCGCCGGGGTTCTTCTTGTGCGCGTCGACAGCGATGCGCGCGCCGGCCTGCTGCTCGTCGAGATTGCGCTTCGAGAGCTCGCCATAGTCCGGCATCGAGGCGGTGTCGAACAGCACCTCGCCTGCGGCGACATAGGCGTGGCCGCGTTCGATCAGTTGCCGGATCAGCGAGAGCATGTCGGCCTTGCCGTCGGCACGCGGTGCGACAAACTCGGTGGCGCGCGGCTCGTAGGTGGGCTCAAGGCAACCGAGCGCCGCGACATCCTTGTGGTACTGATCGGCGGTCTTTTCGGTGACCTTGCGGATCGCCTCGTTCAGCGAGAGCTTTCCGGCCGCGATGTCGTCGCCGAAGTCGCGCAGCGCCCTGGCATTTATCTTGTCGTCGACATCCGTGATGTTGCGCACATACGTGACATGGCTTTCGCCGTAGAGATGGCGCAACAGGCGGAAGAGCACGTCGAAGACGATCGCCGGACGCGCATTGCCGATATGGGCAAAGTCGTAGACGGTCGGGCCGCAGACATACATGCGCACATTTTGCGGATCGATCGGGACGAAAGGTCCCTTGGTCCGCGTCAGCGTGTTGTAGAGGCTGAGGCCCTTCGATGCGTCCGACATGCGGTCCCGGTCCTTAATTTGGGTTCCCTGGAACCAGCTCTGCGCCGTTGGCGCAAATCAGGCTCCAGCCTGCTGGCCGGGGCGTTTTTTCCGATCTGGGGAAAGATGAGGCGAAAACGTCCGGACCAGCGCGAGGCTAGCCAATAATGCAAATGCCACAAATGGCGAAAGACGTTTTCATGGGCGGCTTTATCGCGCCGGCGGGTGTTGCCGTCAAGTCGCTCCGCTCAGGAAACATGTCGTTGGGTCACAGGTAAAGACAGGCCGAAACATTTTATTAAACATGTCGGCACAGTGATGAAACATTCGCCGACTAGACCGCCAGAAGTCACGATTTGGTCGGAATCAGCCGACAAACGCTGAACACGAAACCGTTACCAGGGAGAGAATCATGGCTCGCACCAAGCAGGAACAGGACCGACAAACGCAGCCGGCTCTCGCCAGCCACTACCGCGCGATCGGCCCGGCGGCCATCGTCGCAGCGCTTCTTCACACCGCGAAGAAGAAGAAGCCGACGCAGAAGATCGTCTCGCCGCGCGCCGCCTGACAAGAACGACCGGCACGGTTCCCAACCATGGGGACGCCGGCGATGAGGGCGCAAACAAGCGCCCTGGAGATGAAGGCCCCAAAGCAGCCTCTCGAGGCGAGCAGCCTTCGCTAAAGGAGCGTCATCTGGTTTTCGTCCGCGCCGGGCTTCTGGCGCCTGGGCTTCTCGGCCTGTGGCCCGACGACGCCCCGTTCCTGAATCTCGGGCCCGGTGTTGGCGACCTTGTTGACCAGGTCTGAAACCGGAATCGCCTCGAAGAAATCGGGCTCGGCGGGCTTCAGCAGATCGAGCACGTCGCGCGGCTCCTGCGTGCGGCAATCGAGCCAGCGGGCGAAGTCGCACTCCTCGATCACCACGGGCATGCGGTCGTGGATATGGCCGATGCCGGCATTGGCTTCGGTCGTGATGATCGCACCGGTATCCATCTCGGAACCGCCAGGTTCGGAGTAAGTCTCGATCAGGCCCGCGAAGGCAATCACCCCACCTCGCTTCGGTCGGATCCAGTAAGGCTGGCCCTTCTTGCCGCCCGACTGCTGCCATTCGTAAAAGCCGGAGGCCGGCACCAGAGCGCGGCGGTGGCGCATGGCAGTCTTGAACGAAGCCTTTTGCAGCACGCCTTCGGAGCGGGCGTTGATGAGCAGCGGAAACGCCTTGGTGTCCTCGACCCAGGTAGGAATCAGGCCCCAGCGCACAAGCATCGCCTGGCGGTCCGGCAGGTTCGAGCCCGGCTCGCGTTGCGGCCCGGCAAGCGCCATAAGCACCGGCTGCGTTGGCGCGATGTTGTAGCGCGCCGGAAATTCCTCCAGTTCCGCCAGGCCGAGCAAGGCGGCGGTCTGGTCCGGCGTGGCTGTCAGGGCAAAGCGTCCGCACATGGATCTGGGTTCTTCGATTGACGTGCCACGAAAGTGGCGATGGAACCGCCAGGCTGCAACGGCTAAAGCTGGATTCGCCCAATCGATCCACAAAAGGCTGCAGAAAGATCGGCACGCATGGAACAGCGCAAGATCATACCGGCCGTTTCCGTTGCGGTCGTGCGCGGCGGCACCGTGCTTCTGGTAAAGCGAGCGCGGGCACCGTCGCAAGGGCTCTACGCCTATCCCGGCGGCAAGGTCGAGCCGGGCGAAACGCTGGCGCAAGCCGCGGCGCGCGAGTTGCAGGAAGAGACCGGACTCGAGGCAACAGGCTACCGGCCGCTACGCGACATCCTTATCGACGGCCATGCTGAAAACCACGCGGTCGACTACCTGCTGACCGTGTTCGGCGCTGCCTATGCCGGCGGCGAGCCCGTTGCCAGCGACGATGCCGAGACCGCTGCGTTCTACACGCTGGCGGAAATGGCAGGAATGCCGCTGGCGGGCGACGTGTTCTCGGTCGCCGAGGAATTGCTTGGGCCAGCGCAAGGCACAAGGCGGTGAGCATCCAGAATGGCCTTGCGGGCGACGAAATGTTTCGCCACAAAGCCCTGCCCTTTCACCGCAAGGCTTTGATGACCCGCGCTCCCGCTTTTCTCGCCGCGTGCCTCGCCGTCAGCATGACCGTCGCACCGTCCCCGGCGCCCGCCGCCGAGGCGCCTTTCGAGCCCGGGCTGATGCGGCTGGCGGAAGTTCTGGGATCGCTGCACTTCCTGCGCAACCTGTGTGGCGAGAAGGGTGACAAGTGGCGGGTCGAGATGGAAAAGCTGCTCGAATCGGAAAATCCCGATCCTGACCGGCGCGCCCGCTTCATCGCCTCGTTCAACCGCGGCTACCGCTCCTTCAGCGGCACCTACACGCGATGCACACCGTCGGCGACCGAGGCCATCGCGCGCTACATGAAGGAAGGCGAGACGCTGTCGCGCGACATCGCCTCCCGCTACGGGAATTGAGCCCCGGCTCGGCCGCTGCGTGTTTTGCGCAGATTTGTTGCGGGCAATCGGCGCCAATGTGACGTGACTTATTGTGTCCTGTCCCGCTCTGGTGCAATCATGTGTTGCACTTGCGCAACAGCATTAATGAAACGTTAGCGCGCAGTTGTGGAATTAACTCAAACTGAAGGTTTCGATGCCCCAAGCCGGTCTAATCGGCTAAGCTTGGCATCAATTGAGGGCAGTCTCGCCCGGAATGTGGATTTCGACCGTAAAAATGTCGTATTTACAAAGACTTAATTGAGACTGCGGACGAACTGACAGACCAAGCCGGATCCCTCGTCGGATCGACGCTTGTAGAAAGTGGATATCGCAATGGAACATGGTGTCAGCGACATCGACGCTTTGGTCAGGGAAGAAAAGCGGCTGACTGCCGTGGAGAGCCACAGCGAAGCGTGGGCCGAGGGCCTGTCGGCCGGCATCGAACCGGAAATCATCGCCGAAGCGGCGCTGGAGACCGCTTTCGGCGAGATGTTGCGTGCCAATGGCGAGACCTCGGCGCTTGCCCTGCTCGACCGCATGCGGGAAAAAGTGATCGCCGGCGCGTTCGAGCCGGAACGGCTGAAGCACTAGCCACCTGTTTTGACAGCGACTTTTTGATAGTGACTTTTGACGCGCCGTTTGGGCATCATGTCCATGCGCTCGGACATTCAATGTGCCGGCCGGGCCGAACCCGGGAACCATGGAGAGGCAAGCGGTGAGATTTTCGATGTCAGGTCGGCCGCGCGGGCTGGCCCTCAGCATCCTGATCGCCGCCTCCTGCCTGGCGCTGCCTCTGTGCCTTACCAGCACGCCTTCCTACGCGCTGAGCGAGATTCAGCGCGAGGACGTGCCTTCGCCGGTCACCCCGCCCGCCAATAGCGACAGCGCCGCGCCCGGCGCTGCCGTGCCGATGCCGGAGCCGCCCGGCACCAAGCCCGCGGACCGCCAGCCGGCCGACGACACCGACAAGTCGGAGCCGGAGACGCCGCCCGCCAATGGCGGCATCACCAGCCCGCGCGCAGACCCTGACGCGCCGCCGCCCGCGGTCGTCTACGACCTCAACACGCTTCCCGAACCAGTCAAGCGCATGCACGGGCTGCTCATCGAGGCCTGCCGGACCGGCGACATCGAGAAGCTGAGGCCGCTGATCGGCAAAGGCGATTCCATGACGCAATTGTCGCTGGGCGACATCGATGGGGACCCGGTCACCTTCCTCAAGAGCCTTTCGGGCGACGGCGACGGCCAGGAAATCCTCGCCATCCTGGAAGAGGTGCTTTCGGCCGGCTACGTCCATGTCGACACCGGCACGCCGCAGGAACTCTATGTCTGGCCGTATTTCTTCGCGCTGCCGCTCGACAAGCTCGATGCCAGGCAGCGCGTCGAATTGTTCAAGCTGGTCACCGCCAGCGACTATGACGACATGAAGCAGTTCGGCGCCTACATCTTCTACCGCGTCGGCATCACGCCGACGGGACAGTGGCTGTTCTTCGTCGCCGGGGATTGAATTTCGCCCTTACTCGGTAAGGCTGGCGGGACAGCGCCCCCCTCTGTCCTGCCGGACAGAGGGGGGCGCGAAGAAACACGATCATAGCGGATCGTCCTATTGCCGAGGATTGTTGCGATGGCTCAGGCAGTGGTCAGAAGGATGCCGTGACCGAATTCGTCGGCCAATTTCATGATAAGCAGCTTCTCACGCGCCGTAAGGCGCTTTTGGTCGACAAAGCGCCAGTTGCGTTCGTAAAGCGCAAAGGCCTCTTTCGCGGGAATAGGGCGCGCGACATCGCGGTTCCAGGCGAGCGCCTGGAGTTCAGGAAACTCCGCAGGAATGATCGGCGCAATATTCGCGGTCATAGCCCACCCAAGATAATGCAGAGCGCTTAACAAATCCAATGTCGGCGGGATCAGGCCGGCAGCGCCTCGGAGAACTCCACCGCCCTGCCCTGGCCGGGTGTCGCGATCTCGCCTTCCCACATGACGCGCGTGCCGCGCACGATGGTGCCGACCGGCCAGCCGGTGACCTCTTTGCCATCATAGGGCGTCCATCCGGCCCTGGAGCCGGCCTGCGCGTTGGTGATGGTCTCGCGCCGCCTCATGTCGACGATCGTGAAATCGGCATCGTAGCCGGCGGCGATGCGGCCTTTCCTGGCCATGCCGAAAATGCGCTGCGGACCATGGCTGGAAAGATCGACGAAGCGCTGCAGGCTGAGCCGGCCGGCATTGACGTGGTCGAGCATGATCGGCACCAGCGTCTGCACGCCGGTCATGCCGGACGGCGAGGCCGGATAGGGCTTCGCCTTCTCGGCCAGCGTGTGCGGCGCGTGGTCGGAGCCAAGGACATCGACGATGCCCTGCGAAATGCCGTCCCAGACGCCTTCACGATGGCGTGGCGCCCGCACCGGCGGGTTCATCTGGATGAGCGTGCCAAGCCGCGCATAGTCGTCGGCGCTCAGCGTCAGATGATGCGGCGTGGCCTCGCAGGTCGCGACATCCTTGTGCTGCTCGAGGAAGACGATCTCCTCGGCCGTCGATATGTGCAGCACATGGATGCGCGCGCGTGTCTGCCTGGCGATGCGCACCAGCCGCTCCGTGCAACGCAGCGCCGCGATCTCGTCGCGCCAGACGGGATGCGACGACGGATCGCCGTCGACGCGCTCGCCGAGCCGTTCGCGCAGGCGGAACTCGTCCTCCGAGTGGAAGGCGGAGCGGCGGCGGGTGCTGCGCAGGATCGAGGCGACGCCTTCATCGTCCTCGACCAGAAGATCGCCGGTGGACGAGCCCATGAACACTTTTATGCCGGCCGCGCCCGGCAGCCGTTCCAGTTCGCCGACATCACGAGCATTGTCGCGCGTCCCGCCGACCCAGAAGGCGAAGTCGCAATGCATGCGGCCGGTAGCGCGGCGCACCTTGTCGGCAAGTGCTGCCTCGCTGGTGGTCAGCGGATTGGTGTTGGGCATTTCGAAGACGGCGGTGACGCCGCCCAGCACCGCGGCGCGGGAGCCGGTTTCCAGATCCTCCTTGTGCTCCAGCCCCGGTTCGCGAAAATGCACCTGGCTGTCGACGACGCCCGGCAGGATGTGCAGGCCCGTGCAGTCAATGGTTTCGCCGGCCGAAGCCTGGCCGAGATCGCCGATCCGCGCGATGCGTCCGGCCTTCACGCCGATGTCGCGCCGTCCCCCGCCGTCATGGTTGACCACCGTGCCGCCTGTCAGGATGAGGTCGAAGGTGGTTGCCATGGGCAGGTCCAATCTCTTGCGGGGGGAGTGTGGCCGGCTTACGTAATGACCGGACGTTTTGCAAGACAGGCCGATTTCACGCTCATGCCCTTTGCCCAAATCAAAGACCGCGCGCTCATTTCCGTGTCGGGCCCCGATGCCGAGCATTTTTTGCAGAACATCCTCACCACCGATCTCGACGCCCTTGGCCGGGGCCAGGCAAAACCTGGCGCGCTGCTTTCGCCGCAGGGCAAGATCCTGTTCGATTTCCTGATCTCGCGGGCCGGCGACGATGGCTTCCAACTGGAATGCCGGGCCGACATCGCCGACGACTTCGTGCGCAGGCTGATGCTTTACCGGCTAAGGGCAAAGGCCGAGATCGCCAAGCAGGATCAGGTGCTTGTCACAGTCGCATGGGGTGATGATTCAACCGCCTCACGTTCTGATTCAACAGCGCTCTCCGACACGCGGTTTCAAGATATCACGGTTACGCGCACTTATGGCGGCGAGGCGCGGGACGGCGGCGACCCGAATGGCTGGCTGAACATGCGCATCGGCAACGGCATTGCCGAAAGCGGCAGCGACTACCAGCTTGGCGATGCCTTCCCGCATGACGTTCTGCTCGACGAGACGGGCGGCGTCGGTTTCAAAAAGGGCTGCTATATCGGCCAGGAAGTGGTCTCGCGCATGCAGCATCGCGGCACCGCGCGGCGCCGTGTGCTGATCGCTTCGGCCGATAGCCCCCTGCCCGCCGCCGGGACCGAGCTCACCGTGGCCGGCCGACTGGTGGGCACGCTCGGGTCTGTCGGCCACCGGACCGGTCTCGCCATTGCCCGCATCGACCGCGTCAAGGTGGCGCTGGATGCCGGCGAGGCGATCACGGCGGGCGAGATTCCGGTAAGGCTCGCCATTCCCGCCTGGGTGAAGTACACCTTCCCTGAAGGTGCGGTCAGCGCGGAGGGGGCCTGATGGCGGCCGACCGGGCCGGCGCGCCGCCGCGCGCCTGGCAACGCATGCTGTCCGGCCGGCGGCTCGACCTGCTCGATCCCTCGCCGCTGGACATCGAGATCGCCGATATCGCGCACGGGCTCGCCCGCGTCGCGCGCTGGAACGGCCAGACCAGAGGCGACCATGCCTTCTCGGTGGCGCAGCATTCGCTGCTGGTCGAAGCTCTCTACGGTGAACTGGCGCCTGCAGCCCCGGCCGAGGCGCGGCTCGCAGCGTTGCTGCATGATGCGCCGGAATATGTCATCGGCGACATGATCTCGCCGTTCAAATCGGTGATGGGCGGTTCCTACAAGGATTGCGAGCTGCGCCTGCAGCGCGCGATCCATCTGCGTTTCTCGCTGCCGGCGGAACTCGCCGCCTCCTTGCGCAACGACATCAAGCGCGCCGACCAGATCGCCGCCTATTACGAGGCGACGCTACTGGCCGGCTTTTCGACCGCTGAGGCGACCGAGTATTTCGGCCGGCCGCGCGGCTTCTCCGCCGATAGTTTCGACTTCACACCAAAATCCGTGACCTGGGCGCAAACAGCTTTTCTCAGGCGTTTCAAGACGCTGGAAACCAGGCGCCAGTCTTCGCGCGCGGTCAATTCCACCCCTTAATAGAACGCTAAATTAACCGGCGAGCAGGACAGTATTTGCGTTCGGTCACGATCCGAAGGCGTGCTCATGCCCGGCGCACATGTCAAGACTGGTTCGTTCGCCGGCAAGCGAAGAGCGGCCGGTGTTGGCCCGGTGCGACGAATAGCCGAAGAACTTCGCGCGCAGAACGAGCGCTTCGCGGCGGCTGTCGAGAATATGTCGCATGGCCTGTGCATGTTCGACGCCGATGAGCGGATGATTATCTGCAACCGCAACTACATCGACCTTTTCCGCCTCGACGCCAAGGTGATGAAGCCCGGCATCCGCTTCTTCGACATCCTCCAGCACAGCGTCGATATCGGCATCGCCTCGCAAAGCGCCGAGGAGCTCTATGCCGTCCGCAAGCCCTATATCGACGGCGCGAAGCCCTCGACCTATGAGGAGGCTCTGGCGGATGGGCGCATCATCGTCATCTCGCACCGGCCGCTGGCTTCCGGCGGCTGGGTCTCGATCTACGAGGACGTGACCGTGCAACGGCGCGCCGAAAAGGAGCTGAAGGAGCAGCACCGCCGCTTCGACGCTGCCTTAGCCAACATGTCGCAAGGCCTGCTGATGTATGACGCCGGCGGCAAGATGATCGTGCGCAATCAGCGTTTTCTGGAGCTCTACAACGTAGCCGCGGCGGATTTCCCGTTCGGCACGACGCACCGGGACGCGCTCAAACGACTGCTGGAGCTCGGCATCTACACAAAGATCGATGTCGACAGCGAAGTCGCCAAGACCGAAGCTTGCCTGCGGGCGGGGCAGATGCATTCGACTTACCGGTATCTTGCCGACGGCAGGACATTTCTGGTTGTCCGTCAGCCGATGAGCGGCGGTGGCTGGGTGGTGACCTTCGACGACGTCACCGAGCGCCGGCGCACCGAAGAGCGCATGACGCATCTTGCGCATCACGACACGCTGACCAACCTGCCAAACCGGTCGATGTTTCGCGAAAAACTGGACCAGGCGCTTGGCGAGGCAAAGCCGCTGGCAATCCTCTCGCTCGACCTCGACCGCTTCAAGGCCGTCAACGACACGTTCGGCCACCCGGCCGGCGACTGGCTGCTGAAATGCGTCGCCAAGCGGCTACAGCAGGCCGTGCGCAGCAGCAAGGACGTGGTGGCGCGCTTCGGCGGCGACGAATTCGCCATCATCCAGTCGGGCATCAAGAGCGCCGCCGGCGCCGAAAAGCTCGCCAAGCGCATCGTCGAGATCGTCGGCAAGCCTTATCGCGACAAGGGGCGAGAGATGCATGTTGGCGTGAGCCTCGGCATCGCGCTCTATCCCGGCGACGGACACGACGCCGACACGCTGCTCACCAACGCCGACATGGCGCTCTACCGGGGCAAGAGCGAAGGGCGCAACGTCTACCGCTTCTTCGAGCAGGGCATGGATGCGCTGATGCGGGAGCGCCGGGCGCTCGAGGCCGATCTCGAGGCAGCGCTGTCCAGGCGCGAATTCGAACTCGACTTCCAGCCGATCCTCGACATCGGCTCCGGCAAAATTGTCGGCGCGGAAGCTCTGATGCGCTGGCGCTCGCGGTCGCGCGGCCTGGTATCGCCTGAAAACTTCATCGCGGCCGCCGAGGAAACCGGACTGATCGTGCAGCTCGGCGATTGGGCGTTGCGCAAGGCTTGCAACGTGGCGGCGAACTGGCCGCCGGAGATGCGCATGGCCGTCAATGTCTCGGCCGCGCAGATCAAGAGCGGCGGCTTCGCTCGCAGTGTGATCTCGGCGCTTGCCTTTTCCGGCCTGCCGGCCAACCGCCTGGAGCTCGAAATCACCGAGACGGTGATGATGGACGAAAGCGACGCGGTGCTGAAGACGCTGAGCCAATTGCGCGGTCTCGGCGTGCGCATCGCGCTCGACGATTTCGGCACCGGCTATTCCTCGCTTGGCTACCTTCGGCGCTTCCCCGTCGACAAGATCAAGATCGACCGCTCCTTCATCCGCGATCTCGACAAGCGCGACACGGCGGCGATCGTGCGCACGGTGATCAGGCTCGGCGACGAGCTCGGCATCACCGTCACCGCCGAAGGGGTCGAGACCGAAGCGCAGCTCGATATGCTTCGCAAAGCCGGTTGCGGCGAGGCGCAAGGCTTTCTGATCGGCGTGCCGGCCAAGGCGTCCGACATTGGCAGGCTGCTGCGCTCACAGGCGCAACTGCGCCAATCAGGCTGAGTGACACCGTCCGTCAGCGTAGCGTCCCGACATATTTCGCATGGAAGCTGACATAGCCTGGCTCGACCACCTTGAGATGCCGCTCGATCAGGCGGTGAAATTCCGGCAGCTGATGGAAAGGCACGCCGGGATAGGCGTGGTGCTCGGCATGATAAGGCATGTTCCAGGCGAGCTTGCGCACGAACCAGTTGGTCAGCGTCGTGCGGGTGTTTTCCAGCATGTTGGCGACAAAGGGACAGCGACCGTGCTCGGCCAGCAGATAGAGCCTGAGGAACGGCTGGCCGAGCAGCGCCGGCACGATCCAGACATAGAGCAGCACCGACGCCCTGAACCAGACCGCAAGCGCCAGCAGGACGACATAGAAGGCGATCATCGCCCGTGCCTCGGCCTTCACCTTCGGCAAGCCCTTCGGCGGCACGTAGGTGTCGCGGCAGCGCCCCATCGCATTGGTGTAGAGCGTCTTGACATGCCCCCACCACACCGGCAGGCCGGAGACGTGGACGATGTATTGCCGCACCGTCTCGGGCTTCGGGAAAGCCAGCTCCGGATCGTTTTCGGGATCCTGGGTGAAGCGGTGATGGGCGAAATGGAAGTAGCGGAACCAGTCGGCCGGCAGCGCGAGCGCCAGGCTGCAAAAGCGCGCGACGATATCGTTCAACCACTGCGTTTCGAACGCCGTCCTGTGCACCGTTTCATGCAGCAGCGTGAACAGGAAGACGATCAGGATGCCCTGCGGCAGCATCAGGACCGGCCAGAAAGGCACCTTGGCCGCGATCAGCGCGCCAAGGAGGATGATCGCGCCGAGATGGAGCGCGAACTGAACAAGGGCCGGCCCATCCGATTTGCCGGTCAGCCGGCTGCGCTCCTCATTCGTCAGCGAGGCTATCACGGAGCGATGGTCGATGGCTGCGTCGTGGTCGATTGCGTTCATGAGATCACGATACCCAGAAACAAACCTCTCGAAAAACGAGGATTTCAGCGAAATAGGTAAGGTAATCTTATCTTTCGGATTGTCATGGCCGCCCTTCCCTCCTTGCGCGGACTTCAAGCCTTCGAAGCGGCGGCGCACGGGCAGCTTTGCCGCCGCGGCGTTGATGCCGCGAGGTACGCAGAATGGCTACTTTGTAGGGCTTGGTGGTTATGTCACGATGTCTGACTTTTGGGCGCCAGCCATAACGTCACCACTTTCTGTCCCCACTGCGCTTTTGCGGCGTAGCACCAGCAATCCTGCTACTACAATTAAGACCATGCCCGAGATAGAGGCCGCGCTGGGTGCTATCCCGAAGAACAAAATGTCCCAAACCGTGACAAATACCAAATAGCTGTACTCGAATGTTGAAACGACGGCAGGCGGCGCAGTCTGGTAGGCCCCTCCCAGCAACATTCCGTTGATAATCGCAAATCCGGCAAGCAGTGTCAGGACAAGCCAATCGTTCAGACCGACTTTTGACCAGGCGCCAAAAATGTACGGATAGGCGTCCGCAAATGTGCCTTGCGGTTGGAGCCAAAGCATCGACAAGCTGACAACTGCCCCGGCCAGCAACATGACGATATTCTGTGACAGCGATAGAGCTGCAAGGGGGACGTTCTGGCACCTCGCCCGTGTCGTGATATGCGCCAGAGCGTAGGATGCAGCCCCGATAATTGGAAGCAATGCCCATGGAGAGAAAGCGTCAGTTCCCGGCTGCAGCAAAACCACGACACCCGCAAATCCGAGGCAAACCCCCAGCCATCCCAGCGGTCCGACCGGTTCTCTAATCGCATATGCGGACAGCAACGTTATAAAAATGGGAGCTATGTAGTTGGCTGCTCCGACGGTCGATAAGCTTAAGAATGGAAGCGCCGCATAGAAAGCCAACAAGCTGGCCGTTATAAACATAGACCGCAGAAGCGGCCACTTACCCAAGGCGGCTTCCAGGATGCCCCGCTGTGCGCCGCTCACCCAGCAGGCTGCGAAGAGCATCGGGATAACCAAAACGCCACGCAAGCAAAATATTTGCCAGAGGGTCAGCTCGCCGCTGAAGAGCTTGAAAACGACGTCCTGGATGGAAATTGCAAGGGCCGCTGCGATAATCAGCGAAATACCACGCGCGATGTTTTGTGGCCGGAGTCCAACGACAGCTGTCAATTTTCCCCCTCTGCTGAAAGTCATTCGCCTCCAGCAAATTGCCGAATGGATGCGGTTTTGGTTATGCCTTGTATACTGAACTCATAATTAAGTATCGTTAAATTATGGAGCGCGTACCGGTCCACGGAATCGAAGTCTTTCTGGCTGGACGAAGGGTTAATGCGTGCAGCTGCAGATGCGCTCGGTGTGTGCGCGCGGTCGGATCGCCGGCGCTTGGCGCCGCAGCTCAGCGCCGTCTTTGACCGAATTGGCCAGGGGCACGACGCGCCGGCTCGGGTATGATTGCCTGCCGAGCCGGTTCGGCACGCGGTCCGTGGGCAAATCCACCCGGCACGAACCCAAGCACGATTATCGCGGCGATGAAGCTGTATTGCAGGATGTCAAAGGCCGGCGGCGGAAGACTGCCGGGAAGAACTGAAATTGCAAGCTTCGGCGCAAGAACGCCGAACCCTACCGCGGCCGGCCAACCAATGTCGCGCACGCGGGCGAATACCATCCAAATGATCGCGACGATGGTGGCAAAGCCCATCGCCACAAGGATGGAGATATAGACCGTGCCGATGGCGGAGCTCTTTGCCTCCATAGCGAGCCCTCTGGCGACCATGCCGGAAGCAAGTTGCTCGGCGGATTTCGGCTTATCGTGCATCCCATAGTCCGGCGTCCTCAGTTCCTCGACAAAGGACTTTTGGCTCAGGGCCATACTGTTGCCGTCAGCCGCATAGATCTGCTTTTGAATGTTCTCTTTGGTCCCGACCAGAAAATGCTGGATAGGGTCCTTGGCAAAATCAAACCCGATCAAGAAGACCAAAAGAACGAGGTAAAGAATTCGGCCGCAATTGCCCGATTGAAACAGCCTGATCATCTTTTTAGAGCCTCTGGGCAATCCACAATATAGGCGAAATAGCAAACCAGGCTAACGATCTCGAACTCGACGAGGTCGTTCCACTCGATCGCCCAGCGCTGCAGGATCGTGACTTCATCGGCCTCCACCAGCAGGAAGCAGCGGCTCATATCGGCCGCGATCCAGGAGTGGTGGACAACGAGCTCGTCAGGCTTCAGCCGGCCCTTGTCGCGAAAGCGGCGATAGATCTCCTTGCGGTCCGCGCCATGAAAGTCCTCGATCACTAGGAACAGCATTTGTTTCCCTCGGTTTGAGTGATTGCGACTTGGGGAATTGAGGAACTGGGGACCTGAGGAACTGAGGAACTGAGGAACTGAGGAACTGAGGAACTGAGGAACTGAGGAACTGAGGAACTGAGGAACTGAGGAGATTAAGAAATGATGGGCTGATGACGCAAGGACAGATGGTTCCGCCAGATTCTTCAGTTCCTCAGTTCCTCAATTCCTCAGTTCCCCTCCTCCGGCCGCTACTTATCCGGCCTTTCCAGGCGCTCCAGGAACCACTGCGTCAGCCGCACCCAGAGCTCGTCCTTCTCGCCCGAATCCTCCCAGCCATGGTCGAGGTTGGGATTGTCGTTGACCTCGATGACGAAGACCCCGTCCTTGGTCTCCTTGAGGTCGACGCCGTAGAGCCCGTCGCCGATGCATTTTGCCGCCCGCACCGCCGTCTCGACGACATGCGGCGGCGTCTGCTTCAGCGTGAACGTCTTGATGCCGCCCTGGTCGGGCTTGCCGCTGGCCTTGTGGTTGACGATCTGCCAGTGCTTTTTCGCCATCAGATAATGCACGGCAAACAGCGGTTGGCCGCCGAGCACGCCGACGCGCCAGTCATATTCGGTGGGGATGAATTTCTGCGCGATCAAGAGATCGGAATCGTCCAGCCATTCGGTCGCGAGCTTGGTCAGCTCGGCCATGTTCTCGCATTTCTTGACGCCGCGCGAGAAAGACGAATCCGGGATCTTCAGCACCAGCGGAAAACCCAGTGTCTGCGCCGCCAACTCGAAGTCGGACGTGCCGGCGATCATCACCGTCGGCGGCACCGGCACCTTGTTGTAGGTCATCAGCTCGTTGAGATAGACCTTGTTGGTGCAGCGGATCATCGACAGCGGATCGTCGATCACCGGCATGCCTTCCTGCTGGGCGCGGCGCGCGAAGCGGTAGGTGTGGTTGGAAATCGCCGTGGTCTCGCGGATGAACAGCGCGTCGTAATTGGCGAGTTTGGCGAGGTCCTTCCTGGTGATCGGCTCGACCTCGACGCCCATCTTCTCGGCGATTCTCGCCCAATAGCGCAGCGAGGAAATCTCCGACGGCGGCAGTTCCTCATGCGGGTCGACCAGCGTCGCGAACGTATAGCGCGCCGGCGTGCGGCCCTTGGTGTCGCGCCATTCGCGGTTGGTGTAAGTGTCCAGGCACTGCAGGAAGAACTCTTCCTCATCCTCGGACATGCGGGCAAGCGGCAGGAAGCCGATCTTGCGGATCGAGGCCCATTCGGCGCTGTCCTTGATATGGACCTCGAGCGCCGGCGCGCGGAACCAGTCGAACAACAATTTGGCGAAACGATCCCATACTTTCGACGGGCCGATGCCGAAGAAGATCGCGACCTTGGCCGGAAAAATCCCGCCGAGATCCTTGCGGCATTTGTTCAAGGCAAGCTCGAGCTCCGGCAGCGCGTGCTCGTAGAGCTTGCGCTCCGAAAGGTCGATCATGGTCTCGACGGTCGGGATCACCCTGTGGCCGCGCGAGCCGGCGAGAAGCGAGGCGTAGTAGCCGCGGCTCTGGTAGCCGTAATTGTTCGACAGGTTGATCACCTTCGGCCGCTGGCCGCGGAACAGCGCCGGATGTGCGAGATAGTCGCGGTTGGTGATGATCTTGTGGGGTGTGGCCACCTGATCGAGATCGTTCTGCCTGCCTGTCAGGATAACCCAGGTCATTGTCTCAGCGTTTTCCCAGAGTGATGGCGGCGCGCAAACCGTCGCGGCCAAACTGCGCCATATTCATGAAGATGTCGTAGGGCACCGGAATATTCGCGGCATCGAGGATCGTTTCCTGCCTTTCATCCTCGACCCAGGGGTCGTGGATCAGGATATGGTCGCCATCGTCGCCGATGGCCAGCACCCAATGCGGCACCTTCTTGCCGAACATCAGGAAGCCACTGATCAGGACCACAACCAGCTTGCCCTCGGCAAGGGCATCACGGATGTCGCCGATGCCGAACGGACGGTAATTGACAGGGATGCCGTAGAGTTCGGCGCGACGGCGGAAATCGACCTGGGCAAGCTCCATCACCCGCCGCTTGTCCTCGCTCCTCACCGACTGCAGGAACAACGCGCCGTAAAAGGAGACGAATATCTCGGCCGCAAGTCCGCTCTCATAGCCGGCGACCCCCAGGCCGAAAGGCTCGCAGCCGCCAGGGCCGGACATCATGAAGACCGTGGTCGCCTCGCGCCACAGGCGGATTTCCATGACGGGATCGGGCACGAAGCCAGGATCGAAATTGGCCATCGCCATCATCAGGCAGCAAGGGCCGCAGGTGAACTCGCAGGTCTGCTGGTAGAACGGCACCCTGGTCGCGGTCGGGGTGTCGCCGCGCAGCGTCTTTTCGTAGCGCAGCGCCGTGGCGCCATCCTCGTAATATTCGGGCTCGCGGCCCAGTTTTCGATAGCCGGCCTGCTCGTAGATCCGGATGGCGCGGTCGTTGTCCTCGCGCACTTCGAGGCGTAGCAACAGCCGGTCGTGCTCGAAGGCCGCATCCTCGGCGGCCGCCAGCAGAAGGCGGCCGATACCGAGCCGACCGAAGAATGGGCCGACGGCGATGGAATAGAGCCGCGCCACTCCGCTGCCCTTGCGAAACAGTACCACCGCATAGCCGGCAACGCGGCCCTCGTTCTCGGCCACCAGCATCTCGGCGGTGTCGCGTTCGATGAACTGGCGAAAGGAGCGGCGCGAGAGCCTGTCGCCCGGAAAAACAGCCTTCTCGATGGCAGCGAGGTCATCGACGTCTGACGCGCGGGCCTTGCGGATCTCGGCAGGCATGCGGGCTTGGGAGAACCTCGATTGGGTTAAAGAAAACGGCCCCGGTGGATGCGTCGCGAACACCGGCCGGACCGCCAGTATTCATCAAGCGCTATCGCTCCTTGATTAGGGCTGAATTGTGACAGTTTCCGCCCCGGCTGGAAAGGGCAAAGCGTTTGAACAGGACTGCCGTTCAAAGGGCTGCCGGCCGCCGAAAAAGGCAGCCGGTTCAGCTCGATATGCCTGCCACGAGCTGGCCATAAGCGGTTTTTGCGACATCCGACAGCCGCTCCGGCGGCAACGAGCCGACGACGGCGCAAGCATAGCCTTTATCCAGCCAGTAGACCGCCTCCGGTCCGCCCCCCTCGGCAGTATAGGTGCCCTTGGACGTCGCCGACGATTCGGCGGTAACAAAGAGCGAGATTCGCTCGCCCTTGGTGTCCTCGTAGAGCAGCATCGCCGCCTTGCCCTGGCCGCCGGCCGGCAGCAGCCGGCCACCGACCAGTTGGAAGCCCTCGGCCGCCAGGTCGGGCGCAACCAGCTTCAGCCCGACTCGGTTCGACAGCCAGGTCTGGAGATGGTCCTTGTCGCTTGCCGGGACCTCGACGGCATGGCGCTTCTCGGCGGCGTACAGGACATGGGCGGCGATCGCCTGCTCGGCGAGCTGGTCGTCGCCGTCGTCGCCGCGGCTGACGCTGTCGATGCCGGCGACATAGCCGCCGAGCCCGCCCACAGCGAGCACAACGGCGGCCGCGGCCGAGAGCCACCAGCGCGAGCGCCAGGGCGATGCTTTTGCAGGCGCCTCGCCAAGCACGACCTGCCGCAGCCTCGCTGGCACCGGCTCGTCCATCACGCCGGACAGGGCGGCGCGCATGGCAGCGCGGTCGGCAATGTAGCGCGCGGACTTCGCCTTCATCTCGGGATTGGCCTCGAGCCAGGCTTCGTAAGCCATGCGCTCCTCGCCCGGCAGTTCGCCGTCGAGGGCCATATGGATATCGCGTTCGGAAAAATCGCTGCGGGTCACTTCTCGACGATCCTTATCGAGCGGCGGCGCGATGTGTCGTCGAGCAATCCTCGCAATTCCTCGCGGCCGCGCGCGATGCGCGACATCAGCGTGCCGGCCGGCACGCCAAGGATGTTGGCGGCCTCGGCATAGGAAAAGCCCTCGATGGCGACCATCACCAATGCCGCGCGGCGATCGGGGCTGATCGCCTGCAAGGCATCCATGATCTCGCGCGAGGCGATGGTCTCGACCTGATCGGCGGGCGCGGCTTGGGCCTCACCGGCTTCGAGAGGCAGTATCGCCGCCTCGCCTCGCCGGTTGACCTTGCGCATCTGGTCGATGAACAAGTGATGCATGATCGTAAACAGCCACCTCCGGGGGCTCTCTCCAGTCTGCCAGTTGTCGAGCCGCACGAGCGCCCGCTCCAGGCAATCCTGGACCAGGTCGTCGGCGGAATCGCGCTCGCGCAGCAGCGAGCGCGCATAGCGCCGCAACCGCGGTATTTCGCTCAGGATCGCTGCCTTCTTGTCGTCCATGACCGCTTGTTTCGAGGTCGCTTTCCATCCGGATAGAACGCGCCTTCGCGGCGCGGTGCAAGCAGTCAGCGCGAAGCGGCCCAACCGCTGCGGTTACCCAAGCGCATGAATAACGCCGGCGGAGGGCGGTTTATTCCCGGCCCAAATCGCATAGGACCACTATTTAGTACGTAAAATAGGTATACTGGGTATATTACGCATGAGGCGCCGATGAAACAATTCACCTTTTCAGACATGAACCGCGCATCGGGCGAGATCCTCGAAACGGCGATGATCGAGCCTGTAGCTCTTACGAAACGCGGTAAAGAGAAGCTGATCATCCTTTCAGCCAGACAATACTGGCAACTCGTTGGCTCGTCTGATGCCGCCGCTTGTACGATCGAGAACGCGCCTGACGCGATCCACAACGAGCTGATGTCGGGTTTGGAAGCCATCACAGCCGACGATGGGTCGGATGTTTAAGCCGGGCGATCTGCTCAGGTATTACTATCTGTGGGCGCGGCAGGCCGACGCTGGTGAAGAATCCGGCCGCAAGGCGCGTCCTGTCTGCATCGTGGTCAGAATTCCGACTACGCCGGCAGCGCTGTTCCTGTTCCCGCTTACGTCGCAGCAACCCGACGCATATTGCAGTCAGTGAGATCGAGTGTCGGAGGGGCGGCTTCGATTTTCCGTCATGGCGGATCCTCGACCAGTACAACCGGGTGCGGACCGACGAAGCTTACGACCTCGTCACGGTGAAACCCATCGGTTCTTTCAGTCCAGCATTCGTTCGAAAGATTGCTGGCCTCATCAAAGAGGCAGCCGACCAGCGCCGGCTGCGCGGGATCGTTCGAAAATAGCCGCAACGACCCAAGGAGCTCCAGCCTTTCACGCTTCCCTCGCCGCCCTTGTCAGCAGCCGCTGATAGAACAGCCCTATCCCGATCAGCACGGCACCCAGACCGATGAAGGACAGCGCGCGCAGCACGCCTTCGAGTTCCGACATGTCGAAGAGGAAGACTTTCAGCACCGCGACCGCGATCAGCGCCGCCGACGCGACGCGCAATACCTGCGATTTCAGCCGGACGCCGGCGGCAAGCAGCGCCACGCCGATGACCAGCCAGAGCGCGGAGTAGGTATAGGTCTCGAGCTGGCCGAGCCCGCTCCACAGGGCGATGAACTCGCCGTTGAACAGGCGACGCACCGAGAGCGTGGCATAGGCGAAGGCAAGCAGCGCGGCGATCAGTGCCAGCATCGCTGCATACCATCGCGGACGCTTGTCGCGGACATAGAGCGCCAGCGCCCCGGCGGCGACCGCCGGCAGCAGATAGGCGAGAAACAAAAGGTTGAAGACGGGAACCGTGCCGGTCGACTCGTCCGTCAGCAGCGGGTTCAGCACGACGAAATGCTGGACGGCGATCAGGCCGGCCGAAACCACGCCGGCGGCCATCGAGCCATAACGCAGGACCGAGCTCGGCGAGCGCATGTCGATGGCGACCAGTATGGCGCCGGCGCCGAGCGCGATCAGCGTGTAGATCGCCTGTTCGGCAAGAGTGACGGTGCCGGTGTCGATGACGCCGCCATGCATGGCATGGCGCACCAGCATGGCAATGGTGAGCAGCGCGAACAGCGCCGACGCCGCCTCCATGGCAAGGCGCGGCCGGCCATTGGTGGTGCGGGCGAGCTGCCAGGCGGCAAAACCGAAGGCCAGCGCCGGCACGCCATAGCCCGGCAGCAGCCAGTTCAAGACCGGCGTCCTGGCGAGAGACGCCGCGCCGACGATGGTCGGATCGAAGGCGATGCGGCCGAGCACGGCGACCGCCGCGCCCACCGCGATCCAGCCCAGCACGGGGTAGGAGCGCCAGCGCGTTGCCAAGACCGGGACGACAGCGGCGGCGCCGAGCAGCAGGGTCGTCCAACCGGAGCCGAAGGCCATGTGCAGCATCAGCAGGCCTGCGACACCGGCGCCGCCGAGCGCGAATGACACGGCCGGGCCGCCGGCCAGCGGCGGCTCCTCGGCGCGCGCGATCCATTCGCCGCCGACGGCGAAGGCGAGCGCCAGCAACAGGGCCGGCAGCGCATAGCCGAGATCGCGGTCGATATCGCCGAAGGTCAGCCACAGCGCCAGAAGCACCACCAGCGGCGCAATGACGCCCCAGGCCGCCCAGCAGGCTGCGCGCAATGGAGCGGCGGCGGCGAAGCGGCGTGCCGCCCAGAAACCGGCGGCGAGGAAGATCATGCCGAGCGCGACGCCGATGCGGAAAGTCAGCACGTCGGACGACGCCAAAGGCTGAGCGTCGAGCCCGACATCGAGCGCATCCGCCCCGATCGTGGCGGGCGGGATGATACCCAGATAGATCATCACGGTCGCGATGCCGGCGGCAAAGACGAGCGGAAGCGCGCGCGGCCGGTAGAGCGCCGCCGCGACCAGCGCGGCCAGCAGGATCGCCCCGTGCAAGGCATCGCCGGCGCTGGCAAAGGCCGGATCGACGGACAGGCCGAGCGCGCTCAAGGCGATGAAGAAGCCGGGAACGATCGAAGGCCAGTCGAAGCCGCGCGCCGTATCGTCGCGGCCAGTAACCAAGAAAAGGCCGAGCCAGACGAAAGCCAGCACGGCGAGCGTCGCCAGGCTGATGAACAGGACGGCGGCGAGGTTCACCTGCGGCGCGTCGACCATATAGAGAATGGTCCAGACGCCGGCGCCGGCAAAGGCCGCGGCCACCAGCGCCTTCCAGTCGCGGATGCGGGCGATTGCCGCCGTGGCGGCAAGCACGATCGCGAGATAGACGAACAAGGCCCAGGGATTGGGGGCTTCCGAGGCGACCAGCGCCGGCGTGACCATGGCGCCGACGAGGCCGATGCCGGCCAACGCCAGGCCATGCAGGAGCGAAGCGCCAATGGTCGCGACGCCGATGACGCCAAGCAGCGCGAAAGCCGTCGCCGGACCGATGAAGCCATAGATGGCGTGCGCCGCGTAGACCGTGCCGAACAGGATGAAGGCTCCCGCCCCGGTCAGAATCGCGGGGATGTAGGCGCCAGCGGCGCCCTGCACCGGCACCCTGAAGCCGGTGCGGCGGATGAATTCGGCGCCGGCAATCAGCACCAGGCCGAGGATGCCGGCCATGGCGAGGCGCACGCCAGGGCCGAAAATGCCGGCCTCGATGGTGTAGCGGATCAGAAACAGGCCCCCCAGCGCAAGCGCGATGCCGCCGACCCAGACTGCCCAGCGAGTGCCCAGCGCTGTTTCGACATCGGTTTGGCGCGCCGCCTTGGGGGCCTCGGGAGATCCGGCCGCGGGCGTCTCGGCTACGGTGGCGGGTTGCGCCGGTGCGGCGGATTGCACCGGGGCCGCCTTGCCCTTCGTCCAGGGTCCGGCCACGGCCTCGCCTTCGGCGGTCTCGGGCGTCTCGACGACCTCCTCGGCCACGGTCGCGCCATCTGCCAACGGCGCGGCAGGCGCCGCGGCTGCCTTGGCCTTCTCGGCAAGACCGTCCTGCGCGGCGTCCGCCGCGTTGGGCGCCAACAGCGAAGCTCCAGGCTGCACAAGGCCGCGCAGGATACCGAGCTCGCGCTCGACCTGCGCAATGCGGTTCTGCTGTCGTGACACGATGACGAAAAGAGCTATGACGGCGGCAATGGCGATTAGGCTGAAAAACATGGCGGTTTCCCTCAAAACCAGACCGGTCGTGGCCAAAGAATGGGGCAATGAGACGGCTGGTGCAAATCAGCGTCCTGCCGGCTAAAGGCGCGTCGCGCCGAAACGGAATCAGGCGACGCGCCTTTAGTCATTGCTTTTGGTGCATGTCGTTCTCCCAAAACCGCTGCGCACTTTTGGGCGACATGCATTGACAAGATCGAGCATGTTTCGTCGCCGATTGCGAGCGACTTGCCGGTTTATCCAATGTCGGGCCGCCGAGGCGTCGGCATTGCCGGCGAGATTACGTGACCTCTGCCGCGGAATACTCATGCTATTCTCGCGCGGGCGAAGCAAATGCCGCGAGGTGACGGATGCCGCAAAAAAGCGCTGGCCTGCTGATTCACAGGCGCACCGCCGGTGTGTTCGAATTCCTGCTCGTCCACCCGGGCGGGCCGTTCTGGGCAAGAAAGGATGAAGGCGCGTGGACCATCCCGAAAGGACTGATCGGCGATAACGAGGATGAGCTCGAGGCCGCCAAGCGGGAAGCCGAAGAAGAGCTCGGCGTCACCGTCGACGGCGATTTCCGGCCGCTCGGCAGCTACAAGCAGCCGGGCGGGAAGATCATCATCGCATGGAGCGTCGACGCGGACATCGATGCGGATGCCGTCAGGAGCAATATGTTCACGATGGAGTGGCCGCCGAAATCGGGGACCATGAAAGCGTTTCCTGAAGTCGACAAGGCCGGCTGGTTTTCGCTGCCCGAAGCCGGCGTCAAAATTCTCAAGGGCCAACGCCCCATGCTCGACGATTTCCTGGAGCGACGCAGCGCCGAATAGGCGGCTGCCTCGCTATCCTGCCTCGCCCGCAATCGCCCTCACCGAGGCATGATGCCGGCGCAGCGCGGCGAGGAAGCCGGCGCGAGCATCGGGCGGCTCGAGGCCTCGTGGCTCGTAGACGTGACGGGTGAAGAAGAAGCCGCTCAGCCGGAACGCGTCCTCCAGGGCTGCCGCATCGGCGCGCAGGCCGGAGCCGCGCTGCAGGAAGGCGGGCAGCGCCAGCATCTTGTCGTGCCAAGGCGCGCCGGCTTCGCGCGACACGGCGCGCCCGGATTTCGGCGAGACATAGGCAAGATCCTGCCTGGTGCCGGTCGCCGCGCATTGGCTGAGATCGAGGCCGAAGCCCAGTTCATCGAGGATAAGCAGCTCGAAGCGCGCCACCAGCTCTCCCGCCGCGTCGGCATCGTCCAGGTGCGAAATCATCACGGCGAGCGCCTCATAAAGGCCGCCATGGGCGTCGCGCTCGGGCAGCAGCCTCAGATGCGCGGCCATGGTCTGCAGGCCGTAGACGGCGACGGCGCTGTCCATCAGCCGCGCAGCGTTCATCTCGATCGCTTCGGCCTGGAAGATGCCGAGATGCTCGTCGAGCCGCGCCCGCCACAGAAGATCGACGCGGTTGCCGGGCTGCAGCACCGGCTGCTGCTTGCGCGAGCGCCCGCCCCGCACCAGACCGAGATGGCGGCCATGGACACGCGTCATCACCTCGAGGATGGCGCTGGTTTCGCCATGCCTGCGAGTGCCGAGAACGATTCCCTCGTCGCGCCATTCCATGAGTAGAGCTTTTCACCCGTTGGGTGGTGAAATCAAGAGAGGGAAGAGTTGTGCGCATGATGTGCGTACGCTATATTTGACGTGAAGGAAGATACCCATGCCCAAAATAGCTACCGACAAATCCGAGCGTTTCAACATCCGCATACGGCCGGCGCAAAAGGCCATGATAGCTCGCGCGGCGGCGCTGTCGAACAAGGATATGACCGACTTCATCCTCGACAAAGTGCTGCCCGAGGCTGAGGCCGTGATCAAGGCGGTCGAGAAAATTGAGGTCTCCGAGCACGATTTCAAGCGTATTCTCGATTTGCTTGAGCATCCGCCTAAGCCCAACGCGAAGTTGCGGGCTGCCATCGCAGCGCTTCCTGACACCATATGACGCTGCCAGGTTGGCACGAGGAGCCGATTTCGAAATCGCATGATCGTGCGTCCTTCGACTGCGGCGACGAGCAGATGAACGATTTTCTGCGGCGCTTCGCCAGGCAGAGCCATGAGCAAAACGCATCGAAAACGTTTTGTGCTGTCGACGGCGCAAATCCAAGCCGCATTCTTGGCTTCTATACGATCGCTCCGTCCGCCGTTGCCCACGAGCAAGTGCCAGCGACCCTGACCAAGGGGCTCGCCCGACATGAAGTGTCCGGTTTCAAGCTTGCCCGCCTTGCAACCGATCTGACCGTGACCGGACAAGGGCTCGGTGGCCAACTCCTCGCCGCAGCGGCCTTGCGCTGCCTGCGGGTTGCGGCCGAAAGCGGCGGCCTCCTGCTGATCATCGATGCCAAGAGCGAGCGCGCCGCTAGCTGGTACCGCGGATATGGAGCCGAGCCACTTTTGGAGCGGCCGCTGACGCTTGTGATGCCACTGGCGTCCTTTGCAGCTGATTTCAGCGGCAAAGGCCTATTGTAGTCCCGTAACCCAGCGCCGATGATCGGCAAGCACCGCGTCGATCACGCGGCGCTGCCTTTCGGCCTCTGCCTGGTTGGCGTCGTGGCCGGCGACGGTGATCAGCGCCTTCCACAGCGCCCAGCCGCGACCACGCGCCCAGGTGGCGTCATCGACGGCAATGCGGGTGCGAAAAGCCTCGCGGCTTTCGCCTTCGAAGAACGTCCAGCTTATAGCAAGATCGCAGGATGGGTCGCCGATGCCGCAGGTGCCAAAATCGATGACGGCGCTCAAGCTGCCGTCCTCGACCAGAAGATTGCCCGAGGCGACATCGCCGTGGAACCAGACCGGCGAGCCATGCCAGGTGGCGGCGAGTGCCGCGTCCCACACGGTGGTCGCGGCTTGCGTGTCGATCCGGCCTTCGAGCGCGGCGATGGCCTGCCGCGCCTCGCCGTCATAGACACTCAGCGATCCACCGCGATGGAAATTGTGCTGGCCGGGCGCGGGCCCGTCCGTCGGTTCGATGCCCCTCAAAGCGACAAGGAAATCAGCGAGCGCGACGGCAAACGCGGGGAGATCGGCAATGCGTGCATTCCTCGCCGTCTCGCCCTCGATCCAGCGATAGACGGACCAATGCCAGGGATACCCCGCCGCCGGCTCGCCCATGGCCAATGGCGTTGGAATGGGCAGCGGCAGGAGCGGCGCAAGTTTCGGCAGCCAGCGATGCTCCTTCTCGACCTGCAGCGAATAGGGGGCCGCGCTTGGCAGCCTGATGGTCATCTCATCGCCAAGATGGAAGGTGCGGTTATCCCAGCCGCCGAACTCGACCGGGCTGACCGGCAGATGCCGCCATTGCGGAAACTGTGCATCGACCAGCCGGCGGACGAGATCGGTATCGATGGTTATCTTTGGATTATGCAATGTCGCTGGCCCGTTGCCGGGTCCTTCTACGCGGCATGCATCAATGGGGAAACTCCAGCCCCATCTCGCGGTAGCGCTCGGGGTCGTCGCCCCAGTTCTCGCGCACCTTCACAAACAGGAAGAGGTGCACCTTCTGCTCCAGAATGCCAGCGATCTCCATCCGCGCGGCTTGCCCGATGGCGCGGATCGTCTCGCCCTTGTGGCCGAGCACGATCTTCTTCTGGCTGTCGCGCTCGACATAGATGACCTGCTCGATGCGCACCGAGCCGTCCTTCTTCTCTTCCCACTTCTCGGTCTCGATATGCGAGGAATAGGGAAGCTCCTGATGCAGTCTCAGATAAAGTTTTTCGCGCGTGATCTCGGCCGCGAGCTGGCGCATCGGCAGGTCGGAGATCTGGTCCTCCGGATAGTACCAGGGACCGGCCGGAAGCGTCTCGGCGAGATAATCGAGCAGGTCCTTGCAGCCGGAGCCGGTCAGCGCGGAGACCATGAAAGTGCGCTTGAAGGGCACGCGTTCGTTCGCGGTCGCGGCCAGGGCGAGAAGCGTTTCCGGCTTGACGCGGTCGACCTTGTTGAGAACCAGAAGCATCGGCTGCCTGACGTCCTTCAGCCGGTCGAGGATGGCATCGGCATCGCCCTTGATGCCGCGCTCGGCGTCAATCAGCAGCACTACGACATCGGCATCCTTGGCGCCGCCCCAGGCGGTGGTCACCATCGCCGTGTCCAGCCGCCGCTTCGGCTTGAAGATGCCCGGCGTGTCGACGAAGACGATCTGCGCGTTGTCATGCGTGGCAATGCCGCGCACGATGGCGCGGGTGGTCTGCACCTTGTGGGTGACGATCGACACCTTGGCGCCGACGAGCTGGTTGACCAGCGTCGACTTGCCGGCATTTGGCGCGCCGATCAGCGCTACGAAACCGGAGCGCGTCGCGGGGACTTGAGTGGTTTCCGTTTCTGTCATGCCGCGCTCCATACGCCTTCGCGCAGCAAAAGAGTAGCCGCCGCGGCCTGCTCGGCCTCGCGCTTGGAGCGGCCGCTGCCGACGGCGGGCGCGAAAGAGCCGACTTTTACGCTGACCGTGAACACCGGGTCGTGGTCCGGTCCGTCACGGCCGTCGATATGGTAGGCGGGCACGGCGCCGGCGGCGGCCTGATGCGCCCATTCCTGCAATTCGGTCTTGGCATCGCGGCGGGCAGCGCCCATCGCCTGCGAGCGCGGCTGCCAGTAGCGGTGGATGAACGCGCGCGCCGCGTCCATCCCGCCGTCGAGATAGAGCACGGCGATCAGCGATTCCAGCGCATCGGCGCGCAGATTGGTGCGCTTGCGGCCCTCGAGATTGCGCACATCGGAACCGGCGCGCACCAATTCCGGCAGGCCGATCTGTTCGGAGATTTCCGACAGCGCCTCGGCATTGACCAGCGCGTTGAGGCGCAGCGAAAGCTCGCCTTCGGCGGCATCGGGAAAGGAGGCGAGCAGCATGTCGGCCACGACGAGGCCGAGAACACGGTCCCCAAGGAATTCGAACCGCTCATAGTCAACGCCGGCATGGGTCGAACGGGCGCTGGCATGGGTCAGCGCCCGCTGCAGGCGCTGGCGGTCGGCGAAGACATGGCCGGTGCGCTCGACAAGCGCTTCGGCAAGGGCATCGGCGGTCAAACGCTTGCTGGCCGCCATCGCTCTAGTGGACGAAATGGAACAGGCGCCCGGCGCGCATCAACGACGGCCATTTCCATATCTCGAGCGGGCTCGCCTTGCCGGCGATCGAGAAGAAGATGAGGTTGGCGCGGCCGACAAGGTTCTCGGCCGGCACATAGCCGACGGCAAAGCGGCTGTCGGAGGAATTGTCGCGATTGTCGCCCATCATGAAATAGTGCCCAGGCGGCACGACGAATTCGCGCGTGTTGTCGCCGATCGAATCGGAATTGATGTCGAGCGTGTCGTAACTGACGCCGTTCGGCAGCGTTTCGCGGTAGACATCGATCGGCCGGTTTTCTTCGGTGACATCGGGATTGTCGATCTGGCCGGTCTTCACGCGCGGCACGCCGACGTCATTGATGAAAAGCTGGCCGTCCTTCACCTGAATCTTGTCGCCGGGCAGGCCGACGACGCGCTTGATGTAATCGACCGACGGATCCGGCGGGAACTTGAACACCACCACGTCGCCGCGCTTGGGCTCGGAACCCCAGATGCGGCCCGAGAAGAGATCGGGACCGAAGGGCAACGAGTAACGCGAATAGCCATAGGCCCATTTGGTGACGAAGAGATAGTCGCCTTCGAGCAGCGTCGGCCGCATCGAGCCGGACGGAATGGAGAAAGGCTGGAAGAGCAGCGTGCGGATGACGAGCGCGAGCAGCAGAGCCTGGATGATGACGGAAAAGGTCTCACCAAGCCCGCCGGATTTCTTCTGCGATTTTTCAGCCACGCTCATGTCGTCCTCGATTGTGCGATGTTGGTATAGAGTCTCGGCGGGCGCTGGGCAACGTCATGCCGCTCGTGGTCAGATGGAATCAATGTGGCGCTTGTTCGGCGGGCACTGCCTCGATGATCACAAAGGCTTGAGCAAGCGGGAAATCGTCGGTGATGGTGAGATGGATGAGGGCGCGGTGGCCTTTCGGCAGGATTTTCTCCAGCCTGGCCGCGGCGCCGCCGGTCAGCGCCATGGTCGGCGCGCCGCTCGGCAGGTTGACCACCCCCATGTCGCGCCAGAACACGCCCTCGGCCATGCCGGTACCCAACGCCTTGGCACAGGCTTCCTTGGCGGCGAAGCGCTTGGCATAGGAAGCCGCGCGGGCGGCACGCTTTTCCGACTTGGCCTGCTCGACCTCGGTATAGATGCGCTGGACGAAGCGCTGGCCGTGCCGCTCCAGCGATTTCTCGATACGTCTGATGTCGATCAGGTCGCTGCCGATGCCGATGATCATTCCGCCGGCACTTCCCGTCGGCCCTGCCGCGCTTTCTTCTCGGCACGCTCGGCCATGCGCTTCCGGCGCTGCTCGCGAAACACCGTCATGCCCCAGCGGGTGATGGCGTAGAACAGGAGCCCGAAGACCAGGCCGAGCGGCACCGCGCCGATCAGCATCGGCTCCAGAATGGGGTGCCAGAGCTTGGCGAAGGAAAGCTTGTGCATCATTTCGCCCAGATGCTCGGGCGGGCCGTGCTTCGGCAGATGCTCATGCAGGAGCAGCTTGCCGATCTCCCAGGACGCGCCCCACAAAAGCGGGAAGGTCAGCGGATTGCCGAAGAACACCGCGCCGAGCGCTGCCGCGACCAGATTGCCGGCGATGATCCAGCACAGCACGGCGGCGACGATGAAGTGGAAGCCAAGCGGGAAGAAGGAGGCGAAAACGCCCGCGGCGACACCGGCGGCGACGGAATGCGGCGTCGCCTTCAGCCGCAGGATGCGTTTGGAGAAATACTGCACGGAACGCGAGAACGAGCGGCGCGGCCAAAGATAAGTACGCACCTGTTCCAGGAAGCCATCAGGCTCTCGGCGTCGAAAAAGCACTCTGTTCCAGTTCCCGGTCCAATACGCGCTGCCCCTACCCACCGGGTCGCGCAAACACATCTTGCGCTTCGAGGGCGCAGAAAGGCAACAAGCTTTGATATAGCGACGACCGGGCCGCGCAACAACGAACGCCGCCGCGATGGTCTGCCGCAGGCTGTAACAACAGCGTCATTCTGGCGAAACTGAGGAAAACAACCCGGATGCGGAGCCGATGATCACCATTAGACCGGCGCGGGCCGAGGACGCCGGGGCGCTGCCGCGGATCGAACAGTCCGCCGGGCTGGCGTTCCGCGCCATTGCGGAACTGGCGTGGCTCGCCGACGGCGACAATATCAGCGTCGAGCGGCATCGCGCGCTGATCGCCGCCGGCGCATGCTGGATTGCCGCAGACGAGAAGGACCGGCCGGTCGGCTTCCTGAGCGCCGGGATCGAAGGCGATGCGCTGCATATATGGGAGTTGGACGTGCGCCTCGACCGGCAGGGCCAAGGCATCGGCCGCGCCCTGCTCGAACAGGTGGTCGCGGACGCCGGGCGGCGCGGACTGGCCGCGGTGACGCTGACCACGTTTCGCGCCGTCGCCTGGAACGCGCCCTTCTATCGGAAGGCCGGATTTCGCATCCTGGAAGACGCCGAGATTGACGAACGGCTGGCAAGCCTGCTCGACGACGAGGCCAGGCACGGCATGCCTACGGGCCAGCGCTGCGCCATGCGGCTCGATCTCAGCCGGGTTGATACTCGCTGACCTCGACCAGATTGCCGTCCGGATCGCGGAAATAGACCGACATCATCTTGCCGCGCGCGCCGGTGCGTTCGACCGGACCGACTTCGATCGCCACGCCATTGGCCTCGAGGCTGGCCTGGACCTCGGCAAGCGGCAGTGCCGCCACGAGGCAGAAATCGCCGGAACCCGGCGTCGGCGCCTTCGCCTTCGGCTCGAAGGTGCGACCGACTTCGTGCAGGTTGATCTTCTGCGAGCCGAACAGAAGCGCGGTCGGCCGGTTCGGTTCGTCGAGCCGCCGCATGCCGAGCACCCGCCGGTAGAAATCGCAGGTCGCTTCCAGCGAGCGGACCGTCAGCACGAAATGGTCGATCCCGGCGATCATTGTCGCCTCGGCGCGCGTCTCCGGCAAAGAGATTCAAGCGACGCGCTCAAGTGCCTGTTTTCAAACATTGCGATGTCAGATGTTGCGGCTTCCCGGCTTAACGGCTGGAATCGCGGCAAGTTCCGGCGGCAGGCGGTCGGCGGGATAGGCCGGCACTTCATATTCGGCAAGCGCGATCAGCGGCACGCCGACATCGGTCTTGCCGGCCGAACGGTCGATGATGCAGGCAGCCGCCGCGACGTCGGCGCCAAGCTCGCGCAGGCAGTGGATGGTCTCGCGGATCGACAGGCCGGTGGTGACGATGTCCTCGACGATGACGACGCGCGAGCCCTTGGCAATCTCGAAGCGGCGCAACCTGAATTCGCCCCCTTCCCGCTCGACCCAGATCGCCGGGACGCCGAGATGGCGCGAGGTCTCATAGGCCGGGATCAGGCCGCCGATGGCCGGGCCAACGACGTAGTCGATCCCGCCCGGCACCGCCTTGCGGATCTTCTCGGCCAGCGCCTTGCACAGGCGCTCGGTCTTGTCGGCATGCATGAACACGCGGGCCTTCTGCAGGAACACCGGACTGCGCAGACCGGACGTCAGGATGAAATGACCTTCGAGGACGGCGCCGGCCTCGCGGAAAATGCCCAGCACTTCGTCGGTGTTCATTATTCGGTCCCCCTTGGCGAGTGGTGAAGGGTCAATGGTGAATGGCAGTGAGAGCACCTTCTATTCACTATTCACTATTCACTATTCACTATTCACTATTCACTATTCACTATTCACTATTCACTATTCATCCATTCACACGCCGCGCATCGCTGACACTCGAATTGTCCTTGAGCTGCGACAGCAGCCGGTTGAGGTGCTTCAGGTCCCAGACCTCGAGATCGATCAGCATCTCGGTGAAATCGGGTGCGGTGCGTATCATCGACAGCGTGTGGATGTTGGCATCGTTGGATGCGACGACCTGAGCGATGTCGGCCAACGAACCGGGCGCATTGATGGCGGTGACCGAGATGCGCGCCGGAAAACGTTCCTTGGTGCGCTCGTCGATGTCCCAGCGCACGTCGATCCAACGCTCGGGCTGGTCGTCGAAGGCCTGCAAAGCCGGCGACTGGATTGGATAGATGGTGATGCCGGTGCCGGGCTGGATGATGCCGACGATGCGATCGCCGGGTACAGCGCCCTCCGGCGCGAAACGCACCGGCAGGTCGCCGCGCACGCCGCGGATCGGCACCGCGCCGTCGCGCTGCTGGTCCTTGTCCTTCTTCGCGGCGCGGGTGCCCGGCATCTGGAACAGCATGCCGGCGGCGTTGCGGATCTTCGACCAGCCCTCCTCGCGCTGCTTGGGCGCCGCGACGGTGACACGCTCATCCTTATAATCGGGGAAAACCGCTTTCATGACATCGGTGGAACTCAGCTCGCCGCGGCCGACCGAGGCCAGCACGTCCTCGATATCCTTGCGCGCCAGCCGGTGCAGCACCGGCTTCAGGCTCTCCTTGGTGAATGTCTTGCCGGCGCGCTCGAAGGCGCGCTCCAGGATGCGGGCTCCGAGGCCGGAATATTGCTTGCGGATCGCATTCTTGGTGGCGCGGCGGATGGCGGCGCGCGCCTTGCCGGTGACCACGACCGATTCCCAGGCGGCGGGCGGCACCTGCGCCTTGGAGCGGATGATCTCGACCTCGTCGCCGTTCTTGAGCTCGGTCATCAACGGCATGATGCGGCCATTGACCTTGGCGCCGACGCAGGTGTCGCCGACATCGGTGTGGACGGCATAGGCGAAGTCGATGGGAGTAGCGCCGCGCGGCAGCGCGATCAGCATGCCCTTGGGCGTGAAGCAGAACACCTGGTCCTGGAACAGCTCCAGCTTGGTGTTCTCGAGGAAATCCTCGGGATTGTCGCCTTCGGCCAGTTGCTCGATGGTGCGCCGCAGCCAGGCATAGGCGTTGGTCTCCCTGGAGATCGCATGGCCCGCGCCGTTCATCTTGCCGCCAGTATCCTTGTAGATCGAATGCGCGGCGACGCCATATTCGGCGATCTTGTTCATCTCCCTGGTGCGGATCTGCAATTCGACGCGCTGGCGCGACGGGCCGACGATGGTGGTGTGGATCGAACGGTAGTCGTTCTGCTTGGGCGTCGAGATGTAATCCTTGAAGCGGCCGGGCACCATCGACCAGGTGGTGTGGATGGCGCCAAGCGCGCGGTAGCAGTCGTCGACCGAATCGACCACGACGCGGAAACCGAAGATGTCGGAGAGCTGCTCGAAGGAGAGCGCCTTGGCCTCCATTTTGCGGAACACCGACCACGGCTTCTTCTGCCGGCTCTTCACGCTTGCCTTGATGTCGTGTTTTTCGAACAGGCCCGACAGCGCCGTCTCGATCTCCTGCAGGACGCCCCTGTTGCGCTCGAAAATCTCGGCAAGCCTTGCGGTAACGGCGCGGCAAGCCTCCGGATTGATGTAGCGGAAGGCTATTTCCTCCAGCTCCTCGCGCATGCCCTGCATGCCCATGCGCCCCGCCAGCGGCGCATAGATCTCCATCGTCTCCTCGGCGATGCGCAAGCGCTTGGCTTCCGGCATATGGTCGAGGGTGCGCATGTTGTGCAGGCGGTCGGCGAGCTTGACGAGCAGAACGCGGACGTCCTCGGAGATCGCGAGCAGGAGCTTGCGCAGGTTCTCCGCCTGCTCGGCCTTTTTCGAGACCAGATCGAGCTTCTTCAGCTTGGTGAGCCCCTCGACCAGCTTGCCCATCTCGGGGCCGAAGAGCTCGTCGATCTCGGCGCGGGTCGCGGTCGTATCCTCGATCGTGTCATGCAACAGGGCAACGGCGATGGTCGCCTCGTCCATATGCATGTCGGTGAGGATGGCGGCGACTTCGAGCGGATGCGAGAAATAGGGATCGCCCGAGGCGCGCTTCTGGTGGCCATGCTTCTGCATGGCATAGACGTAGGCCTTGTTGAGCAGCGCCTCGTTTACGTCAGGCTTGTAGCGCTGGACGCGCTCGACAAGCTCATACTGACGCATCATGGGCGGGATCTCGCGGTGCTGAAATGATTGATGCGCCGCACCGACGTGCGACGCATCTCATAGATAGCCACGAAACCTAAGATACGGAAGTCCTGGATGGTTGATCCAACCCGGACAAAAGCACTTAGTAGTCGTCGCTCTTTTCCGGCGGCACCAGACCTTCGATGCCGGCGAGCAAGTCTTCCTCGCTCATGCGGTCGAAAGTGACGTTCTCCTCGGCGTCGTCGGCGTCGGCGGCAACGGCGGTCGCGCCGGTCTGGTCGGCGATCGCCTCGCCCTCGGCTTCCGGCTCGTCGACCTCGACATGCTTCTGCAGCGAGTGGATCAGGTCTTCCTTGAGGTCGTCGGGAGACAGCGTCTCGTCGGCGATCTCGCGCAGCGCGATGACCGGGTTCTTGTCATTGTCGCGCGGAACGGTGATCTGCGCGCCCTGGCTGATCTGGCGGGCGCGATGGCCAGCGAGCAGCACGAGTTCAAAACGGTTGTCGACCTTGTCGATGCAATCTTCAACGGTTACGCGGGCCATGGACTGCCCCTTTCATGCGATGGATTTGATGGAAAGC
The DNA here is from genome assembly GCF_020165175.1 of Mesorhizobium sp. CA16. NCBI lineage: Bacteria > Pseudomonadati > Pseudomonadota > Alphaproteobacteria > Hyphomicrobiales > Phyllobacteriaceae > Mesorhizobium > Mesorhizobium sp. CA16. The sequence continues at coordinate 299,905 of NZ_JAIUHP010000003.1, forward strand.
TGGCGCGCTCCATAACGCGGGCGCGGCCGAAATACAAGCTTTATGGCGCCAGCGTCGGCTTGACGGGCCGTTGCCCGGCTCATCATCGCGCCACGCCGTGAAGCTACCCACATAGTGGCGATCACAATTGCTTGCAACACAGGGCCATGCCCTTGGATATCCACAAATTGCGCGTTATCTCGGAGGTGACGGTACAAAGGTTCATTTGCCGGACCTATTCGTCAAGCGCTTTTAGACGACAAAAATTTTCGAAAGGAATGTTTTTCAATGTTCGATCCCCGTGAAAAGATCGCTCTTTTCATCGACGGCGCCAATCTCTATGCCACGTCCCGCGCGCTGGGCTTCGACATCGACTACCGCAAGCTCCTGTCGAGCTTCCAGAAGCGCGGCTACCTGCTGCGCGCCTACTATTACACCGCGCTGGTCGAGGATCAGGAATATTCATCGATCCGGCCGCTGATCGACTGGCTCGACTATAACGGCTTCAAGGTGGTGACGAAGCCCGCGAAGGAATTCACCGACTCGACCGGCCGCCGCAAGATCAAGGGCAACATGGACATCGAGTTGACCGTCGATGCGCTGGAGCTCGCCGATGTCGTCGACCATTATGTCATCTTCTCGGGCGACGGCGACTTCCGCACGCTGGTCGAAGCGCTGCAGCGGCGCGGGCGCAAGGTGTCGATCATCTCGACCATGGCCTCGCAGCCGCCGATGATCTCCGACGATCTGCGCCGCCAGGCCGATCATTTCATCGACCTGATGACGCTCAAGAGCGAGGTTGGCCGCGATCCGTCCGAGCGGCCGGCGCGCCGGCCAGAACCCGCCGAAGTCGACGAGGAAGATTATTGATGGCGGCGGCCTTGACCGCCGTGCCCTCACCCGAACCCAACCGTGACTGCCCGCTTTGCCCGCGGCTGCATGATTTCATCGCCGACTGGCGCGAGCGTGAGCCCGGCTGGTTCAACGCGCCAGTGCCGACCTTCCTGCCGCCGGAGGGTCAAGATTCAGTCCGCCTCCTGATCGTCGGGCTGGCACCCGGCCTGCGCGGCGCCAACCGCACGGGGCGCCCCTTCACCGGCGACTATGCCGGCGACCTGCTCTATGGCACATTGATCGCGCACGGTTTTGCGCGCGGCGAATTCAAGGCCAGGCCCGATGACGGCTTGCAACTCGTCGGCACGGCCATCACCAATGCGGTGCGCTGCGTGCCGCCGGAGAACAAGCCGGTGGGCGCCGAGATCGCCACTTGCAGAACTTTTCTCAAGCCGACCATCGCGCGCTTTCCCAGCCTGCGCGCCATCCTGACGCTGGGTTCGATCGCGCATCAGTCGACGGTGCGGGCGCTGGGTGAGCGCGTCGCGGCCTTTCCGTTCCGCCATGGCGGGAGGCAGCAAGCCGGCGGCATCGCGCTGTTTTCCAGCTACCACTGCTCACGCTACAACACCAATACGGGCGTGCTGACGCAGGAGATGTTCGTCAGCGTGTTCAAGGAGATTGCGGCGTTCCTGAAGAGCTAGATTCAGGCGGCTTCCTGTCGGTCTGAGACCCACTCATACCGGCAGCAGCGCATCCGGCTTCACGTCGCCGATGGAGGTATAAGTGTGCGTCTCCTTCACTCCCGGCAGTGCGAGAATGACCCGCGTCAGGAAATCCTGATAGGCGGCCATTTCCGAGATGCGCGCCTTTACCAGATAGTCGAAGCCGCCGACCACCATGTGGCACTCGAGAACCTCGGGCGCCTTGGTCACCGCCTCGGCGAAGCGCTCGAAAATATGCGGCGCCGTGTGATCGAGACGCACCTCGATGAAGACGAGCGTACCGCGTCCGATCTTTGCCGGATTGAGCACGGCCCTGACCGCGGTGATGTAGCCTTCCCGAAACAGCCGCTTCACCCGTAGGCTGGTGCCGGTCGGCGAGAGGCCGACACGCGCCGCCAGATCAAGTGTGGTGCGACGCCCATCTTCTTGCAGCAATCGCAGGAGATTGCGGTCGACGCCGTCGAGGTCGCTTGCTTCAGCATTCACGCTAGATCTGCCTCCAATCTGCGAGTTTCGCTCGAATTTCGAGAAAAGAGCGTATTTTGCCGCGGGCTTTTCGGCAATAGCCTGCGCTTTCATCGCTTTGTGCGGAGATGATCTTCGATGGCGATGTCACGACGGCGGCGGAACATGGCGGACGCGCGAGACTCAGGAAACTCCAGGCTGGCGATCATCGCGGGTCTCATTATGATCGGCATCTACGCCATCCAATTCGTCGCCGCCCGCTTCAGCCTCAGGGAGCATCTGACGGCGACGGATCTGGCCGCCTTGCGCTTTGGCGGCGCGGGGGTGGTCTTTCTGCCGATCGTCTGGCACGGCGGCTTTGTAAGCATGAGGGCGCTCGGTTGGCGCCGGGCCCTAGCATTGGCGGCGCTGGCCGGATTGCCTTATCCGCTGATCATCAATTGGGGCCTGACCTATGCCCCTGCCGCCCATGCGGCCGCGCTTTGTCCAGCGTCGATCGTCTTCTTTTCGTTCCTGCTGTCACGCATCGTCTTCAATGACGGCGCTTCGCGGCAACGGACCATCGGTGTCCTCGCGATTGTCGCCGGCCTGTCGCTGTTCATCGCGCCGGGGCGCGACGGCACCGGCGGCGTTCTCTTCGGCGATATGCTTTTCATCGGATCGGGCCTGATGTTTTCGGCCTATGCCGTTCTTGTCAGGCGCTGGCGTGCCGATCCCGTTACGGCCACGGCCGCGGTAGTGCTCCTGTCCTGCCTGCCGCTGCCGATTCTCTACTTCGTCGCACCAAGCCATATCCATGCCGCGGCCGCCACGGAAGTCATCAGCCAGATCGTGATCCAGGGGATTCTGGCCGGCGCGGCAGCCATGTTCCTCTATACCTATGTCGTCGGGCAGTTGGGGCCGCAGACGGCATCGCTGTTTCTGCCCGGCATACCCATCGCCACCGTGGCTGTCGGCATGGCGGTACTCGGCGAAACGCCGATGACGATCCAGTTCGCAGCCATTGCCATCATGGCCGCCGGGATGGGCTTGTCAGCGATCGGAGGGCGGATTGCCAATAGACGCCTTAATGCACCGGCGCCGGGAGGATCGTAAGCCTTCAGCGGTACGGCAAGCGATTCAAGGGCCGGCAATTCAAGGCGTCGGCGCAAACAACTTCGCCAGCGTCTCGCGGCCGCCCTTCAGGACGTTGAGATCGACATCGCCTTCGATGCCGTCGACGCGGCCCATATTGTGATACTGCCAGTAGATCCAGTCGTTCTCGCGCGGTCTCGTCGCCAGAGAACGCAACCAGCGCCGGCGGCTAAGAATGCTGCCGGAATAGGCGTCTGCCGCCTCGTCGGTCAGATAGAAAATCGCCTGCTTGCCGAATGCCGTCTCGACCGGGCCGAGGAAAGCGGCAAGCTCGGCGTTCAACTGCTCGGGCGACGGGCGCTGCGGGCAATTGCCGCCAAACTCGATGTCGACCACCGGCGGCAAAAGCGGCTCGCTGCGCGGCACGACCGAGATGAAGTTCTTCGCCTGGTCGGCGCCTGGCCGGCAGAAGGTGAAGAAGTGATAGGCGCCGACCGCCAGGCCGGCCGCGCGGGCCTCGCGCAGGTTGATGGAGAATTGCGTATCGACATGGGTGCCGCCTTCGGTCGCCTTGATGATGGCGAAGGCGACATCGTCGGCGGCGACGCGGGGCCAGTCGATCTTTCCCTGATGATGCGAGACGTCGATGCCCCGGATCGGGAATTCCTCGCGATCCGGGGAAAAGCCGCGGAACCAGAAGAAGGCGCCCGCCACGACGGCACTGGCGACAACCGCGACGGCAAGGCCCCAGAAAACAATCCGCTTCCCCAAGACCATCCCCTGCCGCAAAAGCTCGCGCGCGCCTGACCGGAGAACCGGCTGGCGGCTTTTTTCAGGCGGCCGGCGCTGCCAGCCCTGGAGGCTCAGCCGCGCTCCTTCAGCAGCCGCCCCTTCTCGCGCGACCAGTCGCGCTGCTTCTCGGTCTCGCGCTTGTCGTGCAGCTTCTTGCCTCGGGCAATCGCGAGCAGCAGCTTGGCGCGGCCGCGGTCATTGAAATAGATTTTCAGCGGCACCAGCGTCATGCCTTCACGCTCAACGCTTTGCGAGAGCTTTGCCATCTCGCGCTTGGAGACCAGCAACTTACGACGGCGGCGCGGCTCGTGATTGAAGCGGTTGGCCTGCAGATATTCCGGCAGATAGGAATTGATCAGCCAGATCTCGCCGCCCTCGGCCGAGGCGTAGCTTTCCTGGATGTTGGCCTGGCCCTGGCGCAGCGACTTGACCTCGGTGCCTGTCAGCACCAAGCCGGTCTCGATCGTGTCGAGCACCTCGTAGGAAAAGCGCGCCTTGCGATTTTCCGCAACGGTCTTGTTGTTGGGATCGGCTTTCTTGACTTGATTCATGACGTCCAGAGTCCGTTTCGAAACTCGCTCCTGCGAGTCAGGTGAAGGTGTCAACAGAGCGCCGCGCGTTTTCTAAACGCGCAAAGGACGCTCTGCAGCCCGACTTTGCGCATGGTCCTTTCCGAAAGCGGATGCTTTCGGGGCCATGCGCGGAACCGGAGCGGAGCGTACATATAGTACGTGAGCACCGGAAGCGCAGGTGGCGCCTTCAGATGGCCGCAGGAGTAGAGTTTCCAAACGGGCTCGCTAATTAATCAAGCCGGCGTGCTTGAGCGCCGCGTCGAGCTTCTCGGCGGTCGAGGACTCGACCGTCACCAGCGGCGAACGGACCACGTTCTCGACCTTGCCCAGCTTCGACAGCGCGTATTTGGCGCCGGATACGCCAGGCTCGATGAAGATCGCCTTGTGCAACGGCAGAAGCCGGTCCTGCAGCTCGAGCGCCTTGGCGCTGTCGCCGGAAAGCGTCGCTTCCTGGAACTCGGAGCAAAGGCGCGGCGCGACATTCGAGGTGACCGAAATACAGCCGATACCGCCATGAGCGTTGAAGCCGAGCGCGGAGGCATCCTCACCGGAAAGCTGGATGAAATCCTTGCCGCAGGTCATGCGCTGCTCGGAAACGCGCTCGACCTTGCCGGTCGCGTCCTTGACGCCGGCAATGTTCTTGAAGTCGTGGCGCAGCCTGCCCATCGTCTCCGGCGTCATGTCGATCACCGAACGCGGCGGGATGTTGTAGATGATGATCGGCAGCTTGGTCGCCCTGGCGACGGCCGCGAAATGCTCATAGAGGCCGCGCTGCGTCGGCTTGTTGTAGTAAGGCGTGACCACAAGGGCGGCATCGGCGCCGGCCTGTTCGGCATACTTCACCAGGCCGACCGCTTCCTCGGTGTTGTTGGAGCCCGCGCCGGCCACCACCGGCACCCTGCCCTTGGCTACCTCGATGGCGACCTTGACGACATGGCGGTGCTCCTCATGCGACAGCGTCGGCGACTCGCCGGTGGTGCCGACGGGAACGAGACCCTTGGTGCCCTCGGCGATCTGCCATTCGACAAACGAGCGAAAGGCTTTCTCGTCGAAGCGCCCGCTCTTTTCGAACGGTGTCACGAGCGCAGTCAGCGAGCCTCTCAGCATGTCGTCCAAACTCCTTGGAACTTTGTCGGTTTATGCATGTCGTCTTCCCAAAACCGGTTTCCGCTTCTGGGCGACATGCATCGGTGTTTCATCAGATCGGTCAGTGCGCGCCTTCTACCCGAAAGCGAAGCCGCGCACCATAGTCTCGACATGGTTCAGCGGCAAGCATCGGCGTAATGCCAGTGTCGTGGTTTTCGATGTTCGCTAGACGTTGATATCAGGCTCGGGGCGAACATCGAAAACCAAACGATACTGGATTCGACAGTTGGCTGGTGTCCTGCGATTCTGAAATTCGCGCCGCGCCCGATATCAAGGTCATGCGAATTTCAGAATCGGGACACCAGCAAGCGCCATTCGAACGGCCTCGATAACCTTTTGTTTACGAGCCCTTCACGACCTAAGTCTAGGCTTCGCATCGGGTTCTCAATGCCCGCGCCTGCTGGCGATGTGCTAGGATCATAAAATGCCGACGAGGCGGCCCCATCTTTTCGCGCTGTTGGGCGCGATCGTCGCGCTGACGCCTACCATGGCGATCGGTGGCAGCGTCGACGCGCGCGCGACGGCCTCGATTCCGGCGCCAGATGCGCCGCAGGCGCCGGGCCAGACGCCGATTGCCCCCGATATAGCGCAACTGAAGAGCGGGCTCGATGCGCTTGCCGCCAACAACATCGTCGGCGCGCGCAAGGCGCGCGACACGCTGCCCGCCACCTCGCTCGACAGGCATATCCTCGCCTGGGCGATCGCGCTTTACGGCGGCGACCAGGTGCCGAGCGGCGAGATTGCCGACGCGGCCAAGATGCTGCCTGGATGGCCGGGCACGATCGCGCTGCGCAAGAACAGCGAGCGTGCGCTCTATCGCGAAAACCCGCCGCCGCAGGTGGTCGTGCAGGCCTTCGGCCGCAGCCAGCCGCTGACGCCGGAGGGCGTCATCATCCTCGCCCGCTCGCAAGTGGCGCTTGGCAACCAGGCCGCGGCGCGGTCGGTGCTGGTACCCTTTTGGCGCACGGAAAAACTGGAAGCAAAGGACGAGACGGCCGTCATCAAGGAATTCGGCACGCTGATCCCGGCGGCCGACCATCGCTACCGCATGGAGCGCATGTTCTATGCCGACCGGCCGTCGTCGGCGCTGCGGGTCGCCGGCCTCGCCGGCGCACAGCCGCTGGCGGATGCCTGGGCGGCAGCCGACAAGGGCGACAAGAACGCCGCCAAGCTGTTGAAGGCAGTGCCCGCAGTGCTGCGCTCCGCCGGCTATTTCTTTGCCGAGGCGGAATATCTGCGAAAGCAGCAGAAATTCGCCGAAGCCGCTGCTGCCGTGATGAAAGCGCCGACGAATCGCGATTCGCTGGTCGACCCCGATGCCTGGTGGGTCGAACGCCGCGTGCTCTCGCGCGAGCTGGTCGACCGGGGCGACATGAAGACTGCCTACAAGATTGTCTCCATGCACGCTGCCGAAACCCCGCCGAACGCCGCCGAAGCCGAGTTCCATGCCGGCTGGTACGCGTTGCGCGGTCTCAACGATCCGGCGACCGCCGCCAGGCATTTCACGCGCATCACCGAGCTCGCCCAGGGCCCGGTGTCGCTGTCGCGCGCCTATTACTGGCTCGGCCGGGCGGCGGAAGTCGGCGGTCCGGGCAGCGCCAAGGATTATTTCACCCGCGCGGCCAGCTACGGCACGACCTTCTATGGCCAGCTCGCCGGCGAGCGCGTGGGCTTGAGGACCCTCAACATCGCCTACCCGAAGCCGAGCGCGGCCGACCGCCAGAGTTTCGACGGCCGCGAAGCAGTGAGCGCGATCAAACGGCTGCAGGAAGCGAGCTATGACCGCTACGCCGAGACGCTCTACCGCGACCTTGCCGGCCAGCTGACCAGCCCGGGCGAGCTGGCGCTGCTAGCGGTGCTGGCCGAAAAGCAGGGCAACCATTTCATGGCGCTGAAGGTCGGCAAGATCGCCGCCCAGCGCGGCATCGATGTCGGCGCGCTTTCGCATCCGCTGGGCGTCATTCCCGATTCGGCCAACATTTCCGGATCCGGCAAGGCGCTCGCCTATGCCATCGCCCGCCAGGAAAGCGAGTTCAATATCGGCGCCGTTTCCAGCGCCGGCGCGCGCGGCCTGCTGCAGTTGATGCCGGGCACCGCCAAGCAGTTGGCAAAAAAGGCCGGCATGAATTTCTCGCAGGCGCGGCTGACGACGGATGCCGGCTATAACGCGACGCTGGGCTCGGCCTTCCTCGGCGAGCAACTCGACCGTTTCGGCGGCTCCTATGTGCTGACCTTCGCCGGCTACAATGCCGGCCCGAACCGCGCCGCCCAATGGGTGGCGAAATACGGCGACCCGCGCGGCAAGGACGTGGACGCCGTCATCGACTGGATCGAGCGGATTCCCTACACGGAAACAAGAAGTTACGTGCAGCGCGTGATGGAGAATTACGAGGTCTACAAGATGCGTATTTCAGGCAAATACGACATCGTGGGGGATCTCGTGAACGGACGAAGCTGATGGGGCGTCTCTTCCTTCTCCCCTTGTGGGAGAAGGTGGCCGCGAAGCGGCCGGATGAGGGGTGTTCCAGCGGAGTGAGACGACGGCGTTCCCTGGAACACCCCTCATCCGTCTCGGCGCTACGCGCCGATCCACCTTCTCCCACAAGGGGAGAAGGAAGAGTGTTTGACGACCCTTGCCCTCGTCTGTAGCTGTCGGTCACCTCAACGAGGAGCAGCGTTCCGATGGCGAGCGACGAAGGCTTTTCCGACTTTTTCTACGCCGCGCCAGACGGCCTGAAGCTCCATGCTCGTATCTACGGCGAGGCGAACGCCGGCAGTTGGCCGGTCGTCTGCCTTCCCGGACTCACCCGCAACGCCCGCGACTTCCATGAACTGGCGCTTTACCTTTCAACCAAGGCGGCAAGGCCGCGAAAAGTCCTCGCCTTTGACTATCGCGGTCGCGGCCAATCCGACCACGACCCCGATATCAGCCATTATAATGTCGGCGTCGAAGCCGGGGATGTGCTTGCGGGGCTGTCGGCGCTCGGCATCGAGCAGGCTGCTTTCATCGGCACCTCGCGCGGTGGCCTGATCATCCATGTGCTCGGGGCATTGAAGCCGGCCGTGCTGAAGGCCATCGTGCTGAACGACATCGGCCCGGTGATCGAGGTCGAGGGCCTTGCCCATATCCGCTCCTATCTCGACCGCGCGCCGAAACCGAAGACATTCGCCGAGGCGGTGGATGCTCAGCGGCGCGTGCATGGCGCCGATTTCCCGGCGCTCACCGACGCCGACTGGGCGCGGATGGTCCGGGCAATCTGCCGCGAGACGGAGGCCGGCTGGCTGCCGGATTTCGATCCGGCGCTGGTCGGGACGCTGGCCGGCGTCGATTTCAGCAAGCCGTTGCCGGATCTGTGGCCGCAGTTCGACGCTTTAGCCACCGTGCCGCTGCTTGCCATTCGCGGCGGCAATTCAAAACTATTATCCGCTGCGACCGTCGAGGAGATGGGAAGGCGGCATCCCGGCATGGAGACGATCACCGTCGAAGGTCAGGGACACGCGCCCTTTCTGGAAACCGGCACTCTGCCGCGGGAGACTGCGGATTTCCTCGATCGGGCAGAGCGCAAATCAAAATAAAGTAAAGCCCGAGACTAACTCAGTCTCAGGCCTTCTCGATGAAATATAGATTCTCCGGCACGCGGCGCGTGCCTACTTGCCTTTGGAGCTCTTGCGCCGCGCCTTTGCCGGCTCCAGTCCGCTCTCCTTGCGAGCGGCTTTGCCAGGTGACGGCGCGGTCAAGGGGGAGGCAAAGACGGAATTCTCCGCGGCGCTCGGCGCCTGGTCGCCGCGTGGCTTCTCGAGAACGACGACGCAGCCATCGAGATCGTTGGTGGCGAGGTGCGCGTAACGCATGGTCATCGACAGCGTCTGGTGGCCGAGCCACATCTGCACGCGCCTTATGTCGATACCGCCCTGGACAAGGCGCGAAGCGCAGGTGTGGCGCAGGATATGCGGTACCACCTGTTCATCGGCGCCAAGACCGACTTCCGCTTTCGCTTCGTTCCAGATGGCGCGGTACTGCGCCTGGCTGAGCTTGCTGAACGGACCCTTCGGCCGGCGACCCTCGGTGGTCGGCGGCAGCTTGATCACCTCCTTGACCCGTTCGGTCATCGGGATGGTGCGGCTGCGGCCGGATTTCGTGATCCAAAATGAGACGCGGTGCTCCTGGATGTCGTTCCAGATCAGGCCGAGCGCCTCGCCGAGACGGCAGCCGGTGTCGACCAGGAAAACGGAAAGCCGGTAAGCATCCTCGCTGCGGCTCTTGATCGCGGCGAACAGCCTTGCCTCTTCGTCCCGTTCGAGGAAACGAATCCGTCCCGCACGCTCCTTCTGGCGGCGAAACTCGGGCAGGCTGTGGATATCTCCCATCTTATGAGCCTTGCGCAGCAGCTTGCTGAGTGCAGCCATCTTGCGATTGATGGTTGCGTTGCTGTTCCCGCGCTGGCGCAAGGTACCGATAAGATTGTCCAGGGTGTTCTGGTCAAAGGTGCTGAAACGCTCTCCCAGAAGGATCTCGTCTATTTCACCAATGAATGAGCTGACATTGTATTTATGCCGCCCATCATCCCAGAGTATATCCCGGTATGCTGCAAAGAGTTCCCCGATCCTATACGATTTTACTTCCCGGATCTTGTTGTAGGTGTACCTAAACTTCGAGTTCTGAGAAGAAAATACCGCAAAATGACCAGAGGGCTCCCCCTCTTGAATCGCTTCGTTCGACATTTTTAGCCACACCCCCTGTGGTTAAGCGTTCAGCCCTAACCGTTCGGAGATGTCCTTTCAAGAGTTTTCGAGTCTGGCGGCCGACCACATCCGCCGGTGGCGGATCCCACAAAGTCGCTCCACAGGCTCGATCAGCTTACCGTTTCACCCCCATCCTTTCGTTTGCTTCGACCAATCGCGAAAACAAAACGGCCCGGGCATTTGACGCCCGGGCCGGATTTCAGTTGTTGCAGTCCGGCCCTTAGAAGGAGCGCTGGAAGCGGAGCATGCCGCCGACGCTGTTTTCCTTGTTGGCGTTGGTCCAGTTGGAGACGGAGTCGTCGCCAAGGTGGAGGTAGTCAACTTCGGCGGTGACCGTGAAGCCGGGAACGATGTCGTAGGCGACGTTCGCAGCGACGCCGACGTTCTTGCCATCGTCAGCAGACACCTGGAGGTTGAACGAGGTCTTCTCGTTGAACTTGTAGGTGCCGCCGCCCCACACTGCCCAGTTGCCGCTCCACTGCTTGTAGAAGCCGCGGCCACCGGCCGGAATTGCCCAGGTCCCGTCCGTGAGATTGTCGTCGGTGCCGTAGCCAGCCATGATGAACAGCGACAGGGCGTCGGTCGCATTCACGTCCAAGCGAACCTTGCCAGCCACTTCTTCGTAGTTGCTGTCATAGGCGACGACGCCGCTGATGGCGCCCCAGCCCTGCGTCCACTTCAGACCGCCGACAACATGCGGAACATAGCTGTCGATGGTGCCGACAACGCCCGAACCTTCTTCAAGCGAGAGGACGGCGGAGAAGCCGTTGCCGGCGTCGAAGTAGTACTGGACGACGTTGGTGTCGAAGTCGCCGTACGGGACGAGCGTATCCTGGATGACGTTGCCGGCGTAGCCGATGAACGTGTTGAAGGCCGATTCGTCCTTACCGACGCGGAGGCCACCGAGCTGGATCCAGGCGAAGTTCAGCGAGACGGCCTTATTGGCGGCGGGGTTGCCGAGCAGGGTCGTAACGGGGGCAGTGGTAGGACCAGTAACACTGACCTGGCCGTAGTTGTTGCGGTTGCCGAAGTTGAAGCGGGTCTCGGTGTAGGTCTTCAACGTGCCGAGCTCGGTCTCCTGGCCGGTCCAGGTCTTCAGCGTGAAGCGGGCGTTCTTGTAGAATGTGGCTTGGTCGTCGCCATCCTCATGGTCGAAAGACCGCGCGCCGTCGAACGAGCCGACGTCGCCGACGCCGATGTCGTAGCGGACGTAGCCGCCGATGCGCAGGCAGGTTTCGGTGCCGGGGATGTAGAAGTAGCCCGAGCCGTAGACGTCGCAGATCTTGACGTATTCAGCCGGTTCCGGCTCGGCGACGGTCACCGCGTCGGCGGCGCGGGCGCCCGAAACTGCGATCAGGGCCGCAGCTGAGCCGAGAAGAAGGCTCTTGATGTTCATTTTCTGACCTCCAGTCAAAAGTTAAAAAACGGGTCTGGGTATTTTTTGCTGAAGGACAGCGTTCCCTGCCCCATCCCCACTTACCGAAAAAGATGCGCACCGCGCCGCTCCTTCGAACGTGACCTTTACCCAGGCGGCGGCGGGGTTCAACCACGATCGTATCGGCGAAAGCCCTATCCGGACTCTATCCCCGGACGTTGTTGCACAAATGACACGATTTGGCCTCACTCCGAAAGTTCTCATTAACCAATAAGGCCTTGCAGCCGGTCGAATCCGGCGATGGACGGCCGAAATTGCGGCGCCAGTCCCGAGTCGCCGGGCAGGGAATCGCCATGGAATCGCCGCATGGCTCCGCCCGCCGAGCTGCACCATGCCGAATTTTCGGCGATTATGGCGCCGGCTTGTTGATTGTGCCGGCGCTTTTCTTTATCCAGCGGCGCGACGGAGAGGTGGCCGAGTGGTCGAAGGCGCTCCCCTGCTAAGGGAGTAGAGGTCAAAAGCTTCTCGTGGGTTCGAATCCCATCCTCTCCGCCATCCTGCTTCGCGCTACGCGCTTCGCAGGACAGCCCCAACAGTTCGCGCGAAGCAGGATGGCGGAGAGGATGCCCTCCGAAGCCTTGGCGTAGGAGGGCCGGTTCGTTCGGCATGCGCTACGCGCTACGCACCATCCAACGAATCCCGCGCAAATATAGGATTGGCAGTACCCCAGGCGCGAAGCAGGATGTCCTCCGAAGCCGCAGTGAAAGGGGCCGAGCTCTGTGGTACGTGTATCTTCTGGAAAGCGAGGCTTCGGAAGGCGAGCGCTATATCGGCGTGACATCCGACCTGAAGCGACGGATGGCCGAGCACAATGCTGGGAAGTCCAGTCACGCTTCCAAATTTCTCCCGTGGCGAATCGTGACCTACTTGGCCTTTTCGAGCCAGGCGAAGGCGGAGCGCTATCTCAAATCCGGATCCGGCCACGCGTTCGCCAGCAAACGCCTTTGGTAGAATTCACCAGAGCAAAAAAGTAGCAATAACAAAGCACTGGCGTTGATGGCGGTCGAATGAAGTCGACTCTTCCGTTCGATTCTGACTGGAGGTCAGAAAATGAACATCAAGAGCCTTCTTCTCGGCTCAGCTGCGGCCCTGATCGCAGTTTCGGGCGCCCGCGCCGCCGACGCGGTGACCGTCGCCGAGCCGGAACCGGCTGAATACGTCAAGATCTGCGACGTGTACGGCTCGGGCTACTTCTACATCCCCGGCACCGAGACCTGCCTGCGCATCGGCGGCTATGTCCGTTACGACATCGGCCTCGGCGACGTCGGTTCATTCGACGGAGCGAAGAACGTCGATCACCAGGACGGCGACATCCACAGCACCTGGTACAAGAACGCCCGCTTCACGCTGAAGACGTGGACGGGCCAGGAGACCGAGCTCGGCACGTTGAAGACCTACACCGAGACCCGCTTCAACTTCGGCAACAACAATCGCGGCGCCTCCGTTTCACGCACCGGTGGTGGCGCCATCACCGGCTTCACCGACAATCCTGCGGGCAACAAAGGCGTCACGCTGAACTTCGCCTGGATCCAGCTCGGTGGTCTGCGCGTCGGTAAGGACGAATCGGCCTTCGACACGTTCATCGGCTATGCCGGCAATGTCATCCAGGATACGCTTGTCCCCTATGGCGACTTCGACACCAACGTCGTCCAGTATTACTTCGACGCCGGCAACGGCTTCTCGGCCGTGGTCTCGCTGGAAGAAGGCGAAGGCACTGTCGGCACCATCGACAGCTATGTTCCGCATGTCGTCGGCGGTCTGAAGTGGACGCAGGGCTGGGGCGCCATCACCGGCGTCGTGGCCTACGACAGCAACTACGAGGAAGTCGCCGGCAAGGTCCGCTTGGACGTCAACGTCACCAATGAACTCTCGCTATTCGGCATGTTCGGCTACGGCAGCGACAACAATCTGAGCGACCCGACCAATGTCATCGACGCCCGTGGTCGCGGCTTCTACAAGATCTGGGGCGGCAACTGGGCATTCTGGGCCGGCGGCACCTACAAGTTCAACGAGAAGACCTCGTTCAACCTCCAGGTGTCGGGTGACGAGGACAAGAACTACGGCGTGGCGGCGAACGTCGCCTACGACATCGTTCCTGGCTTCACGGTCACCGCCGAAGTCGACTATGATCACTTTGGCAAGTTTGACCAGTGGAACGCCGATCCCACATCGACCGTCAACTTCACCGGTGCGGACAAGAAGAACAGCGTCGGCGGCCTGCTCCGCTTCCAGCGTTCGTTCTAACAGGCATTGCCTGATCGAAATCGATAACCCGGCGGGCAACCGCCGGGTTCTTATTTCTCCCTTCCAGCACCCCGGCACCGTTTGCACAAAGCGCTGCATTCGGCGCGATCGCCGGAATTGCACGCGCTATTAGGAGGCTTGGGCCCGAGTAATCAGCGGATGGAGTGCTATGGCTCGACGCGAATTGCTACTGATCAAACCTCAGCTAGGTCTCCCAACGCGTCGATCAGCGGCTGGATCTCGCTCTCGTAGTTCTTCCATCGCTTGACGGATGACTTATAAATCGGCTGGCGAACCTGCCAAAGGCTGTAAGTATTTACCGAGCGATCCTTGTCAAAAAAGCGCAGGCAGGCATCGTCCCAAGGCAGCCCGAGATAATCGATGAGGCGTCGCGACTGCGCCTCTTGGTTTTCAATCAAAGTCTCGTAACGGTTCTCGAATATGCGACCCGGAAAAACCTTGTTCCAATGCCGCATCAGGCGGTCATACTCTCTGTAGTAAAGTCCTAATGTCCGAAGATCAGCGCTGTAGCTGTGCGCTTCATTGAACTGCAGGACAAAGCATGAGACGCAATTGTCGATGGCATCGCGCCGGCAATGAATGATGCGCGCGTTCGGAAAGAGGATGCCGATCAGCCCGATCAGTTCGAAATTTTGGGGCATCTTGTCGACGATTCGAAGCGAATCGGGAGCCCGCTCGCGCAGATAGGCAAGATGCTCTACTGCTAGCGTCTTGGTCAGTTCGGGGGTAATCGTCGCGATCGATTTACCGAGGTCTATGTCGGAGTTGCCTTTGAGACCGATCCCATTGGCCATTCGGCTGAGCTTGCTGAGCTCGCCGGCACCGTGAACACCAGGATGGCTGGCACAGATCTGCTCGGTCAGCGTCGTACCCGAGCGAGGCATGCCGACAACGAATACAGGCACCTCCGAGGGATTGCCATGAGCGGCCATTGAAGCAACCAGCTCCGGTGTGAAGGTTTCGATCATGACATCGACCCAGCGACGGTAGTTTTCCAGATCGAATTTATGGCCCCCGGCTTGATTTCCCTTCTTGAAGTGATCCATCGCCTCCCTGTAGCGTCGGAGGTCGTTAAGCAGCTTCCCTGCAGCGTGATGGAGTGCCGCCGCTCCTTCCGCTCCATGGGCCGGGTCTCGAAGCTCCGCTAGAATTGCCGCGAGCTCCGGCGGCTCTTCCGTGAATTTACGCGTCTGCACCAATGCACTGTAGGCAGCCGGTACCGCGATCCGCCGCTCTATCGCCTCTTTCAAATGAACCGCGGCTTCGTCCATACGGCCGAGGCTTGCGAGCGCGCGGGGCAACCCCAACCGGGCCAGAGGATGATCCCGGTCGATCTTGAGCGCCTTCTCAAAGAGCGGCAGCGCCATTTCTCCCTTGTCAAATGAGTTGTAGGCAACGCCCAAGGCGCAAAGCGCTTCCACCAGGTCAGGCTTCAACGCCAAGGCCTGCTGAATGTGCCTGATTGCCGGCGTAAATTCGCTGAGCTTCAGATAGTTTTCGCCAAGGCTAAGGTGGTAGTAGGGATTCCGTGGCTCCTCTGCGACCGCCCGCGCGAAATACCGCAAGGCCTTCTCGTTGTCGTATCCGAGTCCGAGAGTTCCCAGGATATAGAATGCCAGCGGATGGTTTGGCGTTCTTGCCAGAACCTTGAGACAGAGTTCCTCGGCCTCCGGCAATTGCTCGGCTTTTTGTAGCTCGAGCGCCCGCCGCAACAGCATATCGTCCGCATGCGCTCGCGATGGACCGGCCTGCGTCTTGGCTTTCGGCAGCGCAGCGTTCGGCGGCAGCGCTTTAGCCGAGGGTTGCGTCTTGAGATGCTTTGCCCAAGCGGGCGGCAATCGGTTGCTCATCCTGCCTCGCTAGCAAAAGCGGCAGGCAGAATCCAGCGATACGTCGTCCGCATCGAACTCGAGGCCAACAGCAGCGCCTGCCGCTGCGTCCACCAGCCCCATGCAAGCGGCAAACCTCGCAAGAGCTGACGCCGGCTGCCGGTCAAGCCAGTCAATTTCAGCTTGCCATCCAACTTGCACCCTTCCCCCGCTCACGCTAGCAAGAACGCCATTTCCACGCGAGCCTGTGCCATGCTTCGTCGCCCTTCCCTCACGCCGATCATCGGCGCGCTTCCCACCACGGTGCCGTTCGTTGGCCCGGAGGCCCAGGAGCGCGAGCGCGGGCGGCCGTTCCGCGCCCGCATCGGCGCCAATGAAAGCAGCTTCGGGCCTTCGCCGCACGTCATCGCCCGCATGGAAAGCGTTGCCCGCGACCAGTGGATGTATTGCGATCCCGACAATTACGAATTGAAAGTGGCGGCTGCCGCGCATCACGGCGTGGCCGTCGAAAACGTGGTCGTCGGCGAAGGCATCGACGGCCTGCTCGGGCTGGTGGCGCGCATGTATGTCGGCCCCGGCGATGCGGTGGTCACCTCGCTTGGCGCCTATCCCACCTTCAATTTCCATATCGCCGGCGTCGGCGGCCGCTTGGTGACGGTGCCCTATGCCAATGACAAGGAAGACCTGGACGGCCTTCTCGCCAAGGTCGCGAGCGAAAAGGCGCCGCTGGTCTATCTTTCGAACCCCGACAATCCGATGGGAAGCTGGTGGGAGGCGCCGGATGTCGTCCGCTTCATCGAAGCGCTGCCGGAAACCACCATGCTGGTGCTCGACGAGGCCTATGGCGAGCTGGGACCGGCCTCGGCGCTGCCGGCGATCGATGTCGCACGGCCGAACGTCATCCGCATGCGCACTTTCTCCAAGGCTTACGGCCTGGCCGGCATACGCTGCGGCTACGCCGTGGCGGAGGCGGAGGTGATCCGCGATTTCGAGAAGATCCGCAACCATTACGGCGTCAGCCGCATGGCGCAGGTCGCCGGCCTCGAGGCGCTTGCCGACCAGGACTATCTGCGCTCGGTGGTGGCGCGCGTTGCGGCAGGCCGTGAGCGTATTTCAGCCATTGCCAGGCAGAACGGCCTGAAACCGTTGCTGTCTGCAACCAATTTCGTCACCATCGACTGCGGCCGCGACGGCGCCTTCGCGCTGAAGGTGATGCAGGGCCTCCTGTCGCGCGACGTGTTCATCCGCAAGCCGATGGTGCCGGTGCTCGACCGCTGCATCAGGGTCAGCGTCGGGCTCGACCATGAGCTCGACATCTTCGCCGAGGAGCTGCCGGGCGCCTTGGCGTCGGCGCGAGGGAACTAGGATGTGTTGATATTCAGGTGATGCCAGCCTGCAAATGCTGGCTTTCTGCGCTTCCGGTGCTCACGGACCCGAATGTCCGCTCCGCTCCGGTTCTCGAAAGCCGCCATTTTCGGCTTGGCCTGACCTGAATCTCAACACACCCTACCCCAAGCCCCTGTTGCCTTTGCCCTTTGCTGTGCCAGATTCCGCCAAGCGCAACGCGGAGCACAGGCAATGCAAGGCGAACATAGAATCGTTCGGGCGCGCGTTTCCGGTACGGTTCAAGGTGTGAGTTACCGCGTCTGGGCGCGCGTAGAAGCGATGCGTCTCGGGCTGACGGGTTGGGTGCGCAACGAGCGTGACGGCTCGGTCACCGCGCTGATCGCCGGCGACGATGGTGCTGTCACGGCGATGATCGAACGCCTGTGGCAAGGGCCGCGGGGCGCGCTCGTCTCGAATGTCGAGGTCGAGGAGGCGGCCGAAGCGGCGCCCGTGGATTTCAGGATTATCGTGTAGGCCAGGTATCCTTCCCTGAAGGGAAGGGCAATCGCATATGGCTTTGGACAGCCGTACCCTCGAAGGGAAAGGCTTGAATTAATTGAACGTTCGTTTTATTATTGCTGCCAGAGGCAAATATGGCACGCACCACAGGTTCCGACGGGGAGAAAACCGAAGCGGCCGTTCGCGAGGCGGCGGTCAGCCTGATCGCGCGTCTCGGCTACGAGGCGATGTCGATGCGGCAGCTGGCGGCCGAGGTCGGCGTGCAGGCGGCAGCGCTCTATCGCTACTTCCCGACCAAGGAAGATCTGCTTTTCACCTTGATGCGAGAGCATATGGAAGGCCTGCTCGAGGCTTGGGAAGCGGCGCGACCGGCGAGCGTCGATCCGGTGGACCGGCTCACCGCCTATGTCGAAAACCACATCGCTTTCCACATCGGGCGGCGTCACGCCACCCATGTCTCCAACATGGAATTGCGCAGCCTTTCGCATGAAAGGCTGACGCAGATCCTCAAAATGCGCACGGCCTATGAGAAGGAACTGCGCACGATCCTGCGCGACGGCGCCGAGGTTGGTGTCTTTCAGGTCGACGACACCGGGCTCACTGCCATGGCGCTGATCCAGATGATGACCGGCGTCATCGTCTGGTTCCGGCCGGGCGAGCGGCTGTCGATCGCCGAAGTCACGGCATCATATCTTTCGATGACAATGCGCCTGGTCGGCGCGACAATCAGCCATGGCACCGCGCGTCCCTCGGCGCGCGCCAGGGACGCCGTGGCACTCTGATACGGCGCGATCTCCGCGAAGACCCGCGCAGGGAGGAACGGCATGTACACGAATACGCTGAACTTCGGACTGGATCCCGACATCGAGGCGCTGCGCGACACGGTGAGGCGCTTCGCCCAGGACAGGATCGCGCCGATCGCGGCCGAGATCGACCGTTGCAACGAATTTCCCGCGCATCTTTGGGGCGAGCTCGGCGCGCTCGGCCTGCTCGGCATCACCGCCGATCCGGACTTCGGCGGCAGCGGCATGGGCTATCTCGCGCATGTCGTCGCGATGGAGGAGATTTCGCGCGCGTCCGCCTCGGTCGGCCTCTCCTACGGCGCGCACTCGAACCTCTGCGTCAACCAGATCAACCGCTGGGCCACCCCGGCGCAGAAAGAGAAGTACCTGCCTGCCCTTTGCTCGGGCGAAACTGTGGGCGCGCTGGCGATGTCGGAACCAGGCGCCGGCTCGGACGTGGTGTCGCTCCGGTTGCGCGCCGAAAACCGCAACGACCGCTACGTGCTCAACGGCTCGAAAATGTGGATCACCAACGGTCCTGACGCCGGGACGATGGTGGTCTATGCCAAGACCGATCCGGAACGCCATGCGCGCGGCATCACGGCTTTCATCGTCGAGAAGACGATGGCCGGCTTTTCGGTGGCGCAAAAACTCGACAAGCTCGGCATGCGCGGTTCCAACACCGGCGAGCTCGTGTTCGAGGATGTCGAGGTGCCGTTCGAGAACGTGCTGCATGAGGAAGGGCGCGGCGTCGAGGTGCTGATGTCGGGGCTCGACTACGAGCGCGCGGTGCTGTCCGGGGGCCCGATCGGGCTGATGGCGGCCTGCCTCGACGTCGCTGTGCCTTACGTGCATGAGCGCAAGCAGTTCGGCCAGCCGATCGGCACGTTCCAGCTGGTGCAGGGCAAGCTTGCCGACATGTACTCGACGATGAACGCCGCGCGGGCCTACGTGTACGCGGTGGCGGCCGCCTGCGACCGCGGCGAGACCTCGCGCAAGGACGCCGCCGGCTGCGTGCTGTTCGCCGCCGAGAAAGCGACGCAGATGGCGCTCGACGCTATCCAGCTGCTCGGCGGCAACGGCTACATTAACGACTATCCGACGGGCCGGCTGCTGCGCGACGCCAAGCTCTACGAGATCGGCGCCGGCACCAGCGAGATCCGCCGCTGGCTAATCGGTCGCGAGATCATGGCGGAGGGGGTTTAACGTGGCCACACTGCAAACTCAAATTTCCCCCTCCTCCGACACGTTTCGCGCCAATGCGGAGCGCATGCGCGCACTGGTCGCCGACATCGCCGAGAAGGCGGCAAGCGTCGAGCGCGGCGGCTCGGACGAAGCCCGCGAACGCCACGTCTCACGCGGCAAGCTGTTGCCGCGCGAGCGGCTGGCGCAACTGCTCGACACCGGCTCGCCCTTCCTCGAGGTCGGGCAGTTCGCGGCATGGTCGATGTATGGCGAGGACATTTCCTCGGCCGGCATCATCACCGGCGTCGGCCGCGTCGAGGGCACCGAAGTCATGGTCGTCGTCAACGACGCCACTGTGAAGGGCGGCACCTATTATCCGCTGACGGTGAAGAAGCATCTCAGGGCGCAGGAGATCGCGCTGCAGAACAACCTGCCTTGCGTCTATCTGGTCGACAGCGGCGGCGCCAACCTGCCCAACCAGGACGAGGTGTTTCCCGACCGCGAGCATTTCGGCCGCATCTTCTACAACCAAGCCAACATGTCGGCCGCCGGCATCCCGCAGATCGCCTGCGTCATGGGTTCCTGCACGGCGGGCGGCGCCTATGTGCCGGCGATGTCGGACGAGACGATCATGGTGCGCAACCAGGCGACCATTTTTCTCGGCGGCCCGCCGCTGGTGAAGGCCGCCACCGGAGAAGATGTCAGCGCCGAGGAGCTCGGCGGCGCCGATGTCCACACCAGGCTCTCCGGGGTGGCCGACCACTATGCGATGGACGATGAACACGCCTTGGCCATTTGCCGGCGCATCGTCAAGAACCTGAATCGGAACAAGGCTCTAAAGCTCAATCTGCAGAAACCGGTGCCGCCGCGTCATGACCCGAGCGAACTTTACGGCATCGTGCCGACGGACCTGCGCCAGCCTTATGACGTGCGCGAGGTGATTGCCCGACTCGTTGACGGCTCGGAGTTCGACGAGTTCAAGCAAAACTATGGCACCACGTTGGTTACTGGTTTTGCCCATCTGCACGGCATGCTGGTCGGCATCATCGGCAACAACGGCGTGCTGTTTTCCGAAAGCGCGCTGAAGGGGGCGCATTTCATCGAGCTTTGCTGCCAGCGCGGCATTCCGTTGGTCTTCCTGCAGAACATCACCGGCTTCATGGTCGGGCGAAAATACGAGGCCGGCGGCATCGCCAAGGACGGCGCCAAGCTGGTGATGGCGGTCGCCACCGCAAAGGTGCCGAAGCTCACGGTGATCATCGGCGGCTCGTTCGGCGCCGGCAATTACGGCATGTGCGGCCGCGCCTATTCGCCTCGCTTCCTATGGATGTGGCCGAACGCGCGCATCTCGGTGATGGGTGGCGAGCAGGCGGCGACGGTGCTTGCCATGGTCAAGCGCGAGGGCATCGAGCGCAAGGGCGGTGAATGGAGCGCCGAGGAGGAGGCGAAGTTCAGGAAGCCGATCCTGATGAAATACGAGCATGAGGGTCATCCGCTCTATTCCTCGGCCAGGCTCTGGGACGACGGTATCATCGATCCGGCCAAGACCCGCGACGTGCTGGCGCTGAGCCTCTCGGCAGCGCTCAATGCGGAGACAGAGGCGACGAAATTCGGCGTGTTCAGGATGTGACGATGAGCGCTCTCGGCGACAGGATCCGTATCCACACCGGCGACATAACCATGCTCGCGGTCGACGCGATCGTCAATGCCGCCAATTCCTCGCTGCTGGGCGGCGGCGGCGTCGACGGCGCCATCCATCGCGCGGCCGGGCCGGAGCTGCTTGCCGAGTGCCGCACGCTTCACGGCTGCAAGACCGGCGACGCCAAGCTGACCAAGGGCTATCGGCTGCCGGCGCGCTATGTCATCCACACGGTCGGTCCGGTCTGGCGAGGCGGCGGCCAGGGCGAAGCCGAGCTGCTCGCCTCCTGCTACCGGCGCTCGCTCGAAATCGCGCTCGGCCATGATTGTCGAACCATCGCTTTCCCGGCGATCTCGACCGGCATCTATGGCTATCCGAAAGACCAGGCGACGGAGATCGCTGTTGGTGCCGTAAGCGCCTTCCTGAGGCAAAATGCGCTGCCGGATACGGTTACTTTCTGCTGCTTCGACGAGCAGACGGCGGAGTTATATCGGCAGGCCGTTGCGGCCATTGGGGAGAGCTGATCTTGGAGCAAAAGGCTCAGTACAGGCAAATTCAGATGATCAGCTGGAGGGGCGCGAAGGTATGCCGTCGTCGCCCGAGACACACCCTGGCTGCGGAGGTTCCATGTTCGGCAAGATCCTGATCGCCAATCGCGGCGAGATCGCCTGCCGCGTCATCCGAACCGCCCGCAGGCTCGGTGTGCGCACCGTCGCCGTCTATTCGGACGCGGATGCC
Organism: Mesorhizobium sp. CA16; assembly: GCF_020165175.1. NCBI lineage: Bacteria > Pseudomonadati > Pseudomonadota > Alphaproteobacteria > Hyphomicrobiales > Phyllobacteriaceae > Mesorhizobium > Mesorhizobium sp. CA16. The sequence continues at coordinate 321,953 of NZ_JAIUHP010000003.1, forward strand.
CGCGCGCTCCATGTCGAGATGGCCGACGAGGCCGTGCATATCGGCCCCTCGCCCGTCGGCGAAAGCTATCTGCGCGGCGACAGGATCGTGGCGGCGGCGCTCGCCACCGGCGCCGAGGCCATCCATCCCGGCTACGGCTTCCTGTCGGAAAACCCCGATTTCGTCGATCAGGCGACGGCGGCAGGCCTTGTCTTCATCGGTCCTTCCGCCGCCTCGATCCGCGCCATGGGATTGAAGGACGCCGCCAAGCGGCTGATGGAAAAGGCCGGCGTGCCGGTGGTGCCGGGTTATCACGGCGAAGCGCAGGAAATTGTGCTGCTTGCGTCCAAGGCGCGCGAGATCGGCTACCCGGTGCTGATCAAGGCGCGCGCCGGCGGCGGCGGCAAGGGCATGCGGCGCGTCGAGCACCCCGACGATTTCTCGGAGGCGCTTTCCAGCGCGCGTCGCGAGGCGAAGGCGGCGTTCGGCGACGATCGCGTGCTGGTGGAAAAATATGTCGACAAGCCGCGTCACATCGAAGTGCAGGTGTTCGGCGATAATTTCGGCAACGCCGTGCATCTTTTCGAACGCGATTGCTCGGCGCAACGCCGCCATCAGAAGGTGATCGAGGAGGCGCCCGCCCCCGGCATGACGCCGGCGCTGCGCAAGGCAATGACGGAGGCGGCCATGAAGGCTGCCAAGGCGATCAATTATTCGGGCGCCGGCACGATCGAGTTCATCGTCGATGCCTCCCAGGGGCTCAAGGCCGACCGCTTCTGGTTCATGGAGATGAATACCCGACTGCAGGTCGAGCATCCCGTCACCGAGATGGTCACCGGCGTCGATCTCGTCGAATGGCAGCTTCGCGTCGCGTCCGGCGAAACGCTGCCGAAGATGCAGAATGAGATCGCTTTGTCCGGCCACGCTTTCGAGGCCCGCCTCTATGCCGAGGACGCCGCGAGAGGGTTCCTGCCGGCGACCGGCACGCTGCATCATCTCAAATTCCCCGACGCGGCGCCGGAAGGTGCCGCGATACGCATCGAGACCGGCGTGCGCGCCGGGGATGCGATCTCTCCCTTCTATGATCCGATGATCGCGAAGCTGGTAGCGCACGGCAAGGATCGGGCGTCGGCGCTCGGCACGCTGCGCGAGATGCTGGCGCGGACGGAAGTGGCCGGCTCGACCGTCAACACCGCCTTCCTGGCGGCGCTCGCTGCCGACGCCGATTTCGCTGCCGGCGATCTCGATACCGGGCTGATCGGCCGGCACCAGGCGGCGCTCACCGCCATTCCCCCGCCGAGCGACGAGACGATCGCAGCCGCGGCGCTGGCGGCGGCGGATACCGCCGTGCCCGCTTCCGCCGCCGATCCCTGGTCCACGCTTTCCAGCTATGCCCATTTCCACCCGCTCTCGCGCCGCACCCGCTTGCGCTATGGCGAGGAGAACATCCTGGCGCGGGTTTCGGCACGCTCGGACGGCCGCTTCCAGGTGGCGCTGGAGGCACCGCACGATGCGGTGAACACGCATGATTTGAGGACCATGCCGCATGCGGCCCGCTGGCCAGGCCATGTCACCGTCTTCGAGGGCGCGGTCGGCTATACGTTCACGGTCCCCGATCCGCTCGCCAAGGCCGACGAGGCGGGAGCTGCCTCAGGCAGCCTGCGCGCGCCGATGCCGGGGCTGGTCAAGCTGGTGCGCGCCGCAACGGGCGATGCCGTGATCAAGGGCCAGCCGCTTCTGATCCTCGAAGCGATGAAGATGGAGCACATGATCGCCGCCCCGCATGACGGCGTGATCGCCGAGATCGCGGCCGAGGGCGCTCAGGTCAGCGACGGCACTGTGCTGGTGCGGTTCGCGGAGAATGGGCAGGGCTGAAGCGGCTGTTCGAGTTGTCTCGTTAACGAGACAAAATAATTAGATATGGCGGGACAGCCTCCCCTGCACGTCAATGCCGCAGCACAAACGGAAATGGCCGGGCTCGTCCCGGCCATTTCCTTGATTCTTGCAGAACCGATTACGGCTTGATCGGCGCGTATTTGCCGTCGTGCCATTGGTTGATGTCGTAGCTGGCGTTCTTCAGATCGCCCTTCTCGTCGAAGATGACGTCGCCGACCACGGTGCTGATCGGTTTGCCGTCCTTGAGCGCCTCCGCGACCTTGGCCGGATCGTCGGTGCCGGCGCGCTTGACGCCTTCGGCCACAGCCTGGATCACGGCATAGGAGAACAGCGTGAAGCCCTCGGGCGTGAAGCCGCCGGCCTTGATCTTGGCGACCGCGTCCTTCGCTTCAGGCTTGGCCTGCGGGTCCGACGGGAAGACGAACATGGTGCCTTCACCGGCCGGGCCGGCAACCTGCCAGAATTCCGGCGAAGCGATCGAGTCCGGCATGATCAGCTGGAACTTGACGTTCTGCTCGGCCGCCTGACGCAGGATCAGACCCGCCTCGGGGTGATAGCCGCCGAAATAGACGACGTCGGCCTTCAGTTCCTTCAGCTTGGTGACGAGGGCCGAATAGTCCTTCTCACCGGCATTGATGCCTTCGTAGTCGACTTCCTTGAGACCGCCGGCATTCATCGTCGCCTTCACGGCGTCGGCAACGCCCTGGCCGTAGGCGCTCTTGTCGTGCAGGACGACAACGTTCTTGCCGGCGTATTTCTTGGCGATCCAGGGGCCGATGAAGGCGCCCTGCGCGTCGTCACGCGTGTAGAGGCGCATGATGGTCGGCCAGCCGGCCTTGGCGGCGGCGTCGGTCAGCACCGGGTTGGACGAGGCGGGGCTCATCATCAGCGTGCCGGCTTCGGCATAGACGGCCGAGGCCGGAATGCTGGAGCCCGAGCAGGCATGGCCGTCGACGAATTTGACGCCGTTGGCGACGATGCGGTTGGCGACCGAGACCGCCTGCTTGGGATCGCACTGGTCGTCCTCGATGTCGAGCTTTATCTGGGAGCCGTTGACGCCGCCAGCCGCATTGATCGCGTCGGCGGCGGCCTGCGCGCCCTGCTTGAACTGGTCACCGATGGTGGCGAGCTGGCCGGTCATGGGGCCGACCACCGAAATGGTGATGTCGTCGGCGAAGGCAACCGGGGCGCTCATCATCAGGCCAAAAGCGGCCGCGCTCAAAATACCCAATTTTTTCATGACTATAAGAACTCCTCCACTTGCGCGTGCCGATCCGGCCGCGCTTCTTCCACAGAGCCGGGACAATTTCACCCTTCGCCGAAACTGTCGAGAGGACAGTGAGGCCGGCTTTGGTTCATTCCGACGAGGATTTCTTGGGCCACGCGCCTGATTGCCAAGTGTAATGCAAAAAGCCGCGCCGACCTTGTTTCGGTCGGTCACGGCTTTTGCAGTCGAGCTCCCCAGACGCCCCCGCGCCTGAAACCCGCTCGCTTCCCTGTTTTTTGCGTGGCCTCGGTTGTCTCAACCCGCCATGTTCTCGTTCTTCTTGACCGGCCGTCTTTTCGCGGCCTTGTCCCGATGAGCTCTGAGCGCTACGCGCTGAGGATCAGTGCATCGTCATCCATTCGCGGGCTTCGCGCAGCGCCGTGGCGATCTCGACTTTCGACATGGTGGCCGACAGTTCCGAGCGCAGCTCGGCGGCGCGGGCCGAGCCCTTGATCGCGGCGATGTTGAACCATTTGTGGGCGGCAACGACATCGGTCTCGCAATCGCGCCCCGTCGCATACATCATGCCCAGTTCGAAAAGAATGTCGGCCTGGGCAGTTGCCCCCATGGCGCCGAAGCCGTCCTCAAGCATTTCAAAGCGTGCCATTTCAATCCCCTGTCTGGCTCCCGAGAGCTGCCTCCTTTTCCCTTGGTATCCCCTCGGGGCGAGCCGCTCTTTCGATGCTTTCGAGGATGACGGCTGGCCTTGAATCCGTCGTTAAATGGCTTGCTTAATTTGAGGAAAACAAAGCTAAAACAAGAGGTAAACGCGGAAAACCGTTAAGCATGGGAATCCAGCGTTTCAGCCATTTTGCGTCAAATTCGATGAAAATTGCCGGCGGCGGAATCAAGACTTCGCTAACCACGGAAACCGAAGCGTTTTTCGATCGCGTTTATTTTCAGTCGGCCGCGCGGCGAAAATCCTTGCAACCTTCCGTCGCGGCACCGCTTTCGTTTTGGCGGCGGCTGGATTAGCTTTACCTTTGCGTAAGGGGCAGGTAGGCGGACTGGAGCCCGCCGCAACCCTATAGGGAGGTGGACACGATGTTTCGAAAGCTGACTGTGGCCCTGGCGGCCACCTTGATCATGGCGGGCGCCGCATGCGCCGACCCGATCGAAGGCAACTGGAAGACGCAGGCCGGCGACACCGCGGCGATCGGCGGGAGCGGTTCTTTCTCGATCACGCTCAAGACCGGCAAATACGCCGGCAAGACGATCGGCTCGCTGAAGGCGGCCGGCGACAACAAATATGCCGGCAGCATCACCGACCCGGCAAACGACAAGACCTATTCCGGCAAGGCGACGCTCTCGGGCACCGCGCTCAAGATGAGCGGCTGCGTCCTCGGCGGCCTGATCTGCAAGAGCCAGACCTGGCACAAGCTCTGAGCGCCAAACTCCAGACCATATGAGACGGCCAAGGGCGTTTCACCGTTTTTGCGGAACGGTGAAACGCCCTATTTCTTTGTTTGACGCAATCCCGGGCGGAGAACCGCTCACACTTTTCCTGGAATTGCGTCTTTGTTTGACGCAATCCCGGACGGAAAACCGCTCACACTTTTCCTGGAATTGCTCTACGCGGCCCCGTTTTCTTTCGGAGCGACAGCGCTCCGCCGCGCTGTGGCACCGGCACGGTGCAAGACTCTCGTCAATCAATTTGAACCGCAGATGAATACCTGTCTCAGAACCGGTTCAGAGGCCGTCAGGCATTTTCTCCCGCATTGAAGGAGAGAGAAATGCTTGCCCGTCGCTTCACCATCGTCTGCCTGCTGATGAGCCTGTTCGGCATGCTCTTCGCCATCCTGGTGGCGGAGGCCGGTCATTCGGCCCGCCCTTGGGAACGGCCGGTGCCCGCATTGTCGGCTTCGTGAACCAAATCGAGCGCTGAAACGACAAAGCTTAAAATCGACCAAGCTGGAAACCGGGATACCACCAAAATGAACCGCATCGCCGACAATGCAACGAAGATCCTCCGGCTGCTGCCGCGGGCGATGCTTATCCTGATGCTGCTGGCAGCCCCGGTGCTGGCGGTGCCGATGATGCGGGCCGATACAAGCCATAGGATCGAGGCGCCGCCGCACAAGAACACCAGCGTAGGCTTCGTGTTGCTGATCAGCCTGCAGCGGGGGTAGGTGTGACGATATACAGGTGAGGCCGGCCTGCGAAACGCGGCTTCCTGCGCTTCCGGTGCTCACGTAGCTCAAGTACGCTCCGCTCCGGTTCTCGGAATCCACCTTTCTCGACTCGGCCTGACCTGAATCGCGTCACACCTTGAATCGGAGCGATAACAAAAAATCTCCAGCTGGGTTGCGGTTCCTGTCCGCTCACCCCTCCCAACAGCTCTTCCAAATCTCTATATTGGGCCATGGAAAAGCGAATCTACCCCCAAGCCATCGACTCGGTCGTCATGCCGGAGCCCTTCGGCAAGCAGGACTTCCACGACGCCAGAAAGGCCGTCGCGGCGCTGCAGGCGCTGTACGACCGCAACACCAAATTCCTGCGCGATTCTTTCTCAGCCCTTGCAGCGGGCGGAGATGAAAGCAAGCGCTACCGGGCCTTCTATCCGCAGATCGGCGTCACCACGACCTCATTCAGCCAGGTCGACTCGCGCCAGGCCTATGGCCATATGCCGACGCCCGGCCATTTCGCCACCACGATCACGCAGCCGCAACTGTTCGAGAACTATCTCGTCGAGCAGCTTCGGCTCATCATGCGCAATCACGGCGTGACGGTGACGGTCTCGGAATCGACGACACCCATCCCGCTGCATTTCGCCTTCCTGGAAGGCACCTATGTCGACGGCGCCGCCGCCGAGCGCATCAAGCGACCGATCCGCGACCTGTTCGACGTGCCCGATCTCGACGGCACCGACGACCAGATCGCCAACGGCACTTTCGAGGTGGCGTTCGGCGAACCAAGGCCGCTGGCGCCGTTCACCGCGCAGCGCATCGATTATTCGCTGCACCGCATGACGCATTACACGGCGACCAGCCCGCAGCATTTCCAGAATTTCGTGCTGTTCACCAATTACCAGTTCTACATCGACGAATTCGTGGCGCGCGCCCGCGAGTTGATGGCCAATGGCGACAGCGGCTATGTCGAGTTCGTCGAACCCGGCAATGTCGTGACCAGGAACGGGGAGACGGTCCCGGAAGGAACGCCGCCGCACCGCCTGCCGCAGATGCCGGCCTACCACCTGAAGAAGCCGGGCCATGGCGGCATCAGCATGGTCAATATCGGCGTCGGCCCGTCCAACGCCAAAACCATCACCGACCATATAGCGGTGCTGAGGCCGCATGCCTGGGTGATGCTTGGCCACTGCGCCGGGCTGCGCAACACGCAGGCGTTGGGCGACTATGTGCTGGCGCATGCCTATGTGCGCGAGGACCATGTGCTCGACGACGACCTGCCGGTCTGGGTGCCGATCCCGCCGCTGGCCGAAATCCAGGTGGCGCTGCAGGAGGCGGTCGCCGAAGTGACCGGCCTGTCGGGCTACGACCTCAAGCGCATCATGCGCACCGGCACCGTCGCCACCATCGACAACCGCAACTGGGAGCTGCGCGACCAGCGCGGACCGGTGCAGCGCCTGTCGCAGTCCCGGGCCATCGCGCTCGACATGGAATCGGCCACCATCGCCGCCAACGGCTTCCGCTTCCGGGTGCCTTACGGGACGCTTCTGTGCGTTTCCGACAAGCCGCTGCATGGCGAACTGAAGCTGCCCGGCATGGCGACCGAGTTCTACAAGCGGCAGGTGGCGCAGCATCTGACCATCGGCATCAAGGCGATGGAGAAGCTGGCCGAAATGCCGATGGAGCGGCTGCATTCGCGCAAGCTCAGAAGCTTTTCCGAAACGGCATTCCAATAACCGAACGCCTGCCAGCGACCGGCGAGGCAATCGGTCGTCTTGCTTGGGCCGCAATTTGGCCGATAACCGGTCCGAACGGAAGACTGGGGCTTCGGAGAAAATGACAACGGGCGGTGCGCGCTTGAGCATGATGGCTCAGCTGATAGTCCTGGCGATGATAGCATGCTCGGCTGCGCTCTTGGCCGGGTTCTTCGGCGCGCTGCATCCGGCCTTCGATTCCTTCTCTCATTTCCGCATGCATCTGAGCCTGCTGACGGCCTTGCTCGCGCTGGCCCTGCTGGCCGGTCCCTACCGGCTGCAGGCCGTCGCCGTGCTGGTCTTCGCCATCGCCTGCTTCGCTACGACGACGGGCGCACTGCCCAGATTGTCGGCGCAGCAGGCGGTCGCAAAGCCGGCCGACCGCATCACCTACAGCCTGTTGCAGATGAACCTGCGCTTCAACAACCCGACGCCGAAGAAGGTGCTGTCGCTGATCGGCAGGACCAACCCGGACGTCATCACGCTCGACGAAGTGTCCGGCATGTGGGCGAAGGAGCTCAGCTATATCGCCGGCGCCTACCCCTATCGTATCCTGTGCGACTACCCCAACGGCATTTTCGGCGTCGCGCTGCTCTCGCGCCGTCCCTTCGCCGCCGGCACCGCGCCGCGTTGCGAGCCGCGCGGCGCGATGGCTACCGCCATGATCGATTTCGGTGGCATTCCGGTCAATGTCGCCGCGATCCATCTCAGCTGGCCGTGGCCGAAGGAGCAATACTGGCAGATCGGCGAACTGGCGCAACCGCTGGCCGCGCTCGGCGAGACCGCCATCATGGCAGGCGACTGCAATGCCGTGCCGTGGAGCGCGGCGGTGCGGCGGGTGGCGCGAATGAGCGGTATGACTCTGATGCCTTCGGCCGGTCCGACCTGGATCCACCGCACGCTGCCTGACTTTCTGCGCCGCTATGCGGGCCTGCCGATCGACCAGGTGTTCAGCAAGGGCGGGGTGACGATCCTGTCATCGGCCCGGCTGGAGGACATCGGCTCCGACCATTTGCCGGTCCTGGTCGAATTCACGCTGCCGACCGACAGCAACGCGCCCGAGGACGAGCACAAATCGGCGCTGGCGGCGAACGACGCGCCGAACAAGCCGCGGAGCTGACGTCCGCTCGGTCGGCGAACGGGCTGGAGTTTCAGTTCTTCCCCATCAATGCATTGACCAGTTTCTCGACATGGCCGCCGTCGCGGTGCTCGCGCGCGTCGAAGGCAATCTGCCTGGCCTCGTAGTCGGCATAGATCGTGTCGATGCGGCGTCTGGCGTCCCAGCGAAGACCGGTGCAGAACCAGTTGTCCAGCCGCTCGAGCCCGGCAAGCGCCGTCTCGGTCGCCCGCATCATCTGCTTGGCGATGCGGCCATGGGTATGCTCGTGCTGGCGCACGCCGGCCATGAAGCGATCCCAGCGCTTGCGCAGGACCGGACCGGATGGGGACGTCCGGCGCGGAAAGGTGTAGGTCAGGTCGATCGTGCCGGTGGCCTGACGCAGCCGACAGATGCCGTTGTCCCGTTTCACGTCGAGGTTCCAATGCACGGTATAGCCGGTCTCGGCGATGGCGCGCGTGGCATGGCCGTGCCTCGGCCCGAGGCCATCCATCGCCTCGATCAGTTCAGCCCCGGTCCTGCCGGTGACGTCGTAGCTGCGCACATGCACGGTCAGCTTGGTGCCGGCGAAGGCAGGCGCGCAAGAAAGCATGCCGGCAGCAGCTAAAATCGCCAGGCTGATGCGCCGCATGTCCGCCTCCTCGTTTGACGCGAAGCAGACCATACTCGGCGCCCGGCTTCAACGGTCTCTGCCGATAAGGCGCGGCTACCCGACCTTCGCCGGGCCTGTTGGAGCGGCAGTCGAGACGGCCCGGTCGGAGCGGCTCACATGCCCTGGTAAACCGGGCCTTCGCCGCCTTGTGGCGGCACCCAGTTGATGTTCCGGTTCGGATCCTTGATGTCGCAGGTCTTGCAGTGGACGCAGTTCTGCGCGTTGATGACGAAGCGCACGTCCTTGGCCGAAGGATCGGCGGCGGCGTTGCCGTCCTTGTCCACCCATTCATAAACGCCGGCCGGGCAATAGCGAGTCGAGGGACCGGCAAAGACATCGTGCTCGGAACGCTGCTGCAGCGCCATGTCGCCGACGATCAGGTGCACCGGCTCGTTTTCCTCGTGGTTGGTATTCGACAGGAACACCGAGGACAGCCGGTCGAAGGTCAGCACGCCATCCGGCTTCGGATAGGCGATCTTCTGATGCTGGGCGGCGGGTTCGAGCGTCGCATAGTCGGCCTTGCCATGCTTCAGCGTACCGAAAGGCGAGAAGCCGAACAGCGTGTTCAGCCACATGTCGAGACCGCCGATGCCGACGCCGACAATGGTGCCGAAGCGCGACCAGAGCGGCTTGACGTTGCGCACCTTCTTCAGGTCCTTGCCGATATCGGTGCCGCGCCAGGCTTCCTCGTAGGAAGCGAGCTCGTCATTGGCGCGGCCGCCGGCAATCGCCCCGGCCACATGCTCGGCCGCCAGCATGCCGGAGAGCACCGCATTGTGCGAGCCCTTGATGCGCGGCACGTTGACGAAGCCTGCCGCGCAACCCATCAGCACGCCGCCGGGGAAGGAAAGCTTCGGCACCGACTGCCAGCCGCCCTCGGTGATGGCGCGTGCGCCGTAGCCGATGCGCTTGGCCCCCTCGAAGGTGCCGGCGATCGCCGGATGGGTCTTGAAGCGCTGGAATTCCTCGAAGGGCGACAGATACGGGTTCTTGTAGTTCAGGTGGACGACGAAGCCGACCGCCACCTGGTTGTCCTCGAGATGGTAGAGGAAGGAGCCTCCACCGGTCTTCATGTCTAGCGGCCAGCCGAAGGAATGCTGCACGAGACCAGGCTTGTGGTTCTCGGGCTTGACCTGCCACAGCTCCTTGAGGCCGATGCCATATTTGCCGGGCTCGCGGCCTTCGGAAAGCTTGTATTTGGCGATGAGCTGCTTGGCCAAAGAGCCCCGCGCGCCTTCGCCGATCAGCACATATTTGCCCATCAGCGCCATGCCGGGCGCGTAGGCCGGGCCATGCGTGCCATCCTTCTCGACGCCCATGTCGCCGGTGATGACGCCGCTGACGGCGCCGGCCTCGTTGTAGACGAGGCTTGCCGCGGCAAAACCCGGATAGATCTCGACGCCCAGCGCCTCTGCCTTGGTCGCGAGCCAGCGGCAGACATTGCCCAGCGAGACGATGTAATTGCCGTGGTTGTTCATCAGCGGCGGCATCAGGAAGTTCGGCAGGCGGAAGGAGCCGGCGGGGCCGAGCACCAGGAAATGGTCATCCGTCACCGGTGTCCTGAACGGATGGCCCTCCTCTTCGCGCCAGCCGGGCAGCAGCCGGTCGATGCCGATCGGGTCGACGACGGCGCCGGACAGGATATGGGCGCCAACCTCGCCGCCCTTCTCCAGGACGACGACGGAAAGATCCGGGTTGAGCTGCTTCAGACGGATCGCGGCGGCAAGGCCGGCGGGACCAGCGCCGACGATCACCACGTCGAATTCCATGCTCTCGCGTTCGATTTCGCTCATCGGCCCCTCACTGGCTCGCCATGTTCTCGCATTGTGCTGGCTCATGCGCTGCATAGCGCATCAATTCGCGACGCGAAACCGGCGCTGACGTGACAATGCCGATTTCGACAAAACGTCGCGGTTTTCCCTACGAAAAGGCAGCAGCGGAGACCATGGCCAAGCATAGGCCAGCGCCACTTGGTTGACAGGCCAGGCGGCGACGGCATGTTTTTAATTGTTCGACGGCTTGGTTATCGGCGATACTTCGCGTCATGCGCAGTCCAGAGCCAGCCGGCTTTCCATCGAAGCGCTTACTCTTCACGCCAGGCATGGCCTGGCGCGCGGTTCTTCCGCTCCTCTTTTTGACCCTTCCGGCGGAAGCCGATCCGGTGAAGGTCTGGGCGACCGGCGCATATTCCTTCTCCGACGAGCTGGGTGGCTTCCGCATCACGGGGGCGTCTGGCATCGGCAGCAAGGAAGACCCGCTGGTCATCAGGGAGGAATTGAACACGGCGACGCCGGTAACGCTGACGATCCGTGCGACCAAGCCGATCGAGCCCTTCGGCAAGGCCGGCGAGGTCGCCAACGGCGTGATGTACATGCGCATCGACGTGCTCAACAACAGCGCGCTGCCCTGGGTGGAGTTCCAGTTCGAGCTGCAGGAAATCCTCGACCAGCCGAGCGTGTTCGGCGACGGCCTGTCCTTCGACCAGCGCAACAAGACGCCCGACAACATCTGGTCGAGCAATTTCGCCGATTTCGACCGCCGGTTCGAACCCTATGACCGGCTGCTGTTCCGCAACGGCAAGATCGACCCGCTGAAGACGGCGACCTTCGATTTCCTGGTCACCGATTATACGCCGCGCTGGACGTTTTACATCGTGCAGGATCCCCGCATACCCACTGGGTGAAAGCATATCGATATTCAGGTGATGCCGGCCTGCAAATGGCGGTTTCCTGCGCTTCCGGTGCTCACGTACGAAAAGTACGCTCCGCTCCGGTTCTCGGAAACCACCATTTTCGACTCGGCCTGACCTGAATCTCGACATGCTCCAATACAGGCGAACGTGGCTTAACCTTGCAAATCGGCGCCGCGCGGACAATGGTGGCGCCATGACTGCCGCCTCCCCCAGCACACCTGCCGAGATCGCCGAACTGCTCGCCTTCTATGCCAGCGCCGGCGTCGACGACGCGCTGGAAGACGCGCCGGTCAACCGATTTGCCGAAGCGGCGGCGAAGTCGGCCGAACGCAGGCCTGCCGAGCGGGCGCCAGCCGCACCGCCTCGCGACGCAAGACCCGAGAGCCGCCCGGCATCCGGGCAGGTCCCGGAGCGGCCCCAGGCGTCCGTGCCGGCAACGCCATCATCCGGTCTCGACGCGCGCAATATTCCGGACGCTCCAGCGCGCATACCGGCCGCCACCGTCCCCGACGAGGCGCAGGCGCTGCTTGCCCGGCAACTGGCCGCAAGCGCCTCGACGCTCGAGGAACTGCGCCAGCACATGGCTGCCTTCGACGGCTGCAATCTCAAATTCACGGCCAAGAACCTGGTCTTCGCCGACGGCAATCCGAACGCCGACCTGATGCTGGTCGGCGAAGCGCCGGGCAGAGACGAGGATCTTGAAGGCCTGCCCTTTGTCGGCCGCTCCGGCCGGCTGCTCGACCGCATGCTCGCCGCGATCGGCCTCGACCGCAACTCGGCCTATATCGCCAACGTCATTCCGTGGCGGCCGCCGGGCAACCGCACGCCGACGCCGCACGAGACCGAAATCTGCCGGCCCTTCATCGAAAGGCAGATCGAACTGGTCAATCCCAAGGTGCTGATCAATCTCGGCGGCCCGTCAGCCAAGACGCTGCTCAACACGACCGAGGGCATCCTGCGCCTGCGTGGCAATTGGCGTGTGCACACGACCGCTTCCGGGGTTGCCATCCCGGCGATGCCGACGCTGCACCCGGCCTATCTGCTCAGGACGCCGGCGCACAAGAAACTGGCGTGGCGGGATTTTCTCGAGGTCAAGGCGAAGTTGAGGGGGTTGGCGTGAGCACTTTTTCCTTCTCCCCTTGTGGGAGAAGGTGCCCGAAGGGCGGATGAGGGGTGCTCCAGGGAATGCCAGCGTCTCAGTCCGCTGGAACACCCCTCATCCGTCTCGGCGCTGCGCGCCGATCCACCTTCTCCCACAAGGGGAGAAGGTGGGGCTATGACCTCAAAGGTAATTGAACTGCGTCCCTCGCCGCCCTACTCCTCTCCCATGACCACATCCGAACCTTCCGCCGGCAGCCTGATCCGCGAATGGCGCATGCGGCGGCGCATGAGCCAGCTCGACCTCGCCATGGAGGCCGATATCTCGCAGCGGCATCTCTCCTTCGTCGAAAGCGGCCGGGCCCAGCCGTCGCGCGACATGGTTCTGCATCTGGCCGAGCAGCTGTCGATTCCACTGCGCCAACGCAATCAACTGTTGCTTGCCGCCGGCTTCGCGCCGAGCTTCAGCGAAAAGCCGCTGACCGATGCGACGCTGGCGCCGGCGCTTGCCGCCGTCGAGACCGTGCTCAAGGGCCACGAGCCCTTTCCGGCACTGGCGGTGGACCGGCACTGGAACCTTATTTCCGCCAATGGCGCGATCGCCCCGTTCCTTGCCGATATTTCCGAGCCGTCCCTGCTTACGCCGCCGGTCAACGTGCTGAGGCTCAGCCTGCACCCGGACGGCGTGGCACCGCGCATCGTCAATCTGGCGGAGTGGCGCGCGCATCTGCTCGAGCGGCTCAAGCACCAGAACGACGCCACCGGCGACCCGGTGCTGATTGAGCTGGAGCGAGAGTTGCGCGCCTATCCGTCGGGCCTGAGAAGCAGCCGGCCCGCACCCGTCGAGCCGAGCGGCATCGTCCATCCGCTCAAGCTCGCGCATGGCGACGCCGTGCTGTCCTTCATCAGCACGATCACCGTCTTCGGCACGCCGCTCGACGTCACGCTGTCGGAGCTGGCGATCGAATCCTTCTTCCCTGCGGATGAGCAGACCCGGGCGGTGCTGGTGCGGCTGGCGAAGGAGCGGGGTGCGGACTAAACCGGCAATGCTGGCGGGACAGCACCCCCTCTGTCCTGCCGGACATCTCCCCCGCAAGGGGGGAGATCAGCTGTCGCGGCCGCTTTCGCCAATCATCAACATGGCGGGTAGTGCGCCGCCGAGGGAACTGCCAATCTCCCCCCTTGCAGGGGAGATGGCCGGCAGGCCAGAGGGGGGTGTGAAGGAACTCGGCCTTTGAAGCTACTCTTTGAAACAGTTCACCCCTGCGGCGGCGTGACCGTCCTGGTGCGCGTGCGCTCCAGGCCGAGCTGCCGCTCGCGCCATATGATGAAGATGCCGGCGGCGACCACGATCACGCCGCCGATCAGCGTGTTGAGCGAGGTGACGTCGCCGAAGGCGAAATAGCCGACGACGACGCCGAGGATCATCGAGGTGTATTCGAACGGCGCCACGACCGAGGCTTCGGCGTGGCGGTAGGCCGCCGTCATCAAGATCTGGCCGAGCCCGCCGCAGAAGCCCGCGAAGACGAGGAGTGCGGCCTGCATCGGCGTCAGGGCCTGCCAGCCGAAGGGCAGCGTGAAGAGCGACAACACCGAAGCCGTCGAGGAGAACCACAGCACGATCGTCGCCGTCTTCTCCGTCTGCACGAGATTGCGCACCAGAAGCATGGCGACCGCCGAAATCGCGGCGGCGATCAGCGCGGCGATGACGCCCAGCAGCTCCTGGTCGTCGAGGCCTTCACCGGAATTGAGCAGCGTCAGCTCGGGCCAGGAGATGATCAGCACGCCGGCAAGACCGACCGCAACCGCGCTCCAGCGGTAGACGCGGATCGTCTCGCCCAGGAAGACAGAGGAGAACACCACGACCAGCAGCGGCTGGGCGTAGTTTAGCGTGATGGCCTCCGGCAGCGGCAGCCTGGTCAGCGCGAAGAAGCCGAGCCCCATGGCACCGACGCCGACGACGCCACGCGCGATGTGGTTGAACGGCCGCCTGGTCGTGAACGCGGTGGCGAGCTCACCCTTGAAGGCCAGGAAAGCGACGATCGGGAAGATGGCGAAGAAGGAGCGGAAGAAGACGATCTGTCCGGCGGGCACGTCGCCGGCCGCCTTGATGCAGGTCTGCATGCCAACGAAGACCGTCACCGAGACGATCTTCAGCGTAATGCCGCGCAGCGTGTTGTGGCCGACGGCATGATCGACGGTCATCTTGCCTCGTATTGATGGTCGGGAAACGAAGCCGCGAAATAGGCCAAGAGCAATTCCAGGAAAAGTGTGTAACGGTTTTCCGTCCGGAATTGCGAAACACAAGCTATGCCGCAGTTTTGTCGAGTGGCCGTTTCGTGTAAAGAGCGCGCACCCTCAAAATTCTTGGACCAGCCAGGCCGGCTGGCCGCCTCGACAGGAAAAGCTCAAGGAATGCGCACAGATACCGGCCATGTCTTCAAGCTCGAAGATTATCGCCCCTGCGACTATCTCATCCCGAGGACCAGCCTCGACTTTCGCCTGTCGCCGGACGCGACCCATGTGACCGCGCTGCTCACCATCGAGCGACGCGAGGGCGTCGCCGCCTCGGCGCCGCTGGTGCTCGACGGCGACGGGCTGACACTGCTCGGCGTCGCCATCGATGGGCACGCGCTCGCAGCCGGCGACTATGAGGCGACGCCGGACCGGCTGACGATTCTGAAGCCGCCGGCGGCTCAGCGTTTCGAGCTCCGCCTGGAGACGGAGATCGCGCCTTCGCGCAACGAGGCGCTTATGGGCTTGTACCGCTCCAGCAACGTCTATTGCACGCAATGCGAGGCCGAAGGCTTTCGCCGCATCACCTATTTTCTCGACCGTCCCGATATCCTGTCGGTCTACACTGTGCGCATCGAAGCGCCGCACAACGAGGCGCCGCTTTTGCTTTCAAACGGCAATCCCGTCGAACGCGGCGCGCTCGCCGGCGGACGCCATTATGCGGTCTGGCACGACCCCTTCCCCAAACCCTCCTACCTTTTTGCACTGGTGGCGGGCGCGCTCGGCAAGGTGGCTGGCAGCTTCACCACCATGTCCGGCCGCGAGGTCGAGCTCGGCATCTATGTCGAGCCCGGCAAGGAACGGCTTGCCGGCTACGCGATGGACGCGCTGAAACGCTCGATGAAATGGGACGAGGAAGCCTTCGGCCGCGAATACGACCTCGACGTCTTCAACATCGTCGCCGTCTCCGACTTCAACATGGGCGCCATGGAGAACAAGGGCCTCAACGTCTTCAACGACAAATATGTGCTGGCCGACGAGGAGACCGCGACGGATGCCGACTTCGCCAATATCGAGGCGATCATCGCGCACGAATATTTCCACAATTGGACCGGCAACAGAATCACTTGCCGAGACTGGTTCCAGCTCTGCCTGAAGGAAGGGCTGACGGTTTACCGCGACCACGAATTCTCCGCCGACCAGCGCTCGCGGGCGGTGAAGCGCATCGCCGAGGTGCGCACGCTGCGCGCGCACCAGTTCCCGGAAGACCAGGGGCCGCTCGCGCATCCGGTCAGGCCGCGCCGCTACCGCGAGATCAACAACTTCTACACGGCGACCGTCTACGAGAAGGGCTCGGAAGTGGTGCGCATGATCCGCACCATCCTCGGCGCGGAGACCTTCCGTGCCGGCATGGACCTCTATTTCGAGCGGCATGACGGCGAGGCGGCGACCATCGAGGATTTCCTCAAAGTGTTCGAGGACGTCTCCGGCAGAGACCTTGGGCAATTCGCGCTCTGGTACCACCAGGCCGGCACCCCGAACCTGACGGTGAGTTCCACGCACAATGCGGCGGCGAAGGAGTTCACCCTGGAGATCGAGCAGTCGGTGCCGCCGACGCCGTCGGAAAGCCGCAAGCGGCTGATGCATATCCCCTTGGCCTTCGGCCTGGTCGGCGCCAATGGCAAGCCCGTCACCTGGACGGCCGTCGAAGGCGCAACGGTGGATGACGGTGTCATCCATATCCGCAAGCGCCGGCACACGATACGCTTCTCGGGTATTTCGCAACGGCCTTCGGTGTCGCTCAACCGCGGCTTCTCGGCGCCGATCACGCTTTCCGTGCAGCAGAAGGCCGACGACCAGTTCTTCCTTGCGGCGCATGACAGCGATGCCTTCGCGCGCTGGCAGGCGTTCAATACGCTGCTGACCGACGCGCTGATCGTCGCCTTCCGCCAGATCCTCGGCGGCAGGGAGCCGGCCTTCGCGGCACGGCTCGCCGAGCTTGCCGGCAGGATCGCCGGCGACGAGGCGCTGGAGCCGGCCTACCGGGCACTGGCGCTGTCGCTGCCCGGCGAAGCCGATATCGCCCGCGACATCGGCAAGGGCATCGATCCAGACGCCGTCTTCGCCGCGCGCGAGGCGCTGGCGCGGGCGATTGCCGAGGCAAACGGCGAGACCTTCGCGGCGCTCCATGACCGGCTTGCCGACAACGGGCCGTTCAGTCCGGACGCGGCGAGCGCCGGACGCCGGGCCCTGCGTAACACCCTGCTCGACTATCTTTCGCTGCTGCCGGCCGGCGCGGGCCTCGCCGCGCGGCACTTCACCGCCGCCACCAATATGACCGACCGCGCCGCGGCGCTCGCCGTGCTGGCGCATCGCCATTCAGGCACGGCCGAGGCCGAAGAAGCGCTGGCCGCTTTCGAGGTCGGCTATCGCGGCGACGCGCTGGTGCTCGACAAATGGTTCCAGATCCAGGCCGGCGTGCCCGGCGCGAAGACTGTCGAGAAGGTGCGCGAGCTGATGCGACATCCGGCTTTCTCGATCGCCAACCCCAACCGGGTGCGTTCGTTGATCGGCACCTTCTCCAGCGCCAACCAGACCGGCTTCCACCGCCCCGACGGCGAAGGTTACCGTTTCTTCGCCGAGACGGTGCTGGAAGTGGAGAGGCGCAACCCGCAAGTGGCGGCGCGACTGGCTACGGCGCTACGCTCCTGGCGCTCGCTGGAGCCTGGACGTCAGGCCAAGGCCAGACAAGCGCTGCTCGACATGGCGAAGGTTGAGAACCTGTCGGCGGATCTGCGCGATATCGTCGAGCGGACGCTGGCGTGATTAGCAATCTCCCCCCTCGTGGGGGAGATCAGAGTTGCGGCGAATTTCAATCAACTTTTAATCTTTTTCGCCCGCGCCTCTGGACAAGGCGAATCGGCTTTGATTCTTTAATGGCGATTCGGGGCGTGCGGCGTAGCCGGATCATCCAAGTATGCGGCAAATCGGGGAGTGCCATTTATGGCCAAGGCGGACGCGTGGGGCGCGCCCGGAGGGAAGGCTTTTGCGCGTCGCAAGGCAAGGAGCGACGGACTTGCCGGCAATGCGCGCCTGATCGCCGAACCCACCTATCAGCGGCTCCTGGCCGCCGAGCCGCTGCTGCGCCGGTCGATCCCGGCGCTGATCGTCGTTTTCCTCATCGTCATCGCGGCATTGCGCTTCCTGTCGCTGATGAACGAGCATGACGAGATCGAGCGCGACGCCAAGGCAGTGCTGGCGCTCGCCGCCGGCCAGATGGCGCAGGCGATCACCGCGGACCCCAGCGCGGCCGGCGTCAATGCCACAAGCCTCCTGGAGAACATCAGCCGCCAGGGCGCCATGAGCCGCGCCCATGTGCTCGCCGTCACCGACGCCAACTTCAAGGTCATTGCCGTTTCGCCGTTGTCGACGGGCTGGCAGGGCCGCACGCTCGACAGCCTCGTACTGGGCGGCCAGCCGCTGTTCATGTTCGGCGACCGCGCCGGCGTGATGGATGTCAGCACCGGCGGACAGGATTGGTTTGCCGCTGTCAGCCTCAGCGGCGACCGCAAACACGCGGCCGCAGTGCTGGTGCCGAAGGAAGCGGTGTTCGACAGCTGGCGCAAGTCTATGTCGCTCAACGTCACGCTGTTCGTGCTGACGGCGGGCGTGCTGATCGTCATCCTCTACGCCTATTTCGGCCAGGCGGCGCGCGCCCAGGCGGCGGACCGCATCTATCTCGAAGCGCATCAGCGCATCGACATGGCGCTGGTGCGCGGCCGCTGTGGGTTGTGGGACTGGGATATGGTGCGCGGCAAGATGTACTGGTCGCGCTCGATGTACGACATGCTGGGCTATGAGCCCTGCGACACGATGCTCTCCTTCGGCGAGGTCGACGAGATCGTCCACCCGGAAGACGGCGACCTGTTCGAGCTCGCCAACCGCATCATCGAACGCGAGATTGACCATATCGACCAGGTCTTTCGCATGCGCCACGCCGACGGACAATGGGTATGGATGCGAGCCCGCGCCCAGGTGATCGACCCGGAGGCGCCGGAGATCCAGCTGATCGGCATCGCCGTCGACGTCACCGAGCAGCGGCATCTGGCGCTGCGTTCGGAAGCGGCCGACATGCGGCTCAGGACAGCGATCGAGAACATCAACGAATCCTTCGTTCTGTGGGATGCCGCCGAAAGGCTGATCATGTGCAATTCGAAGTTCCAGAAGGACAATGGGCTGTCGGATCGCGACGTGGTGCCGGGCGCGACGCGCGATATGCTGGAGCAGCGCATGCTGGCCTTCGCCTCGGAGCGCAGGTTGGCCAATGCCAACGGGCCGCATGGCGGCATCACACTCGAGCGCCAGCTCGCCGACGGCCGCTGGCTGCAGGTCAACGAGCTCAGGACCCGCGACGGCGGTGTCGTCTCGGTCGGCTCCGACATCACCCAGATAAAGCTGCATCAGGAAAAGCTGGTCGACAGCGAGCGCCGGCTGATGGCGACGATCCACGATCTCAGCCTCGCGCGGCGCGCCGAGGAGGAACGCGCCAGCGAACTGGTCGAGCTCAACCGCAAATACATGAAGGAAACCGAGCGCGCCGAGGCGGCCAATCGCGCCAAGTCCGAATTCCTCGCCAACATGTCGCATGAATTGCGCACGCCGCTCAACGCCATCATCGGCTTCTCCGAATTGATGCAGCAGGGCCTGTTCGGACCGCTCGGCTCGGAGCGCTATGAGGAATACGCGACCGACATCAACGGCAGCGGCAAATACCTGCTCGGCGTCATCAACGACATCCTCGATATGTCGAAGATCGAGGCCGGCCAATTCTCACTCGACCACGAGGAGATCGACCTCTGCCCGCTGATCAAGGAAACGGTGCGGGTGATCTCGCTGCAGGCAGCGGAGAAGTCGATCAATGTCGAGACGCGCATCGCCGATACGATGCGGCTCTATGCCGACCGCCGCGCGATCAAGCAGATCGCCATCAACCTGCTCTCCAACGCGGTGAAGTTCACCGGACAGGGCGGCAAGATCACGGTCAGGGCGCGCAACACGTCGGGCGCCCTGCTGCTCACCATCGAGGACAATGGCTGCGGCATTCCCAAGCAGGCGCTGAGCAAGCTCGGCCGGCCGTTCGAGCAGGTGCAGAACCAGTTTTCCAAGAACCACACCGGCTCAGGCCTCGGGCTCGCCATCTCGCGCTCGCTGGCCGAATTGCAGGGCGGCGCGCTGAAGATCCGTTCGACCGAGGGTGTCGGCACTATCGTGTCGGTACGCATTCCGCTGAAGAAGGCGCCGTCCGCGGTGAAGGCGGCGGCTTAGAGCGTTTCACCGTTTCATGAAAACGGCGAACCGCTCTAGCTCTTTGTTTTTACGCAATTCCGAACGGAAAACCGCACACACTCTTCCTGGAATTGCTCTAGTTTGGAATGCGGAATTTCCAAAGGCTCCGGCGGACAGCGCCCCCCTCCGTCCTGTTGGACATCTCACTTCCGGCTTGCCCCGGGCCGGTCAGGGCGGCAGTCGGTCAACCCAACGGACTGTCGGGTCGCTAAACTGGACCGGTAAGGTTTAAACATTTGCTGCTGTAGATGCGGGACTTGCATCGGCGCCTTTCGACGCCCGTCTATAGATCAAGCTGACAACCAGACCGATATATCCGACCTGCAGAATGATCATGGCCAGGATTGCCCATCCAAGCACCGCCCAGACAGAACCAGTTTCGTTGTAAGCCCAGATCGCCACGATGAATGACGTCGTGAACATGCCTACCAAAAATTTCGGAAGATCCATAATTGCCCAGCGCCCCAATGCATGGCGATTTAGGCGGCTTTCAAATCAGCCGTTAAGAACCCGCCGCTCCATTTGCGAAGCGGCGGGGCCCCCCATCGTCGGGGTGATGGTTGACCCCGGCATTGCTGACAGTGCAATTGCGGTGCCAGACCTATTGACCCATTACGGGACACACCTCTGCCAACGGCGCAAGACCGGATCGCCGATTAATATTAACTGTGGCTAATGTGCCACCTGGGGAATCTCATGGCAACGATGCGGTTGATGGCGACGCTCCCGCACGAAGCAGACGGTCGAAATCTCTCCTGACCTTCCGCGACGTCTCCTTGAGATGTGCCTCCAGCACAGCGAAATCCGGCAGGTCGGTGACCGCCAGCAACAGATCCGAAAGCCCCGGCGGAACATCGTCGCGCTGGAACTCGCCGGTGAGGCAAAGCCTGATCATCTGGGTCAGCGCCAGATAGAGCCGATAGGCCTCGCCAAGCTCTTCACGCATATCGGCTGCGGCGAAGTCCGGAGAAAGCCGGGCCAGAATGTCGGCAGTCGCCGTGACCCGGCGGCCAGGTTCGATCGCGCCGGTAATGACCGCGACCTGCGCGATGAATTCCAGGTCGATGAGCCCGCCCGGGATCAGCTTGATGTCCCAGAGATCGCGCGGCGCCTTCTCCTTCTCGATCAGCGCACGCATGTCCGAGGCCTCGGCTTTGACCTTGGCCGCGTCGCGCGGCTGCGCCAGTACCGCCGCCACTTCCGTCTCGAGCTCGGCGCAGAGCTCGGCATCGCCGCCGACGGCGCGGGCCCGTGCCAGCGCCATGTGTTCCCAGGTCCAGGCGTCCTGGCGCTGATATTTCTTGAACGCGTCGATATGGGTGGCGACCGGCCCCTTGTTGCCTGATGGACGCAGGCGCAGATCCAGCTCGTAGAGCACACCTTCGGCCGTCGGCGCCGAGACGGCCGCGATCAGGCGCTGCGTCATGCGGGTATAGTAATGCGAAGGCGCCAGCGGCTTCTCGCCGTCGGAGTCCTCGGCGTCGTTGTCGTGATCATAGAGCAGGATGAGATCGACATCCGAACCCGCCGTGAGCTCGCGGCTGCCCAGCTTGCCCATGCCGAGCAGCGCCACCCTGCCGCCCGAGATGCTGCCGTGGCGCAGCGCGAATTCGGCGATCACGGCGTCGAGCGCCGCTTCGATGGTGAGATCGGCGAGATCCGAGAAGGCGCGCCCCGCCCGCGCCGGATCGATAGAGCCGGCAAGCAGGCGAACGCCGATCAGGAATTTCTGCTCGGAAGCGAAGATGCGCAGCCGGTCGAGCACATCCTCATAGGCGCGGTCGCCTTCGATAAAGGCGGCAAGCCGGGCCGAGAGATAGGCGCGATCCGGCAGTTCGGTGAGCAATGCCGGATCGAGCAGTCCGTCGAAGACATGCGGACGACGCGTGATGATCGCCGCCAGCCGAGGCGCGGCGCCCATGATGGTCGCCATCAGCTTGAGCAGCGCCGGGTTCGACTGCAGCAGCGAGAAAAGCTGGATACCGGCGGGCAGGCCGGCGAGGAACTCGTCGAAGCGCATCAGCGCCTCGTCGGCGCGCCGCGTCTGGCCGAAGGCTTTGAGCAGCGCCGGCGTCAATTCGGTCAGCCGCTCGCGCGCCTCGGCCGACTGGGTGACGCGGTAGCGGCCGAAATGCCAGCCGCGGATGACACGGCAGATGTCACTCGGCCGCTGGAAGCCCAGGCGATCGAGCGTCTGCAGCGTGTCGGGATCGTCGACATCGCCGGTGAAGACCAGATTGCCGACGCCGGCCGAAAGCTCGGGTGCGGTTTCGAACAACGCCGCATAATGGCGCTCCACCTGCTGCAGCGAGGCGCGGAAGGCCTGTGTGAATTCCGCCTCGCCGGCAAAGCCCAGCATCAGCGCGATGCGCTTCAGCTCCTCGTCTTCTTCCGGCAGGATATGCGTCTGCTCGTCCGCCACCATCTGGATGGCATGCTCGACGCGGCGCAGGAACCAGTATTGTCGCGTGAGCGCGTCGCGTGCGTCGGCGGTGATCCAGCCGCGCGCGGCGAGCGCTGCGAGCATCGGCACGGTTTCGCGGCCGCGCAGCTCCGGGAAGCGGCCGCCGGCAATGAGTTGCTGGGTCTGGACGAAGAACTCGATCTCGCGGATGCCGCCGCGGCCGAGCTTGACGTTATGGCCCTTCACCGCGATCTCGCCATGGCCCTTGTGGGCATGGATCTGGCGCTTGATCGAATGGACGTCGGCGATCGCCGCATAGTCCATGTATTTGCGCCAGACATAGGGCTGCAATTCCTTGAGGAAGGCCGCGCCCGCGGCAAGGTCGCCGGCAACCGGCCGCGCCTTGATCATGGCCGCCCGCTCCCAGTTCTGGCCGCGCGCCTCGTAATAGCGAAGTGCGGCCTCGACGGGAATCGCCAGCGGCGTCGAGCCGGGATCAGGGCGGAGCCTCAGATCGGTGCGGAACACATAGCCGTGCTCGGTGCGGTCCTGCAGGATGCGCACGAGCCGGCGGGTGAGGCGTGAGAACAGCTCGGTGGCGCCGAGCGGATCGATGACGGCCGGCGCCTCCGGATCGAAGAAGACGACGAGATCGATGTCGGAGGAAAAATTCAGCTCATGCGCGCCGAGCTTGCCCATGCCGAGCAGGATCCAGCCCGAATTCTCCGCCGGTTCCAACCGATCCGGCAGCTTGAGCTTGCCTTGCCGTTGCGCGTCGAGCAGCAGGAAATCGACAGCGGCTTTTGTGCAGGCATCCGCGAGATCGCTGAGACGGCGCACCGTCACCGAGGTCTCCGCCTCGCCCGAAAGGTCGGCCAGCGCGATCAGGAAATGCGCTTCGGTCTTCCATTGTCGCAACGCCATCATCAGGCTCGATTCCGAGGCGTCATCCACCCTGGCCGCGCCGCCTATCGCTTCGCCGACGGCGCCGAGCCGCGCTTCGATCGTCCGGTCGAACAGCGTGTCGAGAACGGATGGCCGGCGGCGCGCGACATCGCGCAGGAAGGGCGAGAGGTCGAAGACGGCCGCCAGCAGCTCCTGCAGCGGCCCCTCGCCCGCCAGGAACGCGGCGAGGCGCGAAAGCCCCTCTTCCTCGGCGGTATCGGCGATTTCCGACAATTCACGCCGGGCATGCTTCGCATCAAGGGGGCGGAGCGCCACTGTCGGGCTAAGCCGGAACTCGGATTCGATTTTCTTCTTCGCCATTTGTCCGCGCTGTCAATGCGTCTCCCGCAACGGGAAACTCATGACCACGGACAATCCGGGATTGGCGGGTAAAAGATCAAGCCTGCCGTTGTGGAAAGTCATGATTGCCTTGGCGAGGCTGAGACCGAGACCCGAGCCCGGTTGCGAGCGGCTCTTTTCCAGGCGCACGAAGCGCTCGGTGGCGCGGGCGCGATCGGCGTCGTCTGGAATGCCGTGGCCATTGTCGGTGACGGCAAGCTTGATCTCGTTGCCGGCGCGCTCCAGCACCACCCGTACTTTCGGCGCCTCGGCAGCGTCGGTCGAGTATTTGATGGCGTTGTCGACGATGTTGGACAACGCCTGGCCGATCAGCTCGCGATTGCCGTTGATCGTGAAGGCCTCGGACACGATCGTTTCCAGGGCAACCCCCGCCTCCTCCGCCACCGGCTCGTAAAGCTCGACGACATCGCTCACCGTGGCGGCGAGATCGACGGGACCGGTCTGTTCCGAGGAGTAGCCGGCCTCCAGGCGCGAGATCATCAGGATGGCGTTGAACGTCTTGATGAGCTGGTCGGACTCCGCGATCGTGCCTTCAAGCGCCTGGCGGTACTCCTCCGTCTTGTGCCTGCCGGCGAGCGTCGCCTCGGCGCGGTTGCGCAGCCTGGTCAGCGGCGTCTTCAGATCATGGGCGATGTTGTCGGAGACCTGCTTCAGCCCCTCGTTCAACATGGCGATCCTGGCCAGCATCGAATTGAGGTTTTCGGACAGGCGGTCGAATTCGTCGCCGGCGCCGGTGACCGGCAGCCGTCCGGACAAATCGCCGCCCATGATGCGGCGGCTGGCGTCCGAGACGCTGTCGATGCGCTTTAGCGCGGCGCGCCCGACGAAGAACCAGATCAGGATGCCGCCCAAACCCATCATGCCAAGCGCCAGGGTCAACGCGCGGCTGATGACGGCGCGGAAGCGCTCGGGCTCGCCAAGATCGCGGCCGACCAGCATGATCATCTGGTTGGGCAGTCTCAGCACCAGCGCGATGGCGTTGTGCCCCTTCTCACCTGTCGATTGTGGAGTGTTGCCCTCGTTGGCCGGAGGCGTGGCTTGGTCCGAACCGCCGCTGCGCAGCCGATCGAGCTCGCCTTCGCCGAAGCGCTGGTAGGAAAACGGGTCCGTCGTCCAGCCCTCGGTCTCGATGACCCCGGGCTCCAGGCTCTGCACATTGCCGGTCAAGATCTGGCCGTTGGCGTCGGCGATCAGATAGAGATTGGCGCCGGGCTGGCGTGAGCGGGCCTCGACGACGCGCACCAGCACCGGCAGGCCGCCGCGCTGATAGGCGCGGGCCAGGCCCAGCACCTCGTCGTTAATGGTCTCCTGCGTCTGCGCGGTCAGCATGCGCGCCGACAGCGACGTCATGTAGAGGACGAGCAGCACCGCGCAGAGCGCGAAAAGCAGAAGATAAAGCGCCGAAAGCCGGGCCGCCGTCGTCTTCATGATGGCCGGCAGGGATAACGCCATAATGGGCTCTAGCCGCCCTTCAGCATGTAGCCGGCGCCGCGGATCGTGTGCAGGATCGGCTTGTCGAAGCCCTTTTCGATCTTGCCGCGTAGGCGCGAGACGTGGACGTCGATGACGTTGGTCTGCGGGTCGAAATGATAGTCCCAGACATTTTCCAGGAGCATGGTGCGCGTCACCACCTGGCCGGCATGGCGCATCAGATATTCGAGCAGGCGGAACTCGCGCGGCTGCAGCGTGATCTCGCGGCCGGCGCGCTTGACCGAATGCGACAGCCGGTCGAGCTCGAGGTCGCCAACGCGGTAGACCGTCTCGGACTCGCGCGCG
Organism: Mesorhizobium sp. CA16; assembly: GCF_020165175.1. Taxonomy (NCBI): domain Bacteria; kingdom Pseudomonadati; phylum Pseudomonadota; class Alphaproteobacteria; order Hyphomicrobiales; family Phyllobacteriaceae; genus Mesorhizobium; species Mesorhizobium sp. CA16. The sequence continues at coordinate 347,600 of NZ_JAIUHP010000003.1, forward strand.
CTGGCGCGGCGGTTCAGCACCTCGACGCGGGCGAGCAATTCGGAAAAGGCGTAGGGCTTGGTGAGGTAATCGTCGCCGCCGGCGCGCAATCCGGTGACCCGGTCGTCGACCTCGCCCAGCGCCGAAAGGATCAGCACCGGCGTGGTGTTGCCGCGCGAGCGAAGCGCGGCGATCACCGACAGGCCGTCACGGCGCGGCATCAGGCGGTCGACCACCATCACGTCATAGTCGCCGGCATCGGCGAGCGCGAAGCCGGTCTCGCCGTCGCCGGCGACATGGGCGGTGTGGCCCGCCTCGGCGAAGGCTTTCTGCAAGTAGTCCGCCGCCTCGCGATCGTCTTCCATGACGAGAATCTTCATGGAGCCGTTATACGCGATTTCATTGGAAGGTTGAGGGGCAGTCATATCGTCTTGCCTTCAAGTTAAAACGGCAGCGGGTGATGGGAAACCCGCTGCCGTCAGGAGCGAAACACGGTGACTGACTTACGTGCTCGGCCCCATGTTTCCCCACGGCGGCTCGGGGGTGTTGATACCGCCATGGGGAAGCTGAAAGTCGATGTCAGCCCTTGCCGACCGGCAGCGCCACGAAGCGATTCGAGTCGTCGCGGGTGATCTGCATCAGCACGGCCTTGCGGCCGGCCTTGGCGGCATCCGTCATCGCCTTGGACACGTCGTCGGTGGTGTTCACGTCGTTCGAATTGATCGAGGTGATGACGTCGCCGGGCTGGATGCCGCGGTCGGCCGCGTCGCTGTCGGGATCGACGTCGGTGACCACGAGGCCCTTGCCTTTTTCCGCCTTGGTGACGGTCAGGCCGAGATCGGCAAGCGTGTCGGCCTTGGCCGCCGGCGCCGACTGCTTGTTGCTGTCGTCGTTCGAGGCCTGCTTGTCGCTTGCCGGCAGCGTGCCGAGATCGACCTTGACCGTCTCGTCCTTGCCGTTGCGCCAGACGGTGACATCGACCGGTTTGCCCGGCGCGAATGCACCGATCATCCGGGCGAGCTCCTTCGGCGAGGCGACATCCTTGCCGTCGACCTTGGTGATCACGTCGCCCGCGACGATACCCGCCTTCTTGCCCGGCCCGCCATCCTGGGCGCTCGAGACCAGCGCGCCCTTGTCCGACTTCAGGCCGAGCGACTCGGCGATATCGGAGGTGACCGGCTGGATCTCGACGCCGAGCCAGCCGCGCTGGACCGAGCCGCTCTTCATCAGGTCCTGGACCACCTGCTTGGCGGTGGAGGCCGGGATATCGAAGGCAATGCCGACGCTGCCGCCCGACGGCGAGAAGATGGCGGTGTTGATGCCGATCACCTGGCCGTTGAGGTTGAAGGTCGGACCGCCCGAATTGCCGCGGTTGACCGAAGCGTCGATCTGGATGAAGTCGTCATAAGGGCCGGCGCCGATGTCGCGGCCGCGGGCCGAGACGATGCCCGCGGTGACAGTGCCGCCCAGGCCGAACGGATTGCCGACGGCGACCACCCAGTCGCCGATGCGGACCTTGGAATCGTCGGCGAAGTCGACATAGGTGAATTTGTTGCCGCCGCCATCGACCTTGAGCACGGCGAGATCGGTGCGCGGATCGGTGCCGATCAGCTTGGCGTCGAGCTCCTTGCCGTCATTGGTGACGACGCTGAAATCCGAGCCTTCCGACACGACGTGGTTGTTGGTGACGAGATAGCCGTCCTCGGAGATGAAGAAGCCCGAGCCCTGAGCGATCGGACGCGGCTGGCCATTGCCATGGTCGCGGTGGTCGAAGCGGCGCATACCGAACTGGCCACCCTGGTCACCGAAGCCACGGAATTCCTTGAAGAAGCGGCGCAGCTGCGGATTGTCGGGCAGGTTGTCGAAACCGTCCTGGTCGTCGGAACCATCGTCGGCCGTGGGCTGGATCTTGGCCTTGACCCTGACGCTGACGACCGCCGGCGAGACATGCTCAACGACATCGGCGAAGCTCGGCACCTGCGGGGCTTCGACGCGCACGGCATCGGCCAGCACGGGGGCGGTGCCGGTGGCAAGCGCGCCCGCGCCGACCGCACCGATAACGGCCAGGGACGCTGCAGCCGCCATCAGGCGCTTTCGGGTGGAGGCAAATGAATTGGGGGCATTATTCATGGGGTTTCCTATCCTCTATCGACGTGGATGCACTCAGGCGAAGCATCCTCGGGCAAGAGGATTAGAGAGCCGCACATTACGGCGCCATTTCCGGTACATGAAAGTTTTGTAATGTTGAGGATTGGCGACGATGACATGCCGCGCTTGGAGGGCTTGCGGAAGCACCCGAGACTTCGTCATTCCAGGGCGAAGCAGGAGCGAAGCTCCGTCGCGGAGATCCTGGAATCCATGCCGTTACCTCGCGCGAGGGTTGCAGCAGAGCAGAAATTCTGGACGGCCGCGACGCTTCGAAGTCACGGAATGGATCCTCGGGTCTGCGCGCGTCGCTTCGCTCCTTGCTTCGCCCGTGGATGACGACGACACAGGGGTCTCGGCCAACCTCCGAGGTCCGCAATTCATGTTAGTCGCTTAGCATCTTATCCAGCGCCGCCTGTTCCTCGGCGCTCAGGGTGCTGTCCGGCACAGTTCGGCGCGAGCGGGCGCTGAGCGCGATGAACAGGCCCCCGGCCAGAAGCAGAAACACCGGCGTGCCCCACAAAAGCGCGTTGCGCAGGCTGAAGCGCGGCTTCAAGAGCACGAACTCGCCATAGCGCGAGACGATATAGTCCATCACCTGCTGGTCGGTGTCGCCGGCGACGAGGCGCTGGCGCACGAGGATGCGCAGGTCGCGAGCAAGATCGGCGTCGGATTCGTCGATCGACTGGTTCTGGCAGACCATGCAGCGCAGGCCTTCGGACAGCGCACGCGCCCTCGCCTCCAGCGCCGGGTCTTTCAGCACCTCGTCAGGCTTCACCGCCTGTGCGGCGCCGCCGAAGAACAGCGCCAGCAGCAGGACCAGCGAGGCGAGCGAAAATCTTGCCTTCATGGCGAGGCCGCTGCCGCTATCGCAGGCTTGCGCCGCTTTGCCGGCGCGCCGACGCGCAGGCGGCGGTCGAGCAGCGACATGGCCGCGCCCGCCATCATCACCAGCCCGCCGCCCCAGATCAGCGTCACCAGCGGCTTCCACCAGAGGCGCACGACGACGGAGCCGTCATTGTTCTCGTCGCCGAGCGACAGATAAAGCTGGCTCAAGCCCAGCGTCCTGATGCCGGACTCCGTCGTCACCGTCTGGCGCACCGGATAGAAGCGTTTTGCGGAGGTAATCACGCCATCGGCGTTGCCGTCGGCGCCCATCAGCAGGAAGCGGCCGCGATCCTCGGTGAAATTCGGGCCTTTCTGCGGGGAGAGCCCTTCGAAGCGCAGCGTGTGGCCGGAGAGCTCCACCGTTTCGCCAGGGCGCATGGAGAGGATCTTCTCGGTGCCGAAGCAGAGCGTGCCGACGATGCCGAGCAAAGTCAGCCCGAGGCCGAGATGGGCCAATGCCGTGCCGAAGACGGAGCGCGGCAGGCCGGCGAAGCGGCGAAGCATGACGGCCGGCGCCACAGAGCCGAAGCCGGATTTGACGGCAAGGTCGGTCAGCGCGCCGACGACCAGCCAGACGGCAAGACCGACGCCGAGCGCTGCGAAGACCGAGGCGCCGTCGATGAACAGGCCGGTGACGAGCATCGCGGTGATCGCCAAAGCGAAGGCCGCCATCAGACGCTGCGAGGCGGCAATGACGTCGCCACGCTTCCAGGCGAGCAAGGGGCCGAACGGCACGATCGCCAATAGCGGCAGCATCAGCGGGCCGAAGGTCAGATCGAAGAACGGTGCGCCGACCGAGATCTTGCCTCCGGTCAGCGCCTCCAGCGCCAGCGGGTAGAGCGTGCCGACCAGCACCGTTGCCGTGGCGGTGGTGAGAAAGAGATTGTTCAGCACCAGCGCGCCTTCGCGCGAGATCGGATGGAACAGGCCGCCCGCCGTCAGCCGCGAGGCGCGCAGCGCAAACAGCGCCAGCGAGCCGCCGATGAACAAGGTCAGGATGCACAGGATGAAGACGCCGCGCGCCGGATCGGTGGCGAAGGCGTGCACGGAGGTCAGCACGCCGGAACGTACCAGGAAAGTGCCGAGCAGCGACAGCGAGAAGGTCAGGATGGCCAAGAGCAGTGTCCAGATCTTCAGCGCCGAACGCTTTTCCATGACGATGGCCGAATGGAGCAGAGCGGTGCCGGCGAGCCAGGGCATGAAGGAAGCGTTCTCGACCGGATCCCAGAACCAGAAGCCGCCCCAGCCGAGCTCGTAATAGGCCCAGTAGGAACCCATGGCGATGCCGCCGGTCAAAAACATCCAGGCGACCAGCGTCCAGGGCCGCACCCAGCGTGCCCAGGAGGCGTCGATGCGCCCCTCGATCAGCGCCGCGACCGAGAAGGAGAAGCAGATCGAGAAGCCGACATAACCGAGGTAAAGCATCGGCGGGTGGATGGCGAGGCCGAGGTCCTGCAGGATCGGATTGAGGTCGCGGCCCTCGATCGGCGCCGGGTTGAGGCGGATGAACGGATTGGACGTCGCCAGGATGAACAGGAAGAACGCGGCGCCGATCATGCCTTGCACGGCCAGCACATTGGCCTTGAGCGTTGACGGCAGATTGTTGCCGAAGACGGCGACGAGCGCGCCGAAGAAGGTCAAGATCAGCACCCAAAGCAGCATCGAGCCTTCATGGTTCCCCCAGGTGCCGGTGATCTTGTAGATCATCGGCTGCAGGGAGTGGGAGTTCTCCCAGACGCTCGCCACCGAGAAGTCCGAGCCGGCATAGGCGCTTGCAAGGGCGGCGAAAGACAGCGCGGTCAGCGCGAAACCGGTGACCGTGACCGGACCGCCGACCGCCATCAGCCGCTGGTTGCCGGTGCGGGCGCCGACCAGCGGCACCAGCATCTGCACCAGCGACAGCGCGAAGGCGAGCACAAGCGCGAAATGTCCGGTCTCGACCATGGTTACCTGTTCTCTCGCAGGTTCTGATCGCAAAACCGCATGGCACTTTTGCGCAACCTGCTCATCAGTTCGTGCTTTCCTGCCAAACACCCTTGGCCTTCAGGCCGTCGGCGACTTCCTTGGGCATGTAGCGCTCGTCGTGCTTGGCCAGCACGCTGTCGGCGACGAAGACGCCGTCCGGGCCGAAAGCGCCCTCGGTGATGACGCCCTGCTCCTCGCGGAACAGATCGGGCAAGATGCCGGTATAGGTGACCTTGACCGATTTCTGCTTGTCGGTGACCGAGAAGGCGACGGTGGCGCCTTGCCCGCGCATGATGGTGCCCTTCTCGACGAGACCGCCGAGCCGGATCCGCTGTCCGGGCGGCACGCTTGCCGTGGCGAGGTCGGCCGGCATGTAGAAATAGGAGGCCTTCTGTCCCAGCGCATAGAAGGTGAGCCCGGCAGCGGCGCCGAGGAAAGCCAGCCCTGCCAGGATCACCGACATCCGCTTCTGCTTGCGCGTCATTGCCTTACTCCGTCGCCGTCACGCCGAGCGAGGCGGCGAAGGCGGTGAATTTCTTGGCCTGTTCACTGTCGGCACCAAAGGCGGCGACAGCGCGGCCGAGCGCGTCGCGCGCCTGGTCGGCCTTGCCAAGCACGACATAGGAACGGATGAGCCGCATCCATCCTTCCTCGTCGCGGGGATTCTGCTTCAATTTGTCGTCGAGACCGGCGACCATGGTCTCGATCATCGCCTGCCGGTCCTGCGGCGACATCTGTTGCGCGGCTTCCGCCTGTTGCGCGTCGGGGCCGTTGGCCGATGCGGCATCGGCGACAGCAGGCTCCCCGGCCTCGGCAAGCGCCTGCCGGACGGCGCTGCGCCAGGGCGAATCCGGCGCGAGCTGGCCGAGCATCTTTTTCCAGGCGGCAACGGCATCGGCCTTCTTGCCTTCCTGTGCCAGGCCCACCGCCAGATAGAAATTCGCCTTGGCGTTGGCCGGATCGAGCTTCAGGGCCGCCTCGAAGGCTTTTTGAGCGTCGGCCGAAACAATGCCGCCGGCAGCGCTGGCGATCGCTTCGCCGAGACCCGACTGGCGCACGGCGCTGTCGCCATCGAGGCGGATGGCGTTGCGATAGGCGGTCACGGCGTCGGGAAAGCGCTGCAGTCGAAGATAGATCGGAGCCAGCACGTCCCAGCCCTTGCCGTCCGACGGATTGGCGGCGAGATGGGCTTCGGCGCGGGCGACCAGCTCGTCGACCGAGGCATCGGCCGGGTTCTTGGCTAGACGTTCGGCCAGCGGCTGCGAAGGTAGATCGGGAGAGCCGAGCATTCCGTAGAGCCCCCAGCTCAGCAGGGGAACCGCAAGCACGGCTATGCTGGCGACCCACTTGGCGCTGCGCGCAGGCTTGAGTATTGCCGCGTCCGGCTGCACGACCGCGCCCAGACGCAGGATGCGGCGGCCGATCTCGGCACGCGCCTCGTCGGCCTCCCCGGGCTGGATCAGGCCGCGCGCCATGTCGCGGTCGAGCTCGGACAGCTGGTCGCGATAGACTTCGAGATCGTGATCGCCGGCCGGCGACGCGCCTTTCATGCCGCCGGTAAGCGGCAACAGCACGGCCAGGCTGGCGCCCAGCGTGAGGATTGCGGCTATGACCCAGAACAGCATGGTCCTTCCAATAAAGGCAGAGCCCTGCCCTGCCAACACGGACGTACTGCGACGCTTTGACGGCAAACGCGCCGTCCGACCTTGATCGAGGTCAATCCGACCGAATAACGGGGCCGGCCGGGTTTCTTTCTAGGTCAGCGGCGTCCAGCTGCCGTCGGCATTGCGGCAGGCGGTGCCGCGTGCGGTGACACCCGCGCCGCTCGTATAGACGGTATGGGTGTACTGGCGGCAATCCTGCGAGCCGACCCTGTAAGGCTGGGCGGCGACGACCTCGCCATAATGCGAGGAGTTGTCGCTCTTCCACGTCACCTTCTGGCCGCTGGTGTTGTATTCCAGCGCCTTGTATTCCGCTTCCAGGCCCTTGCGCTTTTCGGCATCGCTGAGGCCCGAACCGATCGACCCGCCGATAAGCCCGCCATTCATGGCCGAAACGATGCCGGTCGACACCTTGCCGCCGGCCGGCGGCGTGGAAACAGGCGTGACGGGAGAGGTCGGACCACCCTTGCCCAGAGTCGTGCAGCCGGAAACGGCGAGCAGGGCGGAAACGAGCGCGACGCGGATCTTCATGCCGACAACCGGTTCTCTTCAGCGGGATGGAACTGGATGGACTGGGGGCGCGCCATCAGGACGTTTTCATCGCCATAGTGTTGATATTTGTCGGAAATTTGGCCGTCGGCCGCTGCTCGCAAATCGATAAAAAACATCATTGAAGGCTCCGCAATCCCACCACCGCCCTCAAGCCGCCCATGCCGGACCGTTCCAGCGCCAGCGAGCCTCCATACTCGTTGACGAGGTCGGCGACAATGGCCAGCCCGAGCCCTGTTCCCGGCTTCGTCTCGTCGAGTCTCTTGCCACGTTTCAAAACTTCCCGCGCGCTGTCCTCGGGAATGCCCGGGCCATCATCCTCTATAACGATTTCGAACATGTTGCTCATTCCCGGTGCAAGCGCGACCGAAACGGCAACGGCGCTCTTTGCCCATTTCATCGCATTGTCGAGCAGGTTGCCGAGCAATTCCTCCAGATCCTCGCGCTCGCCGGCAAAGACGATCTCCGCCGGCGGCAGCGACAGCGTCAGCCTGGTTTGCGGATTGAGTTTCCGCAACACGCGCACCATGCGCTCGACCAGCGGCGAAACCGGCGTGCGGAAAACGACGCTGTCGCGCTGCGCGGCGACGCGGGCGCGCTGCAGATAGTGGTCGACCTGCTTCTGCATGGAGGCGGCCTGCTCGGCGATCAACTGGCCCTTGGCGCCGCCGAGCGCGCGGCCCTCATTGATCAGCACGGCTAAGGGCGTCTTCAGCGAATGGGCAAGGTTGCCGACCTGGGTGCGCGAGCGCTCGACGATGCGCCTGTTGTTCTCGATCAGCGCATTGGTCTCGCTGGCCAGCGGCTCGATCTCGGCCGGGAAGCTGCCGTCGAGCCGCTGCGCGGTGCCCTCGCGCACCATTGCGAGCGCATTGCGGACCCGGCGCAAAGGCTGGAGACCCAGCAGGATGGCGATGGCATTGATGGCGATCATGCCGACGCCGAACAGCGAGAGATAGGTGAGCAGGCGACGCTGGAAGCTCGCAATCTCCTGCTCGAGCTCGCTGTGGTTGCCCATGACACGGAAACGCGCGGCGCGGTTCTTGGCGTCGAGCACGAACTCGCTCTCGAACACTTCGAGCCGCTCGCCCTTGATGCCCTCCATCGAGTAGCTGCGCTGGAAGTTCGCATTGAACGGGACCTCCGCGACGCTCGGCGACAGGAGCGAGGTCGTCATCGAGGAGGAATGGATTTCGCCATGCACGCCTTCGGAGGCAGGCTCCACCGACCAGTACCAGCCGGAATTCGGCTCGGAAAAGCGCAGGTCGCCGAGGTCAGGCGAGCCGGTCAGCGCGCCGTTGTCGGAAATGCCGACGGAGCCGATCAGGTTGAACAAATGCGCCGAAAGCAGGCTGTCGAAGCCGCGCTCGCTGGCCTGGCGGTAAAGCGTGGTGATGAGGGTGAAGATGACGACCAGAGTCAAGATCGCCCAGATGGTGGAAAAGGCGATGACGCGGAAGGTCAGCGAGCGCGGCCAGAGCCGCAGCTTCGAAAGCCGCGTTTCCATGGTTGGCTTCAGCGGTTCCGCGTCACGCCTCCGGCTCACGCATGCGATAGCCCATGCCACGCACGGTTTCGATCATGTCGATGCCCATCTTCTTGCGAAGCCGGCCGACAAACACTTCTATCGTGTTGGAATCGCGATCGAAATCCTGATCGTAGAGATGCTCGACCAGCTCGGTGCGCGACACCACCTCGCCCATATGGTGCATCAGATAGGCGAGCAGCCGGAACTCGTGCGAGGTGAGCTTGAGCGGCACGCCGTTGACATCGGCCTTGGACGCCTTGGTGTCCAGGCGCAACGGCCCGCAGGTGAGTTCCGACGAGGCATGGCCGGCCGCGCGGCGGATCAGCGCCCGCACCCGCGCCAGCACCTCCTCGATGTGGAAGGGTTTGGTCACATAATCGTCGGCGCCGGCGTCGATGCCGGCCACCTTGTCGCTCCAGCGGTCGCGCGCGGTCAGGATCAGCACCGGCATCTTGCGGCCGCCGCGGCGCCAGCGCTCGACGACGCTGATGCCGTCCATCTGCGGCAGGCCGATATCGAGGACGACGGCATCGTAAGGCTCGGTGTCGCCGAGGAAGTGCCCCTCCTCGCCATCATAAGCGCGGTCGACCACATAGCCGGCATCGACCAGCGCGTCGGCCAGTTGCCGGTTGAGATCCTTGTCATCCTCGACGACGAGCACGCGCATGGGGTTGAAGCCTGTTGTTGGGTAGACCTATAGGCCGATTCCGCCAGCCTGGGAAACGACAGGGTCAGCCCATCGGAACGACGATTTCCGAGCGGCGCGGACGCTGGCCTTCCTTGCCGGGAACCAGAACGACGATGACGCAGACCTGCTGGCCGCCCCGCGTCGCCTGCGAGGCCTTGGCCAGCGTGCCGCCATTCTGCGCGGCGACCTGCTGGCCGATGGCGTAGCAATCGCTGGCGGCGAGCACCACCGGCCGATCGACCGACGGCTCGGTGACCGGCAGGGCAATCGCCTGCGACGCAAAGAGGCCGGCTGCGGCAAGCGCCAGCACTGCTTTGCGGAGATGAGGGCCAAACTTTTTCATGATCACGGTTCTAACGCATATGGGCTGAACGTGAAATGAACGGTGAACGATCGAAAATCCATGCCCGCCACACCCCCTATGGACGCCAACGCTCCCCCAAGCCCGGGTGCAAATTCATAGCCGGAAAATCAGTCGGTCCGCTACGCTTTTCGGCCTGCCGATTCCGTGCCCCGCGCTACCTAGTGTAGAAACGCCGGACGGCCATGGGAGGATGCGATGACGCGTGAGGATATTGCCGATCTCTACCGGGGCTACATCGTCTGCCTTAACGAGCAGGACTGGGGCAATCTCGGCCGGTTCGTCGGCGAGGAGGTGCAGTATAATGGCGAGACGATCGGGCTGTCGGGGTATCGGCGCATGCTGGAAGGCGATTTCGAGGCCATTCCCGACCTGCGCTTCAACGTCGAGCTTCTGATCTCGGAGCCGCCCCGCGTGGCGGCGCGCCTGCATTTCGACTGCCATCCCAAAGGCGTGCTGTTCGGCCTGCCGGTCCACGGCAGGCGGGTTTCTTTCGCCGAGAACGTGTTCTACGAATTCCACGACAGCCGCATAAGGGAGGTCTGGTCGGTCATCGACAAGGCCGCGATCCAGGCGCAGCTTTAGGGTGTGTTGATGTTCAGGTGAGGCTGGCCTGCAAATGCCGGCTTCCTGCGCTCCGGTGCTCACGTACTTTAAGTACGCTCCGCGCCGGTTCTCGGAAGCCATCCAGTTTGGTCGCTTCGCGCCCGTCTTCGACTCCGACTCGGCCTGACCTGAATCTCAACACACTCTATGCACTTTCCTGGGTCAGCGCGCGGAAGCGCAGCAATCCATGATAGACTGCAAGATCCTCGTCATAGCGCGCCTCGGCGAATTCCAGGGACAGGCGCGTCTGGCCGCGCGGGCCAATGGACAGCGCCGCGCCATCGAGGCTCGCCTTGATGCTGTCCATGATGAGGCGTGTCTCGGCCTCGCCCTGGGCTTTCGACCAGACGTGCAAGGTGACCAGCTGGTCATTGTCGTTGTCGACGCCGGTCTCGAGGTCGAAGGCGCTGGTGCGGCCATATGTGACGTGCGGAAAGGCGGCCTTGTCGCTCGCCTGCTCGAGCAGGCCCGCGCCGCCAAGCAGCGCCGACAGCGACTCATCGGTCTTCAGCCTCAGGAACAAGGCCTGCATCAAATCGCCAGGCGCCGTCATCTACAGTCCATCGCCAACATGTCTCCGCGCCGCAGCCAATTCCGGCAGCGTAGCCGCGCTCGCGATCCGATGCCAGATCGCAAATCGATTTGAGTATAGCGTGAAGGGCGAAGGTCTAGAATTTATTATGTTTTAGTCAAATCATGAGACCGGAGCCGCGCCGCCTTCTTCGGTGCGCCTGGCAATGAACTCGTCGAGCACTCCCGCGGCGGCGGCAGCGGTGGCCGGCGGCTGGAAGTCGGCGACAATCCGCTTCCAGATGCCGGTCGCGCGCTCCGTGGCTGTCTTGCCGCCAGCTTGCGTCCAATTGCCGAAGTTCGACCAGTCGGCCACCAGCGGCTCGTAGAAGGCGCTGCGGTAGCGCGTCATGGTGTGGGCGGCCGAGAAGAAGTGACCTCCGGGCTGCACTTCGGCAATCGCTTCGAAGCCAATTGCATCCTCGTCGCCCGGCGTCGTGGCGCAAAGCTCGGCGACCGTCTGCAGCGCCTCGACGTCGGTGATCAGCTTCTCCAGCGAGACGCTGAGACCGCCTTCCAGCCAGCCGGCGGCGTGGATGCAGACGGTGGCGCCGGCCAGCACCGAGCCCCACAGCGCGAACTGGGTCTCGTGCGCGGCCTGCGCATCGGAGACATTGGCGGCGCTGCCGCCGCCGGAGCGCCAGGGCAGGCCGATGTGGCGAGCTAGCTGCCCCGCCCCAAGCGTCGCCTTGACGTGCTCCGGCGTGCCGAAGGCCGGAGCGCCAGACTTCATGTCGACATTGGACGAGAAGGAGCCATAGACCACCGGCGCGCCAGGCCGCGCGATCTGGGCCAGCGTCAATCCGGCGAGCGCCTCGGCATGCTGCAAGGTCAGCGCGCCGGCGACCGTGATCGGCGCCATCGCGCCCGCCAGGCAGAAAGGCGTGATGACCAGCACCTGGCCGGCCTTGGCGAAGTCGATGATGCCTTGCGCCATCGGGATATCCAGCTGGCGCGGCGAGTTGGTGTTGATGACGGTGTAGCAATAGGCACCGGCGCGGAACTCGTCCTGCGAGAGGCCGCGCGCCAGGCGGATCATCTCGAAGCCGTCCTCGACCTGCGGCGTGCCACGCGCGAAGACGAAGGGGAACTTGTCCGACAGCGTCAGTTGCGCCCGGTTGACGGCATAGTGGCGGAAGCGGTTGTCGAGTTCCTGCGGCTCGACGCAAGGCCCGAGCATATGCAGGACGTCGAAATGCTGAACCAGCTTGATGAATTCCTCGAAGGCCTGGAGCGTGCCCGGCCGGCGGCCGCGCTCGAGATCGGTGACATTAGGGGCTCCGGAGCCGGCCAGGAAGGTCATCGAGCCGAGCTCGAGCGTCAGGTCGCGGGAGCGGTCGCCGCCGAGAGCCGGAATCTTGCGCGGCGCCGAGGCGAGCGCGGCTTCGACCATGTCGCGACCGATCCTGACCATCTGGCTGTCTTCGTCGACCAATGCACCGGCCTTGCCGTAGATCGTCCGCGCCTCGGGTAGCAGCACCTTGATGCCTAGCTCCTCCAGCACGCGCAGCGCGGTAGCGTGGATGGCCGCGACCTGATCGTCGGAAAAGATCGGCTGCGGCAGGAACGGGTTCTTCAGTGACCGGTAATTCGGATGGCGGCTCGACTCGCTGCCGGCCTCCCCGGTGCGTCCCCGGCGGCGCTCGCGCCTGAGATCGCGTGCGGCTTCCTCAATCATGGCGGTTCCTCCTCATTGCCGCATCGCCTTGCCTTCGGCGTCGCAGGGCGAGGCCGCGATGACGCGCGCCGGCCGTTCGACCACGACAATGTGTATGGAAAGCTCAGTCCCCTCCCCGGCGAAACCGTCATCGAGCAACGCCAGGGCGACGCTCTTAGCGACCGTGCAGCAACGCACCCTGCCGGCGCTGAGGTTCCTATCTGTTCGTTCAACCCGACGATCGTCGGACACCCACGTCTCGCGACCTTCCGAAACGAAGAATCGGATGCATTTTGGAACAATTAAAGATTGTTTCAGTTCAAGGTCCATCACAAAGCCGCGTCATTTCAAGGCAGCGAGTTGACGGCATCCAATGACGACGGGCCAGGACAAAACCAGCGATCAAACCCTGCAATGCCTCACGACCGAACATTTCGTGTTGCAGACGGCGCGGTCGGCCACCATCCAGGAAGCCAATTCGCGCGCAGACCTTTTCCTGACCGCCGTTTCCAGCGCGACCGTCGCGCTGGCATTCGTCGCTCAAGTAACGCGCATGGGGCAGCCATTCGTTTTTTTCAGTCTGATCCTGCTTCCCTGCCTGTATTTCATCGGTATCGTGACCTTCGTTCGGGCGGTCCAAGTCGCAATCGAGGACATGGTCCTCGCACGTGGCATGGCTCGCATCCGGCACTATTTCGTGGAGACGGCTCCAGGCGTGGAGAAATACTTGATCCACTCCCGTCACGACGACGAGGCATTGCTCGTCAGCAAAGCCCTTCGCTCCTCCCACTGGCAGTCATTCATGAGCACAGCGGGGATGGTGAGCGTCGTCGCCAGTGTCATCGCAGGTGTTTTCGCCGGCGTGCTGGCGAAAGCCGTCGCAGTCCTGGGTATCGTTCCGGCAACCGGAATTGGCATGTTGGTATTCGCCGTCAGCGTCTTCGCCTTTCGTCGGTACCAAGAGGCTAGATGGAATGCTGTCGAACATATGCTGGACGTGCGGTTTCCAAGCACCACAGCTGCCTCCCGTGGCGCCGGCCGTTCAGATGAACGGGTCGAGAGCACCCCGGAGCATGATCGTGCAAGTCTATGAATTCGCGCGGCAAGAATGGGCCAACCTCGTGTGACAGACGCCTCGATGCGGCAAGGCGCGCGTCAGCCATCTTGCCGCCCATCAGCGATCCTTCATCGGCCAGGAACCGACCGCGTCGGATGTGGCGCATTTTATGCGAGCCATCGCGGCGCGGTGATATCGATCGGCCGTTGACGGCCAGCACACCTCCAATCAACAAAGCTCGTGCTGTGGCTTCGCTGCCCTTGTGAGCGGTGATAAAATGGTCAAATAGTTTGACAGGGTGCCACCCTGAAACTGCCCGCATGCTGTTTTCGGGCGAAAGGGCGTTGGGGCGGAAGTCGGAATGGCAAGTCCTTCGAAACCACGCAAGAGGAGAAGAGGCCGCATCGCTTCGGCGCTGCTCGGCGTCGACGCTTGGTTCGATAGCTCGCTCTACGAAATCGGCTTCAAGGCCCGCGAATTCTGGGAAGCGGCGACCATTTTTTCCCGCCGTTTCCGGGTGCATGGCTGGCGCCGCACGGTCATCGAGGTGCTGAGCGAAGGTTTCACCATGGGCGCCGGCGGCTTCGTGGTGCTGCTCGCGCTCGCCATGCCCGCCTTCGACATCACCACCGGCGACTGGCGCAGCCAGGGCGATTTCGCCGTGACCTTCCTGGATCGCTACGGCAACGAGATCGGCCAGCGCGGCATCATCCAGCGCGATTCAGTGCCGGTCGACGAGATGCCCGACATCGTCATCAAGGCGGTGCTGGCGACCGAGGACCGGCGTTTCTTCGACCATTACGGCATCGATGTCCTCGGCCTGTCGCGCGCGATCTTCGAGAATGTGCGCGCCAACTCCGTGGTCCAGGGCGGCTCCAGCATCACGCAGCAGCTCGCCAAGAACCTGTTTCTCTCCAACGAGCGCACATTGGAGCGCAAGATCAAGGAAGCCTTCCTGTCGCTATGGCTGGAAGCAAACCTGTCCAAGAAAGAGATCCTGCAGCTCTATCTCGACCGCGCCTATATGGGCGGCGGCACGTTCGGCATCGAGGCGGCGGCGGATTTCTATTTCGGCAAGAGCGTCAAGGATCTGAGCCTTGCCGAAGCGGCGATGCTGGCCGGCCTGTTCAAGGCGCCGACCAAATACGCCCCGCACATCAACCTGCCGGCGGCCCGTGCCCGCGCCAATGTGGTGCTGTCAAACCTGGTCGATGCCGGTTTCATGACCGAGGGCCAGGTGCTGCAGGCGCGTCTGCATCCGGCCGACGTCGTCGATCGCGGCGAGCAGAAGAGCCCGGATTATTTCCTCGATTGGGCCTTCGACGAGGTCAAGAAGATCGCCAAGCCTGGCCAGCACTCGCTGGTCGCCCACACCACGTTCGATGCCAACATCCAGAAGGCGGCCGAGGAGTCGGTCGAGTTCCATCTTCGCCAGTTCGGCAAGGAATACAATGTCACCGAAGGCGCGGTGGTGGTGATCGAGACCAACGGCGCGGTGCGCGCCATCGTCGGCGGACGGGACTATGGCACCAGCCAGTTTAACCGCGCCACCAAGGCTCTGCGCCAGACGGGTTCATCCTTCAAACCTTATGTCTACGCCACGGCGATGGAGCACGGGTTCACGCCGGACTCGGTGGTTTCCGGCGGCGCAATCAGCTGGGGCAGCTGGTCGCCGCACAATTACAGCGGCGGATCGGCCGGCAACGTGACGCTGCTCACGGCGATCGCCAAGTCGATCAACACGGTGCCGGTGCGGCTCGCCAAGGATTACCTCGGCATCGGGCCGATCAAGGCGATGGCCGAATCGATGGGCGTGGAATCGCCACTGGAATCCCACAAGACCATGGTGCTCGGCACATCCGGCATGACGGTAATGGACCAGGCGACGGGCTACAGCGTCTTTGCGCAGAACGGTTTCGTCGGCTCGCGCCACGGCATCACCCAGCTCGTCACCCGCACCGGCGACGTGGTCTATGACTGGGCCAAGGACGCGCCGCCA